>JBJKQK010000012.1:0-39777 GCA_046705285.1 Terriglobia bacterium
GCACGCAGCCGTGAGGGAAACGACGCCGAGATGATCGCGGTGCCGCCGGGGGCATACGCTCCTTCCCCCACGCCGACGACGGCACGGGTACCCAGCAGTGCGCCAAACGTCGGGGCGATTCCCGAAAGGAATGTGGCCGCGCTCCAGACGAAGACTCCTCCGGCCATGATCTTCTTGCGTGGGCCTCGATCGGACCAGTATCCCGCCGCCAATGCCGTGACGCAATCCACCAGCAACACCGCGGATGCCAGGAGGCCGAGCTGGAAGTCGTCGATATGGAACTGCCTCTTCAGCATGGGAAACATTGGAATCACCAGCAGACGATCGAAATAATTCAGGAGGTTGATTGACGTCAGCACCAGCAAGATTTTCCACTGGCGCGCTGAGATGCGGCGGAAACCGCGAGCCGGGTTCCGGGCCAACATCTGGAAGATGTAGGATCGCTTTCGCATGTTATCAGCCGACCAGTCCAACAGCTCTTAATATAATGATGCTTTACATGCTGTGAAAAAGTTGCAGGCTTAATTTTCTCTGTTCCCGATTTCAGCCTGACGGCGCAGGAATCTTCTTAAACTCCGATGCGCCACCCGCCTGAAGGGGTACGAGACACAGTTCGAAATGCAATCACATCTGCTGTGATATTCTCATCGCATGTGGCTGGTTATGGCGGGCGCAGACCTTTGGGGCATGAATGAGCAGAATGTGGTGAGGCCCGGCGGGCGCATCGACAGAGGAACAAAGGGCATTCAAGATGGCTGAGCAAAAACCGGCGGGTTGGCATTTTACCCTGAGTCCGCTGGCGCGGCTTCGCCTGCTGGGCCGGCATATCCATCGAGTCATTGGAGCGAAACATTGGTTCCCGCATATCCTGATTTCGCTGGCGGTGGCACTGGCAGGATTGTTTCTTCTTTGGAGCAAGTTCGGGACTGAGTGGCGAACCCTCTTCGCTGATTTTCCCAGCCGCCTGGTGAGCTTTCCCCCCGCAAGCATGCCGTTTCTGCTGGTCGGACTGGCGTTGCTGCTGATGTCGGTCGGGTTAATGCTGCGCTCGCGATTTGCGTGGGTTATCACGATTATTCTCACCGTCGCGATGATTCTGATCCTGCTGCTATTCCCGCGCGGAACTCGCCCGGCTCTTCTCTATTACGATGTATTCCTGCTCCTGGTGCTGCTTGTGTCTCACAGCGCTTTCACCCGCGCCAGCTTGGCAGCCGGAACGCTGTTTGCCGTCACCAGCAGCCTGCTGCTCTTGATTTATGCGGTTTTCGGGTGCATGTACCTGGGCAGTGAGTTCTCGCCCCCGATCAGGAATCTTGTCGCCGCTTTCTATTACTCGGTTGAGACGATGTCGACGGTGGGATATGGAGACATTGTACCCAAGACTTTTCACGCCAGGCTATTCGCCGTCTCCATCATCATTTTAGGAATTGGTGTCTTTGCAACTTCGATCAGTGCGATCATCGGGCCGGTTGTAACCAGCAGCGTCGACCGGATCGTACACGGAAGAGAGAAGAGAATGAAACGCATCGATCATTTCATCATCGTGGGTGCTACCCCACTGGCTTTCAACACCTATCACGAACTCCATAAGAGGAACCACGCGGTGACGCTCATTCTGGCGCGGCAACCTGCTGAGAGCGGATTCGAGGATGCCGACATCATCATCGGAGACGCCAATGACCTGGAAGTCCTTCGCAAGGCAGGCGCGGAACAAGCGCAGGCAGTTCTGGCTTTGCGATCCGACGACTCGGAAAACGCCTTCATCGCGCTGGCCGTGAAGGAGCTCAAGGGAAAGGCCAAAACCATCGTTGCAGTGAACGACAGCAAGCACTTCGAAAGGGTCCGGCTGGCGCAGCCGGATTTCATCATTGCGCCGCAGGCTCTCGGCGGGGAAATGCTGGCGATGGTGCTGAGCGGCGAGCCCATTACCAGCGAATTTGTTACTGAGCGTTTTTTGCACTCGAACCCACAGCAATCATCCAACCCTTCATCTTCTTGAATAAACGGAGCGGCCCGCGCCACTGCTTCGCGAGACCGCAGACGCTCCAGGGCCAGCGGCTGCGACACCCGTGTTGCCAGCTTGGAGGGCGCTCCTCGCTTCTACGAGCTGTCGTCATGGGCTTCTGAGCGGCCGGTTATCCATTCCGTGGCCAGAGGACCCGGAAAAGGTACACACCTGCTACCTGTACCAGAGGATTTGCGCGCACTCAAGCGGAATCGATGCCAGCGGATGGTACGGCACGACGCGCGGCGTGAAGTCACCTGCTGGGCGATCGGATGGGACAGAAGCGGTGTAACCGTACGCGTTGGAAGCCCCCACCAGTGGCTCGCCGCGATTCATTTCCACGACCACTGGGCAACCATCACCTACGGCTTCAGCGTATAGCTCGACGTGCACTGCCTCCGCCTCCAGTTCGTGCAGATAAACTTGAACGTTGAAGATGTGTTGTCCGCCCTCGGAAGCAACGTCAAACGACCCAAAGCGGAGCCTGGGCCAGTGTTCTTCAACCGCCCGGAGCCAGCTCATGAAGCCCTCGAGGGTCTTGCCGGCATTCATGGTTCGCTCACGGTATGCCTTCGCTCGCGCGATGTAATGACGTTCAGTATATTCTCTGACCACGCGATTGGCGGAAAATCGAGGGGTCAGGCGTGACATACTTGCTCGCACACGCTCGATCCAGGCACCTGGAAGGCCCGTCTGGTCGCGCTGGTAGAACATTGGGATGACTTCATCTTCCAGCAATGAATAGACCTGTTCAGCGTCCCTGCGGTCCCACTCCGGGTCGGAATCATGCTCGCGGCCGTCTCCGATTGCCCATCCCACTTCCGGCGAATATGCCTCGGCCCACCAGCCGTCGAGTTCTGAGAGGTTCAGGCCTCCGTTGACAAGTATCTTCATGCCGCTGGTTCCGCTGGCTTCCCATGGTCGCCGAGGGTTGTTCACCCACAGGTCCACACCGCGGGTAAGGTGCTCGGCCATCTGCATGTCGTAGTCCGCAAGGAAAACGGCATGAAGGCGCGCAGGGGTATTGCGCATAAACTGAACCCACTGCCGGATCATTTCCTGGCCTTCGCGGTCTTGAGGGTGCGCTTTGCCAGCGATGACGAGCTGAACCGGCCGCTCACGGTTGGTCAGAATCCGCAGGAGACGGTCAGGCTCGCGCAACATTAAGTTGGGACGCTTGTATGTAGCAAAGCGGCGTGAAAAACCAATCGTCAGCGTATCGGGGTCGAAGATGCGAGCCGCCAGATCGACTTCCTGAGGGGACGCTCCGTGTCCCGCGACCTGGCGCGCGAGATAGGCTCGTACGTAGCCGACAAGCTGGATGCGGCTCTCGGTCCGCATCTTCCAGATGTCCGCAGCGGGGACGGTGTCTAACGCCCCGGCCAGTTCTTCGAGATCACCGCGCCATCGATCCTTGCCTGCGGCCTCTGTCCAGACGTGGTCCGCCGCCGCCGAATCCCATGACGGGACGTGAACGCCATTCGTCACGTGGCCAACCGGTACTTCGGCCCGAGGCCAGCGCGGAAATAGGGGCTGGAACAATCGGCGGCTGACCTCGCCGTGCAGACGACTTACCCCATTCACCGCGCCACTGCCACGAATGGCAAGATAAGCCATGTTGAAGGGCTCGGAATCGTCGTCCGGATTCAGCCGGCCCAACCCCATCAGTCGCGAGAACGGGATTCCCAGCCGCTCTTCCGCGTAGCGGCCGACATGCCGCTTCATAAGAGCCGGCGAAAAACGGTCAAACCCGGCCTCGACCGGAGTATGCGTCGTGAAGAGGTTGCCTGTGCGGGTTGCAGCGAAAGCCGCTTCGAACGGCTGCTTTGTCTCCTCCATGAAATCGCGGGCGCGCTCCAACACCGCGAACGAAGCGTGGCCTTCGTTAAGATGGCAAACCTCCGGACGAAGATCCAGCGCGCGCAGCAAACGCCAGCCGGCAATGCCAAGGATCCGCTCCTGTTGCAGGCGCGTTTCCGGGCCGCCGCCATATAACTCGGACGTCAAACCGCGATACTCTGGCAGGTTTGCCGGATCATTGGAATCGAGCAAGAACAGGCGTGCACGCCCCACCCGAACCTCCCACGTGCGCAGGTAAAGACGAATGCCCGCCAAATGGATGGATATGCGCAGCCACTCTCCATTCGACTCGCGAAGTGGAGAAATGGGCAATTGGGTAGGATCGTTATACGGGTAGAGCGCCTCCTGATGGCCATCTGCGTCGATGCGTTGACGGAAATAGCCCTGCTGGTACAAGAGTCCCACGCCGTATACAGGAACACCCAGATCACTCCCGGCCTTGAGCTGATCACCGCTGACATTGCCCAGGCCCCCCGAGTAAATCGGCAGCGCATCGCTCAACATGAATTCCATGCTGAAATAGGCGACAGCACTGATTGGCGAATCAGGATAAGCCGTTTTGAACCAGTGCAGACGCGTGTCGTAATACTCGTAGTAACGATGCACCTTCTCCAGTTTCTCGCGGAAGGACGCATCCGAAAGACATTCGCCCAGCCGCTCTCGCGAGACCGTCTGAAGGATGACCCAGGCATTATGCGTGAGCGCCCAGAGTTCCGGATCGAGGTGCGCCCATAATTCGTCAGCCGCGTGGTTCCATGACCAGCGGAGGTCCAAAGCCAACTCCTGGAGCCAGGCCGTAAATTGTTCAGAATTCATTTCCGTTCTCCTCAAATCACTTCAGGCCCTCAATTCTATCAGTGCTTCCTGTCTCATGCGACGCTTGCTAAACCAGGCGCGAACTCTATGATGTTCTTTTGCTCGCCTGGCGACCCGCGCCAATCGGCCTTGTGCCAGCTTGTAGTGTCGTCACCTATGGTCATGACACAAGTCCGCATTTGAGATAGACACCCCTGAGGATGTGCTCCCGGCCTCTGGCCGAACTGACAATGCTTCCCAGAAACGCGGTTTCAGCTCAGCAACTTCGTTCAGTCCTTAAGCGCGGCACAGGTTCACGATTGGCTTGCTGGCACTTTGGTCACCGCAAATCTTCGCACCAAACGTGACGCTTGGAACGGAGTCATTCGGCACAATAAGGCATCAAGAAGGAAGAGCAGGGAATGTTGTTGCGGCTTTTCTCGAATCGGAATGTTAACGTTTCAGCGCGAGCACGCATCCTAGCCCACAGATGCTCCGCACAGGATCGGGACTGGACATAGTGACTATCTGCGGGAGGCAGTTACTGTGAGGAAGGTGAGAACGCGAGTGCTGATGTCTGCTGCGCTGGCGTCGGTCTTCGGGCTTGCTCTTATTCTTTTCTTTTCTCGCCCGGTCAACTCTGCGTCTGCGATTTCAGCGAGCCAGGGCTGCGTCAACCAGGGCAAGGACCGCCGTCTCGCTGCGACTGTCATCTGCTGGGCACAGCAGCGCCTCTCGTGGAAGTCCAATCACAAGCCGGACTTCCTGCTATTCGGGAATCCCAAGGGCACCAGCATTGGCTTGGCCTGGCCACCCTACTTCGTTTTTAACTCACCCGATGGCAATGGCCAATGGTACATGTTCCGCATCGGCTTTCGCTATGATCGGAACTGGCGCGGCTACATATTTCCCACGATAGCCTGGAAGGTCATTCCCAGGCCGTTACGATATTGAGCTGACCATGCCTGCTGTCAGTGGTACGCCCCGGCTGGGTCTATGCTTTCACGCCCAGTTTGCGCAAGAAGGCGATCATGGGGCACCAGTTGGTGAAGGCGGACTGAAACAGGTTGAGTCCCACGAAGGCGGTAAAGACGTACCACCATTCATTGACGAAGTGACCCAGCAGAACGCTGGTGAAGATGAAGGCTCCGGCGATCAGCCTGAGCCATCGATTCAAGTCCATAAGAGCCTCGTTCTGAAATCAATCGCCGCTGCCGGCTTGGGTCATGGGGACGACAAGGACGGAAGCCCGGCTGTGGCGCATCACTTTTTCGGTGGTTGTTCCCAAAGTCGTAAATTCCAGGAAGGGCCGGTGCTGGGCGCCAATGATTATCAGATCGGCAGCATGCTCGCGCGCCATCAGGACGATCTGCTCCGCCGCATTCCCCTGACGAACCACTTCCGACAGTTCGCAGCGTCCCCGCACTTCCTGCGGTACCCACTGGCAGATGTGCTGCTGGACTTGCTCCATGCTGCCCTGCTTGCCGTCGGTGGCGTGGACCACCCAGAGCCTGGCGCCAAAGGCGCCGGCCAGTTCCGAAGAGAGTTGCAGACAGCGCTGAGACAAGCTGGTAAAGTTCACCGGGCAGAGAATATTTTCGATGCTGGGCAAGCGGCCGGGGTCTTTTGCAGACTTCACAATCAGCACCGGGCAGGCCGACCCGCGCACAACGTCCTCGGCCACCGAGCCCAGGCGCAGTCGCGCCATGCCGGTGCGGCCGTGGCTGCCCATGACGATCAGGCCAGTCGTCAGCTTTTTCGCCTGCTCCAGGATCTGCCGGGTGGGATGGCCCTCGATCACAGTGAGGTTGTAGGGTGCGACATCCTCCAGAGTCGATTTGGCCAGGGTCTCCAACTCTGCCCGGACAGCCTTTTCGCCCGCCTGCTGCTGTTTTGAGAGAGCCTGGATCTGGCCCTCGGTGAAGTAGCGCGGGGGCTCCCACCAGTCGGCGTAGAGAACTTCCACCCGCGTGTTGAACGTGCGGGCGAAGAGCCCTGCCCAGCGGAGCGTGGCGTCGGAGGCGGGACTGAGGTCCACCGGGCAGAGGATGTTGTTGGGTTTGAGGAGTGTCATTCCGCACCTCCCTCCGGTTCCTGTTTTTCCGGCAGCGGATGTTTTTTCCGGGCGCTCAGGTAATACAGAATGGGCACCGCGATTTGCGAGAGCAGCGTCGAGGCAACGGCCCCGGCGATCAGCGAGATGGCCAGCCCCTTGAAGATCGGGTCAGGCAGGATCACGAAAGCGCCGACAACCACGGCAGCCGCAGTGAGAAGGATGGGACGAAAGCGCACGGCGCCGGCGTCCACCACCGATTCCTCGAGCGGCATCCCCTGCGCCAGGCGCAGTTCCACGAAGTCCACAATCAGAATGGAGTTCCGGACGATGATGCCGGCCAGGGCGATGAATCCAATGATGGAGGTGGCCGTAAAGAAAGCTCCCATCGCGGCGTGCATTGGCAGGATCCCGATCAGGGTTAATGGAATGGGCGCCATGATGACCAGGGGAATAATAAAGGACTGGAACCATCCCACTACCATCACGTAAATCAGGAGCAGGGCCACCATAAAGGCGAAACCCAGATCTCTGAAGGTCTCATAGGTAATCTGCCATTCGCCACCCCACTTCATGGAATAGTTGCTGGTCAGAAACGGCTCATGGGTGAAATAAGGTTCGATGGTGGTGCCGTTGGGCGCTTTGATTTGGTCCAAGTTCTTTGCCATCGCAAGCATCGGGTAAATGGGACTGTCTTCTCTGCCTGCCACATCGCCGGTGACATAAACGACGCGCTTGAGGTTCTTGTGATAGATGGTTTGCTCGATGGTCTCCTCTTTCACCCGGGTCAGCTCGCTTAAGGGAACCAGCGTTCCGTTCCGGGAGATCACACGAATCTCACCCAGGCTGTTGATGCTGGACCGCTGCGCACGCGGAACTCGCAGCACAATGTCGACGTCCTCGCGTTCGTCGGGAAGATGCGCGATGCCGACCACGTCCCCATCCAGTGCCAGATGCAGGGTCCGGGCGATCTGCTCCGTCGAGACACCATCCAGCGCGGCCTTCTGCTTGTCCACGATGAAGTGGAGTTTGCGCTGGGGTGCCAGCACACTCCAGTCCACATCCACTACGCCCGGCGTATGTTCAAAGACGTGCAGGACCTTGCGAGCGACGTCAACCTGCCCCTGGAAACTGGGGCCGTAGATTTCAGCCACCAGCGCTGCCTGCACCGGAGGTCCGGGTGGTATCTCCGCAATCTTCAACCTGGCTCCGTATTGGAAGCCGATGGGATCGATATCGCGGCGAATGCGCATCGCGATTTCATGGCTCTGTATTGAGCGGTCAGACTTTGGTACGAGATTGACGTAGATTTCCGCATCCGTCGGCCCTTTCCGCAGGAAGTAGTGCCGGACCAGCCCGTTGAAGTCATACGGAGCCGCGACGCCGATGTAGTCCACGTAATCGACCACCTCCGGTTCCTCAGCAAGGCGCCGGGCGATTTTCTGCGTCACCAGGGCCGTCTGCTCCAGGGTGGTCCCTCTGGGCATGTCGATAATCACCTGGAACTCGCTCTTGTTGTCAAAAGGCAGCATCTTGACCAGGACGATTTTCGCCAGCGGGAAAACCATAACGACAAGCAGGAGAAAAACGACCCCTCCAAGGAAGAATACCCGCTTCCTGCGGCTGTGAATGAGCGGAGTCACAACCTTTCGGTAGAGGCGCTGCAGGCGGTCCGGGCCTCCGGATTCGCCTTCATGCGAGTGAGGCTTCACATGGGCCAGCACGCGCAACGCCGCCCAGGGCGAAACAACAAACGCCACCATCAGCGAGAAGAGCATGGCCATGGAGGCGCCAACGGGGATCGGGCGCATGTACGGTCCCATCAGGCCGCTGACAAAGGCCATGGGGAAAACGGCGGCAATCACCGTGAAGGTGGCCAGGATGGTCGGGTTACCAACCTCATCCACGGCTTCCGCAGCGACGTCGGCCAGAGGACGCCCCTTGTTCTGCGGCAGATGGAAGTGCCGGGCGATGTTTTCAACCACCACAATGGCGTCGTCCACCAGAATGCCGATGGAAAAGATCAATGCAAACAGCGTGACGCGGTTGAGCGTGTAGCCGTACATGTAGAACACGAAAAGTGCAAAGGCCAGGGTGACCGGTACCGCCGCCAGAACCACAATCGATGGCCGCCAGCCCAGCGCCAGGGCGATCAGCAGAGTTACGGAGAGGGTTGCAATCAGCAGGTGCTCCAGCAGTTCGTTGGACTTCTCCTCCGCCGAACGGCCGTAATCCCGCGTCACCGTCATGTGCACGCCTTCAGGGATCACCTTGCCCTTCAGCTCCTCAACCATTTTCAGGACGTTGTCCGCGGTGGTCACGGCGTTGGTGCCCTTGAGCTTGGCGATAGTCAGCGTCGCAGCAGGAAACTCGCCGATGCGGCTCTGCCTTTTGTCCTTTGCGGCTTTCCCATAGCCGAACAGCACGTAGTCGGAGGGATCGGCCGGCCCGTCCTTGAGGGTGGCCACGTCGCGCAGGTAAACCGGACGGCCATGCGACACGCCGATCACAACCCGGCCCACCTCGTCAGCCGTGCGCAGGAAGTCTCCGGTTTCAACGCTGTATTCGCGGTTGTTGGAGGCGAATTCGCCCGACTGCAGCTGCTGGTTGGATTGATTCAGGATCGGAACAATGGCCGCCGGGGCGACCCCGTAGGCCGCCATCCGGGCCGGACTGAGCAATACCCGGATCTCCCGCTTCTGGCCGCCCAGGATCCTGGTTTCTGAAACATTCTGGACGGTCTGAACCTTCCTCTGAACTTCCGCCACCACCCGGCGAATCTGGTAGTCATCGTAGCGGTTGCTCCAGAAAGTCAGCGCCAGAATGGGAACGTCATAGATGGTGCGCGGCTTGATCAGCGGTTTGGTGGCGCCCGGCGGAATCAGATCGAAGTTCGAGTAGAGCTTGTTGTAGAGCTTGACGATCGACTCCTCTTCGTTCTCGCCCACCTTGAAGCGCACAATTACCATGCTCCGGCCCGGGTAGGACATCGAATAGACGTACTTGACCCCGGGAATTTCCCAGATCAGCCTCTCCATGGGCGTCGTCACCCGCCGCTCCACTTCCTTGGCGCTGGCCCCCGGCATCCCCACGAAGACGTCCATCATGGGCACGACAATCTGCGGATCTTCCTCGCGGGGCGTTTCATAAATCGCGAAGGCCCCCAGGAGAATGGCGAAGATCATCAGCAGAGGAGTCAGTTTGGAGTTGATAAAATATCGGGCGACGCGGCCGGCGACGCCCAGTTCGCTGTTTTTCATGAGGTTTGGACCCGCACTCCGTCGCTAAGTTGCTCGATCTTTGAGACCACCACGTGTTCGCCGTCATCCAGCCCGGAGAGAATTTCAACCTGGTCGCCCAACGTCTTTCCCGTCTTCACCAGCCGGTAGTAGGCTTTGCCCTCCGAGTCGACCACAAATACCCCTTCCAGTTCCCCCCGCCTCACCAGAGCAGCGCTCGGAACCAGCAGGCGTTTCTCGCTGCCCACCGTGAAGGCGGCCGTGCCGTATTGGCCCGACTGGCAAGCGCAACTCGCCGGCAGCTCGACCTTGGCCGTGAAGGTTCGCGTGGCCGGGTCCGTGGCCGGAACAATTTCCACCACCCGCCCCACCCCCTGCCCGGAACCGATCGTCACCGGGACCGCTTCGCCTATCTGGACCTTGCCGCGCAAAGCCACCGGAACGCTGGCGTCCAGCCGGAAATGCCCCGTGTCTTCCACCGTGATCAGAGGCGTGCCGGGCATCACCAGTGTGCCTTCATCCACCGACTTGGCGGTGACGATGCCGTCGATCGGCGAAATGATCCGCGAATAGCTGTAGACGGTCGCCGCCGAGGTATGCATGGCCCGGGCCTGCTGCTGGCGCGCCTGCATCTGCTTCAGCCTGGCCTCGGTGGCCTTTTCATTGGCCAGCGCCGCCTTGTACCGGGTTTCCGCATTGTCGTATTCCTGCCGGCTCACCGATTGCTTTGCCAGCAGTGCTTTGTAACGCTTGAATGTGGCTTCGGCAAAAGTCCGGTCCGCTTTCGCTGCCAGAAGCGCCTGCTCGACTTCCGCCAATCCTTGCGCACTCTCTTCCATGCCCGCAGTGGCCGCGGCGAGCTGAGCCTGCTGAGCGCGGGAGTCAATTAAGGCCAGCAACTGCCCTCTGCGAACGTGATTGCCTTCCCGAACCAGGACCCTCTTGACGGTTCCGCTGATCTGGGCGCCCACCACGCTGCTGATGGCGGCTTTCACCGTCCCCACCGCTTCGTAATATTCCGGGGTCGTCTGAAAATGCACGGTTTCGACCGCCACTCCGGAAACGACCGCCCCAGCCGGCTTCTGCGCCCGCTCGCTTGCGCCGCAGCCCGCAAGGAAGGCGGCGACAACCAGGGCCAGCATCGCTTGCAGATAATTTTGTGTTTTCATTTTGAGCCGCACTCCTCGCCTGTCAAAACCCGGCTATTGCCTTACCGCCGGCGAATCGGGTCCCAGTTCGCCCGTGGCCAGTTCCAGGGCCGCCAACGCCAGGCGATAATCGTAAACAGCATTCAAATGGTTGTTTTCGGCTGAAGTCTGCATGGTCTCGGCCCGCAGCACATCCATGAGGGTGGCTAGACCGGCGCCGTAACGGTTGCGCAGAATGCGCAGACTCTCGGCCGCCTGTGCCGCCGAATCCCGCGAAACCTCCACCCGCTGGCGGGCCGCGTGCAGATTCAGATAAGCCTCCCGAACCTGCAGCCGTACCATCGAGGCCAGTTGCGAGCGCAGAGCTTCCGCCCTCCTCTGGTAGGCCTGGGATTCGGCAAGCCGCGCCCGGCGCGCCCCACCACTGAAAATGTCGAAAGTCAGGGTGGCGCCCGCCACCCAGTTGTTGCCGCCTCGGGTGGCGAAGGTCTGGTGGTCCTCCTCCCAGGAACCCATCATGTCGATGCGGGGAAAAAACTGCTTCCGGGCCAGACCCACGGAGTTCTGCGCGTCCTGAGCCTGCAGTTCGGCCGCCTGGTAGTCCGGCCGCTGCCGGAGCGCCGTCCCCTGCAGGCTGCTGAGATTGCCCACCGCGACCTTGACCTCCGATAACTTGCCCACCGTCTGCGTGGCCGTGTCTTCCGCAATGCCCATGGCCACATCCAGCGAGGCCTGCCCGATGGCCACGCTGTTCCCGGCCTCGATCAGGTTTTCCCGCGCCTGCGCCAGCTGCGCCTGCGCGCTCAGAACGTCCGACTCCACCGCCAGACCCTGCTCAACCCTCGCCCTGGCCCGCGCCAGGTCGGCTTCCGTCATCTTCACGGCGGATTGCGCCACTCGAACCCGTTCGTGCGCCAGCAGTTCGTTCAGGTAGGCGTTGACGACGTCGAAAATCACCCCTTGCCGGGTCCGCCGGGAGATCTCCTGACGCCCCTGGGCCTGCAGCCTGGCTCCCTTCACCCTCCCTTTCGTTCGCCCGAAATCATAGAGCGGCATGGAGGCCGAAAACTGAGTTCGAAAATTGTCCAGCGGAGGCGGAACGTTAAGGAAGGGAAGGGCAAAATTGGCCGCCGTGAACTGCCGCTGGGTCAACAGCGTGCCGAAAACGTAAACCGGATTGTTCCCGCGCGTAAAACCTTCGGAGAAATTGGCGTGAGGCAGGTAGCCGGCCCTGGCGATGTCGATGGCGTGCCGCGCCGCCTCGGCGTATGCGGACGCCGCCTTGAGGGTCGGGTTGTTCTTGAGCGCAATGTTGACCGCCTGCTGCAGGGTCACGGGACCGCCGGGAGCCGGCGCCTTGGCCTGCGCTTTCACCCATGACGCATGGCCCAGCGCCAGCAGCATGGCCAGCGCCCCCATCACCCGCACGGCAGCGGCAGGACAAAACAGACTGCATGGCTTGTGGGAGGATTTAACGAATCTCATCTGCATAGTCTCATCAAATGAATTGACTGAATGCCGTGATGTCCATCACGGGGCTTTGTGCGGCCAGTTGCCCTCGCAGCGTGCAGTGGATCCTCTACCCGCGCGGCCAGGGCGACTAGCGGAAGGCCTGCGAGCGGTCCAGGCGCTTGAACAGAGCGTTGTCCTGTTGCATCTGCTCAAACAGGATTTCGCGTATCAGACCGCAGGCCTTCGTCATCTTGGGATTCGCCAGCCGGTAAATGACGCTGTTCCCCTCCTTGCGCGATTCCAGAACTCGCCGCTGCTTCATTAAATTCAGGTGCTGGGAGAGATTGCCGACGCTGACCTCCAGCCGCTCCGCCAGTTCGGTCACCGCCATTTCCCGGTCATGCAGAAGGTCGATGACTTCCAGACGCATGGGATGCGCAAGAACCTTGCAGAAATCCGCGTGACGCCGGTAAAGGTCCTTCTCCATCTGGTTCGTTCGGCGTGTCGGTCGAGGCATCGCGCTTCTCCTAAAGTACTATAGATGTTCCTATAATACTGAAGGTTTCAGATCCTCGAAACTTTTTCCTTACGCCAATCGCTTTCGAGAAGTTGGCGTGTGGGACAAGTTGCTTTGGCCAGGAAACCATGGCCAGGATGGAGGTACGCTCACTGCCGGAAGGAGAATAGGGTAAGGATGAGCAGGATGAAACCGGTGGCGATAGCGGCAAAGCCCACGATCCGGCCGAACACCACGAACCATTTTTCGGGTTTCTCGGCCAGAACGGCCTCCAAACTCCCTTGTGCGGATAAGCGTTCGTACTCTGCGGGATGCTTTTCTTTCAGCTCTTGTTCGGTCAGGCGGCCCGTAAAAATCACCGTATCCATCGGGAAACTTCCGGGCCGCAGGTGGGTATTGAAGAAATGGATTGTGAAGATGAACCATGCAGCAAGCAGAGCCTCGTCGCCATGGAGGAGGAGTGCGACGTTGAACCATGATCCCGGCACGAAATGGGCGACAAAGGGCGCGAACCACATGCTGTAGCCAGAAATCCCAATAACGGCCATGCCCCAGAAGACTGCCCAGTAATCGAACTTCTCCCAGTAGGCAAACCGGTCGAATTTGGGCTTTGGCCCCAGGCCAAAGAACCACCGAAAATGGGCTAACAGGTTGATGAGATCGTTGGGCTGCGGCACCAGGGACTTTGGTCCCCATAGGATTCCGACTTCTTTCTTTATGAATGCCCGGCGCGATACTTGAATGACATGGGTAAGAAAAGCTGCCGTCAGCAAGACGGCAAATGCCTTGTGGAAAAAGAGGATCGCGCCAAATCCTCCCACGCCGTGCGCAAAACCTCTGGCCCACCCAGTATAACTGAATCGAATGGTCAGACCTGTCAGCGCCAGGCCCAGGAATGTCGAAAACAATATGCCATGAAGCATTCGCTGGCCCGGCCTGAATCGGTAGTAGTAGCGGCTTGGCTCCTTTTGATCTCCCATTTCACCTTCGCGGCGCTAATTCTCTGCCGCCTCCTTCCCGTTCCCTCCACTCTTTCGTCGCTCGATCATGGAGCGGACAAACCAGAGAATCGTATGCAGACCGAAAAAGCTAAAGACCGCCAGCATCAGGAAATTCATAAAACGGGCTGTGTAAAAGAGCCCCGGATAATGCGTGGGATCGCGAGGATTGGCGTGCGGATCGTAAGAGACGAAGCTCTTCGAAACCTTTCCGTGGCACTGGCCGCAGGTCTTCTGCAGATTATCGGGAGCGATGGAAGATTGGGGGTCGGACGCAGGAAGAATTTCGTGAGCCCTGTGGCAATTCCAACACCGGGCCGTGACCACAAAACCCAATGCAGTCACCTGGCCATGAAGTGTGTCGCGGTAGGTCGCCAGTCGCTCCTTGTGGCAGCTTCCGCACTTGGCAGCGGTCCTTAACTGAAAAGATGCCGTCCGAACACTCATAATGGAATGTGCTGTGTGGCAGCTGGTGCAGACGGGCGCATCGGAATCGCCGGCTCGCATTGCTTTGCCGTGGACACCCAGGAAATACTTCTCCTCAATCCCGGCATGACAGGTGCCACAGGTTGAGGGAACATTCTTTCGGTACACCCGGCTGTGTGGGTTATTGGGGGCCAGGATTTTGTGAGCGCCATGACAACTTGTGCAGGTGGCAGCAACCAGCAGGCCATCCCTGGTCAACGCAAGGCCATGGATGGAATCGATGTACATCGAATAAACATTCGGCAGTCCATACTCTTTGGCCAGCTTGGGATTTCCGTGGCATTTTCCGCAGGTGCGCGGCAGATTCAGCGCATAGACCGGAGATCGGGCATCATGGACTGAAACGATCATATGCGGGTTCCCATGGCAGTTCAGGCAGGCTGGCGAGGAAGGACTTTCCATTACCAGGTGGTGAACACTGACTTGAAAGTCTGAGTTCTCGCCGGCATGGCAGGTGCCGCAGTCTACTTTCTTGACCGGCAACTTGTGCGGGAATTGCGTGACGTCAGTATGGCACATCTGGCAGCCGAGAGCGCTGTGGACAGAGGACTGAAACTCTTTTGGATTAATGTAAAGGCTTTGGCCCTTGCTGCCTGTGAAGCCTTTCTGGCCGTGGCAAGTCAGGCAGGAACTACTGCTGATCGGGGCAGAACCCTGTGCCCAGCCAGCGGTGGAGAGCATGAGCATTGCGATCGACACTACTACGCATCGATGCCAAGCGTTCATCGTTTTGATTCACCGTGTCCAGTCAAGTCCCACTTCTTCTAAGGCCATCGGTCTCCGACGTGCTTTACAAAAGGACGCGGGTGCTCTCAGCCGGCTCGATTAACAGTTCGTGCGAGCAACGCCGACGCGGGATGATGCCTTTTCAGGTGAGTTCCAGTCGTCCAAGAACCTGCCGGCTTTCGCCCAACCCAGTTCATTCAGAGAGGGATGGTACCCAACTCATTGCCGAAGCTGCCGTGATCTCTGCAACAGTGGCTTGTGATCTCCGTCACATTATCAAGGCCAAGCCGGAGGCGTTGCTCGCCAGACCCCGGGCCATTCATGCTTTCATTCAGCATGTTATGGACTAGCCTTCCGAGGAGACGAGGAGACAGCGCAAGGATCTTTCCAGACTCAGAGCCACCCAGGGAAAGCGACGCCGGATGTGACGAACATCACGGGGCAGTGTGATGAAACTAACTGTCAATACAGGGTCAAAGACCTAGATTGATAGCGAAACGAGATCTCTGATGAGTCAAAGGCTGGTTCGATTCCTTGCCCTCTTTGTTTTAATAGTTTTGGCAGGGGCAGAGTTGACTTCGGCGGGAGAACATGGCGGGGCTTTACCAGCTGAAACCCCCTCGAACGAAGTTTGCCTTGCCTGCCATGGTGACGTCTCTCTTTCGACAAAGCTCGGAAACGGCAAGACTCTCTCTCTTTACGTCAGCCAGAAGGATCTTGCCCATTCCGTTCATGCGGGGCTTGCCTGTACTGATTGCCACAGCGACATCACGACGGTGCCGCACGCGGCCAAGACATTCCCGAACCGGCGGGCTGTCGACCTGGCATACTATCAGGTCTGCAAGCAATGCCATTTTGCCCAATACAGCCGGCTGCTTGACGGGATCCATTTCGAGGCTCTTGCCAAGGGCAACACAAACGCGCCAACCTGCGTGGATTGCCATGGAGCGCACTCGATCACGCTGCCGGCGCATCCCCGCTCGGGGATTTCCCGGACTTGCGGCCGCTGCCACGCGGCCATTTACGCTGAGTACGTTAAGAGCGTCCATGGCAAGGCCCTGATCGAGCACGGTAATAAGGATGTTCCGGTTTGCACCGACTGCCACCACGCCCACAATATCTCCAATCCGCTCTCGGCGTCGTGGCACCTGCAAATCCCGCAGTTGTGCGCGCGCTGCCATGCCAACAAGCAGCTGATGTCAAAGTACGGGATTTCCACCGCTGTACTGACTACCTATCTGAATGACTTCCACGGGATGACAGCTACGCTTGAGCGGGGGGAGAAGGCACAACCCCGAGAATTCACTGCAACCTGCACGGACTGTCACGGCGTGCATGACATCAAGCGAGTGGACGCGGCTGGAATGGGGCAGATCAAAGAGCACCTGGTCACGGTGTGCCGCCGATGTCACACGGGTGCCAGCGCCAATTTCCCCTCGGCATGGATTGGCCATTACGAGCCCAGCCTGAAACACGCGCCCCTGGTTTACGCCGTCAAAGTGTTTTACTCGATCTTCATTCCGTTTGTTGTGGCTGGCCTGGTGCTGCAGATCCTGCTTCATCTCTGGCGGGCGGTGGTGAATCGATGAACAAGTACATCGTCCGATTTTCGGTGCGCCAGCGGATTGAACACGCGTGTGTAATCCTGTTCTTCAGCATTCTGGCTGTGACCGGGTTGTCACAGGAGTTCTTCCGTATGCATTGGGCCCAGTGGCTGATCGCGTTCATGGGAGGAATCGACCGTGTGCGTTGGATCCACCGCAGTACGGGTATCGCGTTCACTGTCGTTGTGGTTTTGCACCTCGGAATTGCTCTGTGGCAGGCGAGTTCCGGCCGGACGAGACCCTCCATGGTTCCCACGCGCAAGGACTTCAACGACGCTATCAAGATGATGCGTTACTACCTGCGGCTGTCAGAAGAGAAGGCGCAGTTCGACCGCTTCGACTATCGGCAGAAGTTCGAGTATTGGGGCATGGTAATTGGCTCGCTGATCCTGATTGTAACCGGACTCATGCTCTACTTCCCCGTCCTGACGACGCGCTTTCTGCCGGGCGAAGTGATCCCAGCAGCTCTTGTGATGCACGGGAAGGAGGGGTTGCTGGCCTTCCTGGTGATCATTACCTGGCATCTCTATAACGCTCATTTGTCTCCTGAATCATTCCCATTCGACAGCAGTATTTTCACGGGAAAGCAGACCCGTGAGCGGATGGAAAAGGAGCATTCGCTCGAGTATGCACGGATGCTTGCGGGTGAGGGAAAAGCGGCTGCGGAGTCCCAGTCGCCCCAGCCCGCGAAAGCGGAACAGCCGAATTAACCGAGTGTCAAGACTATGTCAGGGATCAATTTTATTCGTGGTGTGCGGCGCGGCCTGCGTACCCGGATCGTGCTCTTGACAATGGCCGGGACGCTGGGCCCGATCGCCATTCTTGGCTGGTTAAGTTGGTCAAGCGTCCGCGAGATGGAAAGCCAGGTCCTCGAGGAGCGGGAACAACTGGCGATCAGCATCGCCGCTCACGTGGATTGGGTGGTGAATTCGGACCTCGCACTGCTCGAAGGGGTATCGCCACCGTTGGGGCCGGGAAGTGCTCAGGTCGAGCAGGCAGCGCTCCGCGAGGCGTATGTTCGGTCCAACTTGCTGAGCCGCGCCTTCCTTCTGAACCACAACGGCGACATCCTTCAGGCCGAACCGCCCGGCATCCACTTTGCCAGTCTCCCCACAACGCTTCCGGCGGTGCACAACGCGCTCAAGGAGGGCCTGCCGGAGATTTCAACGCTTTGGGGTGGGCCTGCCGGAACTCGCCGGCTCTTTCTCCTGGTCCCTCTAAGGAACGCACAGGGACAGGTGACCAGCGTGATCGGTGGCGCGATCAATCCGGAGGGTTCAGCCTTTCGCGGGCTGTTGAATTTCGTCCCACTGACGGCGCATGAAACAGTGGACTTGGTGGACCAGCATGGCGTCGTCATCGCAAGCACCGCGGAGGCGCGGCTATACACTCGAAGCGACCACCGTGACTTCCTCGCTAGACTTATCCAGGATCGAAAGCCGGCAGTAGGCACCTGCCACGGATGCCATCAGACGGGCCCAATCAACCGGCGAGTGGAAGAGGTCATGGCGTTTGCACCTCTGCCGTCGCGCCGGTCGTGGGGAATCAGTGTCCGGCAGCCTGAAGCTGAAGCGTTTGCAACGGCGGCGGCGCTGCGCCGCGAAATTCTAATCTGGGGTCCTGTCCTTGTCCTGCTGTCGCTGGGTTTCGCGCTAGGGGCTGCCTCGAGCATCACCGCGCCGCTTGCGACGTTGGCTGGGACGGCGGAGCAAATCGCAGCAGGGGAACTGGAAATTCCTGTTCCCGACCTGGGCAGCGACGAAGTGGGACATCTCGGCCGGGCGTTCGAGCGAATGCGCGTAGCCTTGCAGCAGTCGCTTGACGACGTAGCACGCGGTCGGGATCAACTCGAGTTGCGCATCCAGGAACGTACAGCAGAAATCAAGCAGCTCTATGAGGAACTCAAGCAGCATGACCAGCTTCGAGCCAAGCTGCTGCAGAAGCTGATCAGAGCGCAAGAGGAAGAGCGCCGGCGAATTGCGCGCGAATTGCACGACGAAACCAGCCAGGTGATCGGGGCGCTGGCCCTCGGACTCGATACTGCGATTGCGACGCTGCCCGAGGGAGCCTCGCGCGACCGCCTGCAGGAAGCCAGGGCGCTGGCTCTGCGGACGCTCGATGGCGTCCACCGGCTGAGCTTCGATCTGCGGCCCTCGGCGCTTGATGACCTCGGTCTGTTTCGGGCAATCGAATGGTATGCGGAGCGGGACCTGAAACGCCAGGGAATCGCAGTGCGCTGCGAAACCGATGAGCAGAATGGACGGATGGCTCCGGAGGTCGAGACTGCGCTTTTTCGGGCTGTGCAGGAAGCCATCACCAATATCGTCAAGCACGCACGAGCCGATACCGTCTTGATCCAGTGCGCTGCTACCGCTAAGGCCGTCACCATTGAAATCGAGGACGACGGCCAGGGCTTCGATCCGGCAAGCATCTCCGACACGGCCACCAGCGGCCGTGGCCTCGGCCTGGCTGGCATCAGGGAGCGATTGGAAATATTGGGCGGGACCGCCCTGATCGATTCGGCGCCGGGCCGTGGCACCAGACTCGTTCTGACGGTGCCTCTGGAGGAAGACGATGCCTAAGATTCGAGTCGTCATCGCCGACGACCACGCGCTTATGCGTGATGGGATCAAGGCTCTGCTTTCTTTGACCCCGGATATCGAGGTGGTGGGAGAAGCCACCGACGGCCGCCAGGCCATCGAGCAGTGCCGCCAGCTTCAGCCTGACGTCGTCCTCATGGATATCGCGATGCCTGGCCTCGGTGGGCTGGAGGCTACTCTTGACTTGAAGCGTGAAGTGCCGAAAACCCGTGTGCTGGTGCTCACCCAATACGATGATCCGGAATATGTCCGGCGCTTTCTCAAAATCGGGATTTCAGGCTACGTCCTTAAAGGGATGCTCGGCTCCGAACTGGCCTCAGCAATCCGTTCCGCCGCCCGCGGAGGGCTCGTGCTTGATCCACATGTGGCCATGGAAGCGGTCCAGCACCCCCCTAAAGAGGCTGGAGTCGAACCGGAAGACCTTTATGAAACCTTGACTGACCGTGAGAAGCAAGTCTTGAGGCTGGTGGCGCTCGGAATGAGCAATAAGGAGGTTGCCGATTCTCTGGGCATTAGTGTAAAGACGGCAATGACCCATCGTGAGCACCTGATGGAAAAACTCAGCTTGCGGAATCGAACCGATCTCATCAAGTTCGCAATCAAAAAAGGGGTCATCCGCATCGAAAGCTGAACCCTTCCCACGGCTGCCAACACGCTTTGGCGGTCATCGAAAATCGGCGCCACGGCCATCCCACTGGAGATGATGCCGATTACTGCAATCGCCCATGGCATATACCTGGAAAGCATTGTCGCCGACGTTTCTCAGGAGCGGCGTCAAAAGCTGAGTCATCTGACTCATGCACCAAGACAACAATTTTGCTGACCCGTTTCCCTTCGCGGCGTCGGGGGGGATGAGGAAGCGTCGCTGGTTGTGCCGTTGAAGGTATACAAGAAAGGCGCCTGCTGGCGAGTGGTATTCCCATCGGAGGTGTGGAGTCCTTTAAGATTGCAGGCCTGCAGGGGGTGGTGCGGTTCAGCGCGGTCGGCGACCCCTGGAGTGATGATGAGTATGAGACGGTGGCCTGTGACGTTGCGGCTCAGCAGGAAGCTGCCTGTACAGGAGAGCCCTTTCGATGTTCATCCCCAGCTTTGACATCTCTTCGAATCCCTTGGAAGTGATGAAATACTGGCGGTGACGATCTGTTTTGTCTTCCTCGATCCACTCCAGCTTCTTTGCTGCTTCAATAAACACATTGCCGACGACAAACGGATTGACTGGTCCCAGACGGTCGTCGTCTTTGCCCTTGGGTTTCATTTGGCCCCACTTATTGACGGTGGAAAGACACTTAATTCAGTTTTTTGCGTTCAGGACGCTTTGAGAGAACTCAGTATGCCAAGCAAACGGCGGGCGATTAATTGGCCCCCGGAAAACTGCCCCACCACTATGCTACAGAAGTCAAAGTCGTGTGGCAAGAACTCATTATAGCGCGGAGTGGTTTGATTCAGCGCAGGATTCGGTACGAACCCAGCAGAATGACACACGCCCCGGTATCATTCAGTCGGCCTTTTAGCGCACCTTTCCGCGTGCTGCAACTTTCCATGCGCCCTCGACCTGGCTCTTACGCACAAGAAAAACTTCATCGTGCATGTTGACGCAAGAGCACACATGGTTTGGAATCACAGTTAGAACCTCGCCGACGTGAAATCTGCGCGAGGAGCGGGTGATGTCGAGATACCCGTGTTCCTCGTTCAGCTTGATCAATGCCGCATCCGGAGCTTCGACCACGTACCCGTGCCCTGTAGCGGGTCCCGAGCCCAATGCATCTGACGAGAGCGTTTTGGATCCGGAGTCGATCATCGCGCGCCCCGGCACAGCCGTTGAGACCACCGTGGTGACTACTCGAGCCGCGCATTCCTCCAGCCCGCACACACCCTGGTAATACGTATTCATATCGTTGTAGGCGTAAGTGCCGGGACGGATTTCGGTGAGGCCGGGGAGCTCATGCGACCTTCGTGCCGAGGGCGTGGAACCTCCGGAAACAATTTCGACCTCCATGCGGGCCTTGCGAAATGGCTCCAGAGCCATCTCAAACTTTTCGGCCACCTGCTTCACTTCTTTTTCGCGATCCTCTTCCGGGCCCCAGATGTTTCCCGGATACGTCATCAGCCCGCGGAATTTGAGGCCCGGCATCCTTTCGATTTTTCTGGCAAGCTGCAGGCACTCGGGACCTGGAGGCATGCCGCACCGGCGTAGCCCCGCATCAAACTCCACCAGCACGCCGATGGTTGCCCCGGCTGAAGCGGCGGCTTGGGATAATCCTTCGGCGGTTGCTTCGTTATCGAGCGAGAGCAGGATGCCTCGCTCTAACGCGAGCTGCGCAATTCGCCGCAACTTTTCAGCTCCCCAAATCGGATAGGCAATCAGGATTTCATCCAGTCCTGCTGATGCCATTACCTCAGCCTCGCCCACCTTTGCGACGGTCAGGCCTGTCGCGCCGCTTTCTATCTGCATGCGCGCCACCTCAGGTGTTTTGTGGGTTTTGGTGTGCGGCCGCAATCCCAGCCCGTGGTCGCGGCAGTAGGTCGCCATCTTCTCAAGGTTGTGCTGGAGGATGTCCAGATCGATCGTCAGAGCCGGTGTTGACAGTTCCCGGTAGTCCATCCGCCACTCGAGTCACTTTCGTTTGCCTGACTTGCGCAGTCGGGCAATGCAGTCGATCTCCACCTTGATCTTGGGCAGGCTGGCGCCGACGGTTGTGCGTGCAGGAGGATCTTTGGGAAAGAACTCCGCGTAGACCTCGTTCATAGCTCCAAAGTTCTTCATGTCAGAAAGGAACACTCCCACCCGTACAATATCCTTCATCGAACTTCCAGCACTCTCAAGAATCGTTTTGATATTCTGGAGCGTACGACGCGTTTCCGAGCGAATATCTCCAAGTTCCAACTTATTCGTTTTCGGATTGATCGCACCTTGACCGGCGACAAAAACGAAGCCGTTTGAAATAATAGCCGGAGAGTATGGACCGCGAGGCTGAGGTATTTTCCTGCTTTTGACAACTTTTCGCATTTGAACTCCTATCGTTAGAGATTACGGCTGCCACCGAATTCTCGAAGACTTTCAATTCCGAAAAAAACATCTCAGGCCAATTGGCCGCCGTCGACAAACATCAGGATTCCGTTGACGTAATCCGCATCCGAAGATGCCAGGAAAGCCGCCGGCCCGGCCACGTCTTCGGGTTGGCCGAGACGGCGCACGGGAATCAGATCCTTGTACTTGTTCATGAATTTCTTGTCTTTCACGATGGGATCCGTGAGGCGCGTCCGGATGAACCCCGGTCCGATAGCGTTGGAATTGATGCCATAAGGCCCCAACTCGCGCGCCAGCGTTTTGGCCATGAGAAAGAGCCCGGCCTTCGAGGCGTTGTAAGGAGCCAGCCCGGCCTCGGCATCCCAACTGTTTGTGGAAGCCATAAAGACCATTTTGCCTCTGCGTCGGCGGATCATGTGCGGAGCCACTTCACGGGCAACCAGGAAGCCGCCTTTCAGATTGATGTCGAGCGTCCAGTCCCAGTGCTTTTCATCAGTTTCCGTGAAGGGAACCACCTTGGCGACGCCGGCGACGTACATCAGGACGTCGATTCGGTTCTGCCATTCCACGGTTTGCGCCACCATGCGCCGC
Organism: Terriglobia bacterium; assembly: GCA_046705285.1. GTDB lineage: Bacteria > Acidobacteriota > Terriglobia > UBA7540 > UBA7540 > SCRD01. Next base: position 23,103 of record JBJKQK010000012.1, read on the forward strand.
ACTTGACGCTTCTGGCGCACGTCGCAAGCAAGCGTCTGAACGGAACCTCCGTCACGCGTGATTTCGCGCTCCGTACGGGCCATCATGGTGCGGTCGACGTCACCGATCATCACATGGGCGCCCTCCCGCGCCAGGCGGACGGCGATTCCTTTGCCGATTCCCTGGGCGCCGCCTACCACCAAAGCGCATTGGCCCTTAAACCGATCTGCAATAAAATCCATGTCCGTTTTTCAACTTTCCTGTTATCTTCGGGGCTGGCCCGGAAAAAGTCTGCTAGGTCCTTGCGGCAGACTCCCAGTATAATGGCGCGCCATGCGCAGGTAAAGCATTTGGACCCAGGGGGCAGCGCTGGGGAATATGAACACGAAATCGATAACCGCTTCCGAAAAGCCCGAAGTCCGGACCCTGCCGCGGGAAATCGGAATACTTGGTTCCACAGCGATTGTGGTCGGAACCATCATCGGCTCCGGCATCTTCCTTGTCCCGCACGATGTCGCCCTTCAAGTCGGAGGCGTCTTCAGCCTTTACCTGGTCTGGATTGTGGGCGGAGCATTGGCGCTGGCGGGGGCGTTGTCGCTGGCGGAACTGGGTGCGGCCATGCCCGAGGCGGGCGGTATTTATATCTACCTGCGCGAAGCTTATGGGAAGCTGTTTGCATTTCTTTACGGATGGGGATCGCTGCTGGTGATTGACGCCGGCTCTGCCGCCACGCTGGCCGTCGCCTTCGGAATTTATGCGTCGGCGTTCTTTCCGCTTGATTCTATCGAGCAGAAAGCGCTGGCAGCAGTGGTGATTGCCGTGCTAACGCTTATCAACATTCTTGGAGTCCGCAAGGGTACTGCCGTCCAGACGATCTTCACCATTGCCAAGCTGGGTGGCCTCGCAATCATTATCGGCTGCGCGATTTTTTTGCCTCCCTTAACGCCGGCAGTTGTGACCCATCCACTTCCCACACCCCAAACCACGCTTAGTTCTTTCGGCGTGGCGCTGGTTGGTGTGCTCTGGGCTTACCAAGGCTGGCATCAGCTCTCCTATACGGCGGGCGAGATCAAAAATCCTTCTCGCGTACTGCCCATCGGCTTTTTCCTCGGGACCTCGATCATCGTCATTGTTTACCTGGCTGCCAACGCGGCGTATCTGCACGTTCTTCCTCTGCCCGTTTTAGCCGAACATCAGCGTGTGGCAGCTACGGCCATGCAGTTTCTGATTGGGCCGCGCGGGGCAAGATTTGTTTCAGCTCTGATCCTCTGTTCGATTTTCGGAGCACTGAACGGAACGATTCTCACTGCGCCGCGGGTTTATTACGCCATGGCGAAGGACGGGGTGTTCTTCAGGGTTGTCTCCCACATTCATCCCAAATTTCAAACTCCCGCTATCGCGCTGGTCGTGCTGGGAGTGTGGTCCACAGTTCTTGCTGTGAGTGGATCTTTCGAAGAACTTTATACCTACGTGATTTTCGCTATGTGGATTTTTTCGGCGGCTGCGATTGCCGGGGTGATGATCCTGCGCCACAAGCTGCCTGATTTGCATCGACCCTATCTCGTCTGGGGATACCCAATCCTGCCTATCGCATTTATCGTGGCCTCGCTGGCCATCGTTGCTAATACACTGATAGCAAAGCCGGTTGAATCCATGTTGGGCTTGGCCATCGTTCTTGCCGGGATCCCGCTCTACTTCATCTGGCGGCACTGGAGCACGGCCTCCCCGGCCCGCCCATAATTCACGGTTCTATCCTCCGACTGCCACCGCAGATGGGCAAGGGACTGTGATGTAGCTCACTTGCATCTGTGAGATGTATCACTGGCTCCTTGTTGAGTAATGCCGCAGGATTGTAGGCACTTAGTGGATTGGCTGAAGTTATCGAAATTACAGAACGGGCGGGCATTGCGTTATGACCATTACACCCAGCATAGAAAAATTCATCGCTGGTTGGGCAGATATGGCGTGCAAATGGTCTGTGAACCGAACGGTTGCTGAAGTGCACGCGCTTTTCTACCTTTCTCCGGAACCGCTGAGCGCGGAAGATATCTCCCGCACATTGTCCGTTTCCCGTTCAAATGTCAGCGCAAGCTTGAGAGAACTGGAAGGCCGGGGACTGATCACGCCTGTGCACTTTCGCGGCGACCGCAAACAATATTACGAAGCAACAAAGGACCCTTGGGAGGCATTTCGAGCCATTCTGGACGACCATAAGCGCCGGGTGATCGATCCGGCCATTGCTGTATTCCAGACATGTCTCGATGAACAGACGCGTACCGCTCCTGAAGATACCTATACTGCGGAGCGGATGCGCGAGGTCGTGTCATTTTTTGCCGCCGTCATCCCTTTGTACCAGGAGCTTCGGCGCCTTCCACACGGCCACATTCAAAATCTCTTCAAAATAACGGCCACGATCCGACAAATCCTCGGATAGGTAGCCGGAAGTCCCGCCTGGGTTGAACCCTTCGCTTTCTAGCACTAAAAGTGATCAGAACAAGCTATGATCGGACGGATGGTTGGACCGATACTTTCGTGCGGTTAAAGGTTGTGGGGCTTCTGCCTGCGCGCCGGTGTGACGGTGATCACAAGGATGAGTGACGTGGATCACGGTTCATGTATAATCCAGTGATGCACAGTATTCCGTGCTGATTGTAGTTACAGAAATTGCCGTATGAATGGCGATTCCAGTACTTGCGTTATGGAGCTCACGCCTGCAACCGAAAAATTTGTCGCTTGGTGGGGAGAAATGGGGACCAAATGGGGCGTCAACCGAACCGTTGCGCAGATACACGCTCTTTTTTACCTGTCTCGCGACCCGTTGAATGCCGAGGATGTCTCCGGGGCTCTGTCGTTTTCTCGTTCAAACGTCAGTGCAGGCATGCGGGAGCTCGAGAACTGGGGTTTGATCAGCCCGGTGCACCTCCGTGGCGATCGCAAGCAATATTACGAGGCGATCAAGGAACCCTGGGAGATGTTTCGGGTGATTCTTGATGAGCGCCGGCGGCGGGAGATTAATCCGACTGTGGCCACCTTGCGGGCGTGCCTTGAGGAATTAGGTGGTTCCACGCAAGTAGATGCGTATACAGAGGAGCGTTTGCGCGCCATGCTGGAATTTTTTGAAATCATGATTCCTTTGTATGACGAGGTCAGGCGTCTGCCCCGGGGTCCCATTCAGAACCTCGCCAAGCTGACGGCGAAGGTCAGGGAAGTTATCGGCTAGGAGATTGAGCTTTAGAGCGACGCGCTCATAGTTAAGTTCTAAATCGCGTGATGTTGCCGTTGGGTTGGTCTGGCGGTAAAGTCTCTGATCTTCGGATTTTTGAGTCGATATCAACCGGATCCCGAGGCGTAGCGATACTCGCTTTGGAGGTGTTATAGATGGGTTCGTTGAAGCGTTTTGTTAAACTGGTGTGGCTCGGCGCGGCCGTGGTGGGTGTCGGGTTGATGGGCAATTCCACCGGCTGGGCGATCACCAGTTTTGCCAGGCAGACGGGATTGCCTTGCAGTTCATGCCATACTATTCCGCCGGAACTTACTCCGTTCGGAAGGGCATTCAAGCTTAATGGGTACACGTTGACGGGTATGCCGCAGATTACGGCCAAGCCGGGTCATCAAGAGGCGGGGCTGAGCCTGAACCGTTATATGCCCATTGCCGCTTTCATTCAATTTGCCATGGCAGGAACAAATAAACCACAGCCGGGGACCCAGAACTGGAATTATGAATTTCCGCAGGCCGCAAGTCTTTTCCTGGCCGGGGCGATGTCCACGCACGTCGGAGCCTTTATCCAGGTCACATATGATGCGCAGGCTGACCACTTCAGTTGGGACAATACCGACGTTCGGTACGCGAACCGAAGGACCTTTGCCGGGAAAGACCTGGTGTACGGCCTTACTTTCAACAACAATCCGACGGTTGAAGATCTTTGGAACGACACGCCGGCCTGGGGCTTTCCCTGGGTAGCCCCGGATCAGACGCCCACGCCAATGGCAGGCACACTGATTGACGGCGGGCTTGCGCAGGACGTAGCCGGCCTGGGTGGTTATGCGATGTGGAATAGCCATCTCTATGGTGATGTTACCCTTTATCGGTCTGAACATATTGGCAGCCCGCAGCCCAACCCCGGAGTAAACTTCGGGATCAACATTCAGGGTGCTGCGCCCTACTGGCGGTTCGCGTGGCAGCAGACGATGGGAAACAACTACCTTGAAGTCGGTACTTACGGGATGCATGTGGCCTCGACGCCGAACGCGATTGTCGGGCCAGAGGACGATTTTACTGATGCGGCCGTGGATTCCCAGTATGAGCGAATCCTGCCAACCCTGAACAACGACACTATTTCGATCCACACAACTTACATACACGAGAGCGCCAACCTGTATGGCACTTTTACACAGGGCGGTGCTGCCTTTCCGCATCACGATCTGAGTACCTTCAAAATCGACGGCAACTATCACTTCAGGAACAAGTATGGCGCCACTGTCGGGTACTTCAACACCTGGGGGACAACGGATCCAGTGCTTTATGCCCCGGACCCGGTTGACGGCAGCGCCAACGGCAATCCGAAAAGTGACGGATATATCCTGCAGGTTGCGTACTGGCCATGGCAAAATATTGACTTCACGGCCCAATATACCGGATACCTGAAATTCAACGGGGCTGGCACGAATTACGACGGTGCGGGCCGGAACGCCTCTGACAACAACGCAACGTACTTCACGGCCTGGTTCATTTTCTAGGCTGATGAACAGTCTTAAGCTATTTGCAACTTTTTTGGGGGTCACGACAGGAATGAAGATAAAACAAAGCACTTGGATGGTTACTCTGCTCGCAGCGTTCTCTCTGATGTGGGGCGTGCAACCGAAAGTTTTCTTGGCGGCTGCCGCACCGCGTGCGCAGGGCGAGTCTGCTACCGGCGAGATTACGGGCAAGATCCTATTTACAGGGACCAAGCCACATCTGCCGGAGATTTCCATGTCGCAGGATCCGGAATGCGTCCGCGAACACCAGGGGCACCCGATCCGGCCGCAGGACGGGAGGGTGAACGCGAATGACACGCTTCCCAACGTCTTTGTGTATATCAAATCCGGGGCGCGAAAATATTCGGCCCCCCGGCGAGCCGTAACTCTGGACCAGAAAGGCTGCACGTATATCCCGCACGTACTCGGCATCATGGTTGGGCAGCCACTCAAGGTGGTAAACAGCGATTTCACTACTCATAACATCCATGTCATGCCCAAGTACAACCCGCAGTGGAACCAGTCTCAGCCGCCGGGTGCTGCTCCGTTTTATAAGAAGTTCATGCATCCGGAAGTCATGATTCCGGTCCACTGCAACGAGCATCCGTGGATGAAGGCTTACATCGGCGTGGTGGACAACCCGTTCTACGACGTCACGGGAACCCAGGGAACGTATACGATCAAAGGGGTTCCGCCAGGCCAGTACACGATTGAAGCATGGACAGCTACCTTCGGGATGCAGGAAAAAACGGTGACCGTGCACACACACCGGTCCACAACGGCGGACTTTACATTTCATCATGAGTAGGGTATAGGCCCGAACCCGTTAATTTCGGACAGGCCCTCATAAAAGAGACATAGCAAGCCCATCTGAAACGTAGTTTTCCGAGGGTCGGAAGTATTGAAATATTGAGGCATGCAGATGGGTTTTCACAGGTAGTTCTGGAGCTGGTGGGTACGCTCCTTCTATATCCGGCTCCGGTTTCTGGAATGGAAACCGGGCGCTGGGATAGGGCAAGCTGGCAATCTGATAGTCGGTTCCTAACTTGACGTCACGCAAAGGATGATCTGATCTTTCGCCATGGCTAGTCATAGGGGTTGGACCATATTGGGGTTGGGGTTTGTCGCTGCTGGTATTCTCACGGCTTTCGTTTCGTGCTCGAGTGGCAATCAATCGCGGGCCAAGCAACCTTCCTATGTAACATCGGGACAATTCACGACCGCACATCCAAATCTGCTGGCGGACGCTAGGGATTACTTTGACGTTTATCCGGCTCACGTAGCGCAGCCGATCGCCTTCACTCACAAGGTGCATCTGGAGCACGGCATGCAATGCACGGATTGCCACAAGGGAACGGCGGAAGGCCCCACCGCGACCATCCCCAATGTGCAGCTCTGTATGACCTGCCATCAGGTGATTGCAACCAATAATCCGGAGATCAAGAAGATCGCTGCCTACCAGAAAAAGGGTGAGCAGATCCCTTGGCATCGCGTCTACTGGTTCTATCAGTCGGCGCATGTCAGGTTTCAACACGCGCCCCACATCCGTGCGGGCATCAATTGCGCCACGTGTCATGGCGACATGAAGCAACAGACGGTTGCGGTGCGCAAGGCCGGGCTGGATATGCACTTCTGCGTAAGTTGTCACCGGCTTCACAACGCGCCCACCGACTGTACGACTTGTCATTTCTAGTGCTGGCAATTTGCCCGGATGCGCGCTGTACCGTGCAGGGCAACGGTGGTAATAAGGCTTATGGATCGTCGCAACTTTCTCAAAATTTCTGCAGTGGGCAGCGCAACGGCGGCGCTCGATGCATGCGGCAAGCCGGAGCACCAGCTCATCCGGTTTATTCCGGAAGAGCAATTGATTCCCGGCATCGCCACGTGGAAACCGGGCGTGTGCACGCTATGCCGGGCCGGATGTGGCCTCCAGGTTCGGGTGATGGAAGGGGAAGCGGAAGTGACGCGCCATGGACAGGTGGGCCTGTTGAGCATGGGGCTGGCCAAGAAACTGGAAGGCAACCCCGCGCATCCCGTCAACCGGGGCAGGTTGTGCGCCTGGGGGCAGGCCGGTCTCCAGGTGACTTATAATCCGGACCGGGTCCGTTTCCCGATCCGGCGTTCAGGGCCGCGCGGCTCAGGGGAATACCAGGAGATCAGTTGGGAGGAGGCAATCAAGGAACTGGCCTCACACCTGCCGCGATCGAAAGCGCCAGGCAAGCCATCGCCGGTGGCTTTTGTGACCGCGCCGCTGCACGACCACCGCGGAATCTTAATCGAACGATTTCTCGCCGCGCTTGGGGCGCCGCCGGCGGTGAAGTTTGAATTTTTCGAGCAGACCATCCTTCGCCGGGCGAATGAGCTGAGTTTCGGCCATTATCAGTTGCCGACCTTCGATCTGGCCAACGCAAATTACGTGCTTTCCATGGGCGCGGATTTCCTGGGAAGGTGGAATTCGCCGGTCTCGCAAAACCTTGGTTACGGAACGATGAGACAGGGAAGGTCAGGCCTGCGTGGCAAGTTCGTGCAAGTGGAATCGCGCATGTCGCAGACCGGTGCGAACGCCGATGAGTGGGTTTATGCGAAGCCCGGAACAGAGGGATTGTTAGCGTTAGGTCTTGCTCACGTGATACTGAGTGAGAAGTTGCGCCCTGCGGATGCCGCCGGCGAGGCCGGAGTGCAAATCGAGGGCTGGACGAAAGGACTTCCCGATCATACGCCCGAGGCGGTCGCGAAAATGACTGGCGTGGAGGCGGCCAGGATCGAGCGTCTGGCACAGCAGATGGCTGCCCATGCGCCAGCCGTCGTCCTGATCGGCGGAGCACCGCTGGCGCAGACCAATGGGCTTGCCAACGCTCTGGCCGCTAACGCGCTCAATGCTCTGCTGGGCAGCGTCGGGAAATCGGGTGGAGTTTTCTTTACGCCGCAGCCGCCCATGGCGGATCTTGCAGGTCCGAAAAAAGGCACTTCCGTTCGTGAGCTGTGCGAAGGCCTGCTGTCGGGGTCTGCCCCGGTTGAATCTTTGCTTATCTTCAACGCGAATCCGGTCTTTGCCAGCCCGCCAGCTTGGCGAGTGCGGGAAGCGCTGGAGAAGGTCGCGTTTATCGCCAGCTTTGGAAGTTTTGTCGATGAGACCAGCATCCTGTCGGATCTCATCCTCCCGGACCATTCCTATCTTGAATCCTGGGTTGACAGCATTCCCGAATCGGGGACGACGCAAGCCGTGGCGAGTCTGGCGCCTCCGGCGATGAACCCGCTGCACCATACGCGGGCTATGCCTGATGTTCTGCTGGACGTAGCGCAACAAGTGGGCGGAGTTGTGAGCAAGGCGCTGCCGTGGAAAACTTACCAGGACATGCTGCAGAGGGCCTTTGACTCGCTCCGCACCCATCCGGGATCGGTTTCCGCAAAGACCACCGATGATTTTTGGAGTGAAGTGCAGGAAAAAGGCGGCTGGTGGAGCGCCGGGGCAGAGAAGTTGCCTGTTGCGCGTGCGGCAAAGCCATCGACTACTCCGGCCAAGGTTGCGGAGCCGCAGTTTGATGGCGCCCCGCAGGAATTTCCTTTCAACTTCCTGCCTTATGAATCGCTGCAGTTTGGTGACGGTACGCATGCGAACCTGCCTTGGATGCAGGAGATGCCGGATACGATTTCGACGGCCATGTGGAGCACATGGGTTGAGATCAATCCGCAGACGGCAAACCGGATGGGTATCGAGCAGGGCGATCTGCTGGAAGTTGCTTCGCGACACGGCAAATTGCTGGCACCTGCTCTGATAGCCCCGGGAATCGCTCCCGATGTACTGGCCATGCCGGTAGGGCAGGGGCATGAACAGTACGGCCGTTACGCAAGCCGGCGCGGAGCGAATCCCATCAAGATTCTTGGGCCCCAGACCGAAACCGAAACTGGCGCGCTGGCCTGGGGGGCGACGCGAGTGAAGATCACACGTACTGGCAAGAAAGGCAAACTTATCCTGTTTGGCGGCGGGCTGCGGGAATGGCCACGCCGATATCGGCACCGGTAGGCAGTAATGGACGGAAATCAAAGTAATGAAAAACACGCGAAGATGAAACAGCCTATGCGACATCGGTGGGGCATGGTGATTGACGAAGATCGCTGCACAGGATGCGAGGCTTGTGTGGCGGCGTGCCATGCCGAAAACAACATTGCGATTGTGGGCGCGGATCAGGCTGCGCGCGGCCGCGCGATGCACTGGATTCGAGTGGAGCGGTACTACGAAGGCGATTTCCCTGACATCAAGGTGAAATACCGACCGGTACCATGCCAGGAGTGCAGCGACGCACCGTGCGAACCTGTCTGTCCCACTTACGCCAGCTATCACAACCCCGAGGGGCTGAACGCGCAGATCTACAACCGCTGCATCGGCACGCGTTATTGTGCGAATGCCTGCCCTTATCTTGTGAGGTTTTTCAACTTTTTGAACCCGGTCTGGGACAAACCCCTCAACCTGCAATTTAATCCTGATGTTTCCGTGCGCTCGGTGGGGATCATGGAGAAATGTACGTTCTGCACCCAGCGCATCAAGGCCGCGGAAATCAACGCGCAGGCGGAGAAACGGCTACTGAAAGACGGTGAATTCAACCCGGCGTGCGTACAGTCTTGCCCTACTGAGGCGATGGTGTTTGGCGATCTGAATGATCCCAAGAGCAGGGTTTCACGGCTCTCCCGTTCCGACCGCGGTACCAAGCTGCTGCCGGAACTGGGAACCCATCCGAAGGTGACATATCTTAAACGCGGTGCTTGGTACAATGGACAAAACGCCTGAACAAATCAACCAGGATCTGCTTCGCCCCCTCTACCATGCCTCCTGGCGCTTCTATGCAGCTTTGGTGATCCTCGGATCCCTGGTGGTTGCGGCCTTCTTTGCCTGGGGCTATCAGATTTATAACGGCATCGGAGTCTCGGGACTGGATCGGCCGGTCTTCTGGGCCTTTTACATCACGAACTTCGTTTTCTGGATCGGTATCAGCCATGCGGGCACGCTGATTTCGGCTATCCTGCGCGTTTCGAACGCTTCCTGGCGAAGACCGGTGACGCGCTGCGCGGAAGCCATTACGGTTTTTGCGCTTTCGATTTCCGCGATGTTTCCGCTGATTCACCTGGGGCGGCCGTGGCTGTTTTTCTGGCTGATCCCCTATCCCAGCGAACGTGGCATCTGGCCGCAGTTCCGCTCGCCGCTTCTGTGGGACTTTTTTGCCATCAATACTTACCTGATTGGCAGCACGACGTTCCTGCTGCTGCCGAGCTTCCCGGACTTCGCGCTGATTCGCGATCGCGCGAAGGGCTGGAGGAAGAAGGTTTATGGGATTGTCTCTCTGGGCTGGCGAGGAACGCCTAAACAGTGGCACCGGCTGGAAATGGCCATGCGCATCATGGCGGTGGCGATCATTCCGGTGGCTGTTTCGGTGCACACCATCGTCTCATGGGATTTTGCCATGGCGCCGGTGCCTGGATGGCATTCGACAATCTTTGGCCCGTACTTTGTGGCGGGAGCCATCTTCAGCGGCATCGCCGCGCTGATCATCGCTATGGCGATTTTGCGCAAAACCCTCCACTTGGAGGAGTACCTGAAGCCCATTCATTTTGACTATCTGGGCAAGTTGCTGCTGGTGATGAGCCTGCTATGGTTCTACTTTGTGTTCGCGGAACACTTGACTACCTGGTATGGAAACTTCCCAAGTGAGATGGCGGTTTTCTGGGAGACGCAAAGCGGAAGGTTTGGGACCCTGTTCTGGACGATGGTGTTCTGCAATTTCATTATCCCGGTTCCCATCCTGGCCATCAAGAACCTGCGAACCAAGATCGGCTGGACGGTGGTGGCCTCTGTTCCGATTATTATTGGAATGTGGCTCGAAAGATTCCTCATCATTGTTCCGTCGCTTTCGCACAAGTACCTGCCTTACAATTTTGGGTCGTACCGGCCGAGTTGGGTGGAAATTACCATTACCGTGGGAACCTTTGCGGGCATGGGTTTGCTATACCTTATCTTTTCCAGGGTGTTCCCAATCATCTCGATCTGGGAATTGAAGCTTGGTACCCAGAAAAAGGCGGAGGCCCCGGCGTTGGCTTCGCAGGAACCAGCGGCGGAGCAGACTTAAAGGCTTTCTTCCGGCTGGCGGGCCAGGCAAAAAGCCCGACGCCGTAGCCATTCCGGGTACAACCTTGTGGAGCTTGTTCGGAATCTATCAAGAGGAATGAGATGAACGCCATCTACGGACTCTATCCCGATCCCGACTCGGCCCAACGAGCGTTGAATGTGCTCGAACGGGTGCAGAGTGAATTGCGCTTTAAGGCCCAGGACATCGTGGTGCTTTCGGGAGAGCCTTATGAAGATTACGGCTTTGGCCAGCGCGAGCACAAAACCCGGATGCCGTGGATCTCTGCGCTGGGAGGCCTGATCGGCGGCCTCAGCGGCTGGTGGTTCGTTTCCTTCACCCAGAAAAGCTATCCCCTGATATCGGGGGGAATGCATCTGGTGACCAAGTGGTCGGACGGCATCATAACGTACGAATTGACGATGCTTGGGGTTATCATCACTACCTTGATTACCCTGCTGATAACGGCGCGCATTCCCGACTGGCGAGGGCGCAAGGTTTACGATCCGGCCATCAGCAATGGTAAAATTCTAATTGGAGTGACTAACCCGCCTGAAAAGGCGCGCGAAGAGATTGGGAAGAAGCTGTATGCCGCCGGTGCGGAAGCTGTTAAGGAATTTGCCAAGTAAATCTCAGGAGGCACGATGCAAGGACGTTCATTGAAGATTATTAAGTGGATATTCATTCTGACGCTGGCTTTGGCCCTGCCGGTGGTGACCATTTCTTGGGCTAAGAGCAAGGCGGACCTCTCCCCCGCAGCCAAAGCGGGAAAGAAGGTGTTCGATCAAAACTGCTCGTTGTGCCACTTTCCAAATCAGACAACGACCAAGATTGGTCCTGGCCTGAAGGGATTGTTCAAGCGCAAGATGCTGCCTGTCGGTAACATACCGGCTACGGTCGCCAATGTCGAGAAACAGATCAAAGACGGCAATGCTAATGCCAAGCCAATGCCGATGCCGCCGTTCGGGTCCAAGTTATCAAAGGATCAGATTAGCGATCTGGTCGCTTATCTGAAAACGCTCTGAGTTGAGGAATAGACTTGCCAGCGTTCGGAGCCTGTTCATGCGCGGCCGGGCACTTCCTGGTGGCCGCTGGAAAGGGCTGGCTCCGACTGGTAAGGCCGCTACACCCTGAAAGTTGCGTGTTGGTGCGGTTTTGCTACACGCTGTAGCGGCTTGAGGCTAAAACCGCTTGGCTTCCTTCCGCATACGTTCCACGTACTTGCCGGTGGCGACGGCGATGCGTATCGTTTCGCCTGGCGCGATGAATTGGGGGATCATCACTTCCATGCCGTTCTCAAGTGTGGCGGATTTGTAAGTGCTGTCCTGCTGCTGATGGATGGGCGGCAGGGTCGTCTGAACTTTGAGTTCTACGGTTTCAGGCAACAGCACGCTGACGGGGCGTCCTCTGTAAAACTCGATGGGAACCACCATTTCCGTCGTCAGGAATGAGTGCCCCGGGCCGATGGTCTCAAGCGGGATGGTGATCTGCTCAAAGCTTTGAGGATTCATAAAAGTGGCGGAGTCGGAATCACTATATAGGAATTCCATCTGCTGCTTTTCGAGCGTGGTTTCTTCCAGGCGTTCTTCCGGGCGGAAGCGCAGCTCTTTCGTTGTCCCTTTCAGCACATCCTGCAATTTGGCATGGACACTCCCGGGCATTTTCCCCTGGCCGATGTGGTAGACCGCGTCCGCCACCCTGAAGGGCTCGCCGTCGATCGTGATCACCATGCCTGTACGCAAATCTGATGCACTAAGCATCTACGCAGCCCTTTCGTGGCCGAGCGCCACCTTCCCGGGCAACAACGCTTGGCTGCTCGGCGTCCTTGTCCCTATCCTTGATTTTACGCCAAAGGATTTGTAAAGCACGCGCTTGCCACGTCAGGCGGCGAGGAAAAGGAATTCAGAACGGGCGAATCAGCCATTGATGGCGTATTTGCACCCGGTATTCTCACTTGCACACATCGGATGCCAGCACCAATTCAGCCCCTGCTGCCACCATCTCGTCGAGGGCCTTGCGTCCCTCCTCCTCGTTGATCGCCTTGATTGCATCCACGACAAGGCCGACCGGTTTGTTGCGACGCCGCAGCGCGAGTACGTCCGCGCGCACGCAATATTCGGTGGCGACGCCAAAAACGACATAGCGGCGCGGCCCCAAGGCCTTCAGGACGGAGTCGAACTCAGGATTCGCCTCAGTTTCATAGACGTCCTTCTCGATGATGATCTGCGGCGGCCAGTTCTGCGGCGCGGTGAAGGGATTGGAATGCATCGAAACTGTTACGGCCCCAGGCAGCGACGTCTCTTTGATGCGGCGCTGACCCGGTGTGCCTGCAACGCAGTGCGGCGGCCAGATTTTGAACTCGGGATCATCGGGCGCGTGAGCGTCGGCGGAGGATATCACCGGAATATGCCGATCGCGCGCGTATGCCATTAATCGGACAAGTTGCGGGATGATTTCTTCTGCGTGGGGAACGTAAAGCTTCCCCGTTGGTTCCATAAAGTCAATCTGGGTATCGACATCAAAGAAGGCTAAAGGCGTTGCCATGGTTTTCCCCTGAGGTTCAATTCAATGTGCGGCAGTGGCGGGGCTGCGGGTGGTCACGTATTGGTTGCGGACTTCCTCCAGCAGTTGGTTGAGCGCGTCACTTTTTCCCACGGGATATTCAGGAGCGTTCCGTAAGGCGTGGTATTTTTCCGGAAGCCGCTGCAGGTTGGCGATTACGATTTCGCGGACGGATGCGGCTGAGCGGGGAGCATCGAGAGCCCTCCCGCCGCGCATCAACGGCTGAAGCAAGCGCTCGCTCTGGGGATAATTCTCCTCCAGGCGTGCGAGGACATCGTGATGATACTTGCCATCTTTTTGAAACCGGAATATTTGTTTTCTTCCTGGCCAATATATTTTCTCCTCACTGAATTTGGCCTTGTATTCCACCCGTCCATCCTGCACCGTCTCCACAAGCTTATAAACCACGCTCAGGGCTGGCGCGTCACGCGAGGTTGCAAGGTCGGTCCCAACACCGAATGAGTCGATGGGAGCTCCGCCCGCTACCAGTTCTTCGATTCGGTATTCGTTCAGATCGCCGCTGGCAATGATCTTCACGTCCTGAAGACCGTGTGCATCCAGGATCTCTCGGACCTCCCGGCTTTTCTGAAGCAAGTTGCCACTGTCGAGCCGGACACCTCGGAATTTTCTCCCCAGCGTCGCTGCCGTTCTTGCCCCCGCCAGATCATTGTACGTGTCGATCAGCAGGACGCCTGTTTCCGGAAACACTTCAAGAAGCGCCTCGAAGCTTTCGTGCTCGGTGGGGAACATTTGTGTCCAAGAATGGGCGGCCGTCCCCGCCACCGGAATTTTGTATCGATAACCGGCTTCCACATTTGAAGTGGCGTCGCAGCCGCCCAGATATGCAGCGCGGGCCGCACGGACCCCGGCTTCCGGCCCCTGCGCCCGGCGAGTACCGAACTCCAGCACCTGCCGCCCCGCGGCAGCGCGGCACACTCGTGCGGCCTTGGAAGCAATGAGGGTTTCAAAGTTAACGACCGAGAGCAAATAAGTTTCAACAATCTGTGCCTCGGCCACGGGAGCCGTCACCTGAAGGAGGGGCTCTTCGCCGAAGACAATGGTGCCTTCACGAACCCCGGCAACGTCACCGGTAAACCGGAAATCTTTCAGATAATCAAAGAAACCGTCCGTGACAGTTCGGAAGGCCGGAAGGCTCTGTAGATACCGGATGTCATCGTCTGAAAAGCGCAGAGTTTCCAGATAATTGATGGCATCGTCGATGCCCGCCGCAACCAGGTATGAGCGTTCGGAGGGCAGGGAACGGACAAAAAGCTCAAAAGTGGCGCGGCAATCCATGTGCCGCTCAAAATAGCCGGCTGCCATCGTGATTTCGTAAAGATCGACCATCAAGGCCCGGCTAGTTCGGAATTCGTGCATGTCACATCCTTAGATTATTCTTGTGACAACATTATGAAGGATAAAACACACCCCTTAGATTTCAGTATGGTTTTCGACCTGAGAGATGTCAAGCTAGCGCGGGATAGGCCCTTTGCGCCCTTGGAAAAGCCGATTGAGTTCGGATGGCCCGCGTCTGATATTCTATGAAATTGCACGAGTGCGCGTGCGCCGGCTCAGCCTTGGGAAAGCGCCACGCCCGGACGCGACGACTCAAAGGGCGCAAAGCAGGTGAGAATCCGGGTGGTAATCTGAAGCTTCAGGTGTGCATGATGAACATCGAAAATTGAGACCAGAGGAACTGGAAAAGTGGTTGCGCGCTTACGGTGCTGCGTGGAAGCGGCGGAACGCGCAAGCGGCGGTCGATCTGTTTGCGGAAGACGTGGTTTATTCTCTGCCACCGTTCACAGCGCCCATTTGCGGCCGTCGTGAACTGCTGAAATACTGGAAACACGTCGCTGGCAGCCAGGAGCAGATTTACTTTACTTTCGCAATTCTGGCCGTCAGCCAGGGGGAAGGCGTTGCACGGTGGCGGGCAGGATTCGTGCGCCTGAAGGATCGAAAGCGGCTGGAGTTGGATGGAATTTGCGTCGTTTCGCTCAACTCAGAAGGGCTATGTACACGGTTTCACGAATGGTGGCACAAGCGGGAGACCGTACTCCCGTCAGGCAAAGACGCCCCCCACGATCCTGCCTGAGCCGCGGAAGGAGGGGATCAGCGGCCCCCGCCAGAAGACGTCAAAGTTGCGGCGGACCAGCCTAGTTGATGTCCAGCCCGTAAGTGACCCGTGGAATGGGCGCGCGATATTCCCAGTCAGAGATGGGGGCTACCTTGTAGCGATAGAGTCGGCAGAACTCGCACAGCTGTGCCACAAGAAAGGGGCTTTCCTGGTCCAGCCAATGGTGTTTGCAGACTCCTGCCAGCGGTTTCGAAGCTTTGGACGAATCAGATTTGATACCCATATCCCAGCCCTTGCGTTGTTTTGTTGAGTGTGTCCACTCTGGCATGCGACGCAAAGCGATTGTTCAACTTCCTGACTTCACCTTGATCATCACGACGCCGTGGCGAGGGACCTGTGCTGTGAAGCTTCCGTTGAAAGTTCCCAAATCTTTCCTGGCCCACAGGTCGCGAACCGACACCGGGCCATCCAACCCAATGGTGTTAAAGTGAACCGTCACCGGCATGGTTGACTCGCCTGCGTTGAACAGGCCAACGGCTTTGCTGCCGTCGGCGAGTGGCTTCACCCAGACTTGCAGAGGGCCGACTTCCGTTACGCGATGTCCCTCAATTCCAGCCGGGTCCTGGTCTACGGCGATCACTTCCGGATTAGTCAGGATTGCCAGAGTTTCCTGGGACATGTTCGTCAGGTCGTTGCCGGAAATCAGCGGAGCGGCCAGAATGCACCACAGACTCATCTGGGTCTTTTCTTGATTCACAGTAAGCTTCCCGTTGCCGATTTCGAGCATGTCAGGATCGTTCCAATGGCCCGGTCCGGCATACTTGCCAAGCCCCTGTTGTCCAAACCCGATAAAGGCTATGCGTGTATAATTGGGCTGCACGTCTCCAGTGGTTCTCCACAAATTGCCACCCACCGAAGCTCCCCACTTCCAGACCTGGTACATTCCGTACTGACACAGGCTGAAGACAATGGGACGGCCCGTCTCCACCAGAGCTTCGTGCATCATCCTGTAAACGCCCGGCATTTGAGAAGGCTTGTATACCTCGGCGGCGCTGCACCAGTCATATTTCAGATAGTCCACACCCCACGAGGCATAGGTCTTGGCGTCCTGCTTGACATGACCGTAGCTGCCCGGAAAGCCGGCACAGGTTTTGGGGCCGGGCGAAGAATAAATCCCGAACTTCAAGCCCAGGCTGTGGATATAGGT
>JBJKQK010000013.1:0-30568 GCA_046705285.1 Terriglobia bacterium
CGAGCGTGTGCAGCACCTTCGCCAGTTGAGCCGGCTGGTTGACCTCCCAGTCCTTCTGGGGTTCAAGACGGATGCGCCCGCCGTTCGCTCCACCGCGCTTATCCGAGCCGCGGAACGTCGATGCCGACGCCCAGGCCGTCGAGACCAGTTCGGAAATGGAAAGGCCGGATGCGAGGATTTTCGCCTTCAGGTCACCAATGTCCTTCGCGTCGATCAGCTTGTGATCGACCTTAGGAACAGGGTCTTGCCAGATCAGATCCTCCTCCGGCACCTCCGGACCGAGATAGCGCGAACGCGGGCCCATGTCGCGATGCGTCAGCTTGAACCATGCGCGGGCAAAGGCATCGGCAAACTCATCCGGATGCTCGTAGAAGCGGCGTGAAATCTTCTCGTAGGCCGGGTCGACCCGCAAAGCGACGTCTGTGACCAGCATCGTCGGCGCGTGATGTTTCGACGGGTCGAAGGCGTCCGGAATTGGCTTGGCACCATTTTTCGCCTGGAACTGGTAGGCGCCGGCCGGGCTCTTGGTCAGCTCCCATTCGTAGCCGAAGAGGTTCGCGAAGAAGTTGTTGCTCCACTTTGTTGGCGTTGCGGTCCAGGTGACTTCCGGGCCCCCGGTGATTGCGTCTTTGCCCTTGCCTGTTCCATAGCGGCTCTTCCAGCCGAGGCCCATCTCCTCAATGGGCGCCGCTTCGGGCTCGGGACCAATAAGCTTGGGGTCGCCGGCGCCGTGGGTTTTGCCAAAGGTGTGACCGCCGGCAATCAGCGCGACCGTTTCCTCGTCGTTCATGGCCATGCGGCGGAACGTTTCGCGAATATCCCTGCCCGCTGCGAGGGGATCCGGCTTGCCGTTCGGCCCTTCCGGATTTACATAGATGAGGCCCATCTGCACAGCAGCGAGGGGGTTTTCGAGGTCCCGGTCGCCGGTGTAGCGCTCGTCGCTGGCAGGAGCAGGAAACCAGGCCTTCTCTTTGCCCCAGTACACGGCTTCGTCAGGCTCATACACATCCTTGCGTCCGCCGCCAAAGCCGAACGTCCTGAAGCCCATCGATTCCAGGGCGACGTTGCCGGCGAGAACCATGAGGTCGCCCCAGGAGATTTTCCGGCCGTATTTCTGCTTGATCGGCCAAAGCAGCCGGCGCGCCTTGTCGAGGTTCGCGTTGTCCGGCCAGGAGTTGAGCGGCGCGAAGCGCTGTTGGGCAGCGCCGGCCCCGCCGCGCCCATCGCCGATGCGGTAGGTGCCTGCGGCGTGCCACGCCATGCGAATGAAGAGTCCTCCGTAGTGGCCGAAATCCGCCGGCCACCAGTCCTGGCTGTCCGTCATCAGTGCGTGGAGGTCCTTTTTCACTGCTTTGAAGTCCAGCTTCTTGAACTCTTCAGCGTAGTTGAAGCCATCGCCCATCGGATCGGATTGGGGCGAGTTTTGACGGAGAATTCTGAGGTTCAGTTGGTTTGGCCACCAGTCGTTGTTCGACCTCATTCCGACATTCGTGGTCCCGTGTATGACCGGGCACTTAGTTTCAGTTGACATGATTTGCTCCTTCCCTCCAAGTTGTCCAAAATTCAGTTAAGAGAACTGCGACGATCTGCGAGCCCATCCTGGCTTTCCTATTCGCGGAAATCACTGCCCGCATCGCTTGCTGACGCACGCCGGTCCTCAGGTACCCGCACACTTTGCGAGCCTAACGGGACGCGTGCCGCGGAGCACACGTCGCGCAGAGCCCCCGGAAAATGAGCTCGTATTGGCGAAGAATCCGCTTGCCGAGGAACTCTGAAGCAGGCTTGGGCACGTCGTACCACTCGATGTCCTCAACCTTTCCACAGCCGTCGCAAATAAAGTGGTGATGCCGCGTGATTTTCGCATCGAATCGCGCGGCGCGGCCCTCGACGGCCACCTCACGCACCAAACCCGCCTGCACCAAGTCCCGCAGATTGTTATAAGCAGTGGCCCTTGAACAGCGCGGATCCTTGCGATTCACGGCTTCAAAGATCTCCGCAGCCGTGGGATGACTGGTGTGTTCCATCAAGAAGGCCATCACGGCGTAGCGTTGCGGCGTGCACCGCAAGCCGCTCTCTTCCAAGGAACGCTTGATCGCCCCGACGTCCATATCAGTACTTAGACTATATCTAATATAATAGTGTGTAAAGATTTATGTTCGCGGCTGCCGCGAGTAGAAAACCTGGCGGATGCTGTACGGTGTATCCTCATCGAGCGGCCGCCTCACTGCTCCCCCCGCGTCGACCTGTCTCGACGTTGCCAATCACCGGTTTGGAGGCGGCAGCAGTGGCAACAGATTGGTGAGGAATTATGGGGCGCCATCCTCCTATCGGTGAAGCGGAAAGAAACTCCAACGAAAAGGTTCGCTCTCCAAGCCGAAGCGGTAGAACCACATATTCGCACTCTTTCTACTACAATTTCTACTACAGCAGGGGAACTCTGTCTCTTTTGAAAGTCCGTAAGGCTAACGAAACACTGGTGGACCTGAGGGGATTCGAACCCCTGACCCCCTGGTTGCAAACCAGGTGCTCTCCCAACTGAGCTACAGGCCCGACTGTAGAGGTCTCCATTGATACTGCCCGGTTATTCAGATGCCGTCAAGTAGCTGGCGCTCCGATAAGCGGAACCCAAACAGTGGATGCGTCTTTCACGCCGGCCTTAGTCGGAAGGGCTGGGCCCCCGCAAAATTCAAAAGCAGCTTCCCAATTGCGTTTACTTCAGTGTACCCGCCAGCAATTCCGTCAGCTTGCTGTAGGCGCGCTCAGCCTGAGGCTGGTTGTAGGCCGGACTGTCCGGCACCGTCCAGCCATGATGCGCGCCGTCGTAGACTTTGCTTTCGTAATGACCGCCCCAAGTCTTAAGAGCCTGGTTCAATTTTTCAATCGCCTCTGCCGGCATGCTTCGGTCCTCGACGGCGTGACCGAAATAGAGGCGAGATTTGATGCGCGGCAGCACGCGGTGCGGACTATCGGGAGTGTCCGTGTAAAGCCGCCCACCATGAAATGACGCGGCTGCGACGATTTTATCGGGCCGTGCCGCAGCGGTGCGCATGGACATGGCACCCGTAAAACAGTAACCCACCACCCCCATCGGACCATCGCTCACCGAACGGTGCCCGGCGAGGAAATCCACGTAGTGGCCCGCGTCGTGCTCCATGGCTTCCGGCGTGAGAGGATCCATCAGTTCGGCAAAGCGCTTCATCGTTCGCTCCTCGCCTATGCGCCGCGGGAAATCAAACAACGGCGGGCGTCCCGTGCGATAAAAGACGTTGGGCATCAAGACGGTGTATCCTTCACCGGCCAGCCGCTGCGCCATCCCGCGATTGGCCTCGCGAATGCCTCCGATATCCGTCAGATGAAGTACGCCAGGCCGGCGGATTCCGTCCTCATGCCGGTAGAGGATGCCGTCGACTGTCCCATCGTGCGTTCGAATTTCAATCTCTTCTTCAACCACTTTTTGCCCCCATTCGGTGTTTGCGTGGGAAGGCCCCGGCTGTTTCGGTCCTTCGAAGTCTCCCGTTGCAAGCCTTCCCCAGCGCTTTTACGCCGCATTATGCCATGGAAGCAGCGCGCCTGCAAAGCAGTGTGGTGGAGCGGATTCGTTCAATATGGGTCCAGACACGCGCTATGCCCGGACGCATTCCCAGATTGCCGGAATGCCCGCTCCAGTTGCACTAACCGAAATGCCGCAGTTCTCAGAGCCAGCGCTTGCAAGCACCTTGACATGAACTCCTCAAATGACCAGAATTGATTGGACTATTCCGGGGTGAATGCAAAAACCCCAGTATACCCACGCTCGCGAGTATTCGTTTGGGAACTCCAGCCGCCCGTACCATGGGTGGAGATCTGATGAAAGAAGGTCAAAGTGATGATGCGAAGAGTTGGCTTTGCTGTCATAGCATTTTTTCTCGTGGCCGTTTCCTCTTTCGGAGCTGAGCCGCAGGCGTACAAGAATTTCAAGGTAACTGTCTACATTCCTGTCAACGTGGTCGAGCGCATGGCGCACGATCCCGCCTGGATGCAGTCGAGCTGGAACACCATCAGCAGCCGCATACATGTGGATAGAGTTTTCATTGAAACCTATCGCAGCGGGACAACCGCTGATGACGCCACTGTTTCCCGGGTGAAACACTTCTTCCAATCACACGGAGTCGCGGTGGCCGGCGGCATGGCGCTGTCCGGGCGCAGCCGCTCCGCACAGTTTCGTTCGCTCGACTATGCCAATCCCGAGGACCGGGCGCTCTTGGAACGCATGTCGGCGCTAACTGCGCGCCACTTCAACGAAATCATTCTCGACGACTTCTTCTTCACCAATACCAAGAGTGATGCCGACATAGCCGCAAAGGGCAAACGGACCTGGGACCAGTACCGGCTGCAACTGATGGATGAAGTCGCCCGCGACCTGATTCTGAAACCTGCAAAGGCAGCGAATCCTAACGTACACATCATTATCAAGTTCCCCAACTGGTATCCGTCGTTCCAGGGACTGGGTTACGATCTGGAGCAGGAGCCGAAAATTTTCCCCGAGATCTGGACGGGCGACGAAACGCGTGATCCCCTGATCACGGACCAGCAGCTCCAGCAGTACGAAAGCTACGAGATCTTCCGTTACTTTGAAAACATCGCGCCGGGACGCAATGGCGGTGGATGGGTGGACCCCTATGGAGTGCTTTACCTGGATCGTTATGCCGAGCAATTGTGGGACACCATCCTGGCCAAAGCTCCCGCCATCAACCTGTTTCAGTATACGGACCTCCTGCGCCCGGCGGAGCCAGGCGATCGCGGCCCCTGGCAGATGTTGCCGACCTCCTTCAACTATTTCCAGATGATGCCCGAGTGCTGCGGCGGTTTCGAAAGCACGCGATTTCCACTGATAGCCGATGCTGCCGCCTATGCCCTTCGCCAGGTTGACCACATCGCCGGCAGCCTGGGAGAACCCATGGGTCTGGCCAGTTACCGGCCCTATCAGTCGACCGGGGAGGATTTCCTGCGCGACGTCGTTGGCATGATAGGAATCCCAGTCGAGATGTACCCCTATTGGCCCAAGGCAAAGACTGTGCTTCTGACCGTGACCGCAAAGTACGATCCCAACATCGTGTCAGAAATTGAGCAGCACCTGCGCGACGGAGAAAACGTGATCATTACCTCCAGCCTTTTGCGCGCCATTCAGAAAAAAGGTATGGACCAGGTCACCGATATGTACGTCACCAAGAACATCCTCGCCGCCAACTCTTTTGTGACGGGATTCGGCGCAGGAGCGGGCGCCGGAGCTGGCGCTTTGCAGCGCGCGATTCTCTTCCCGGAAGTCCATTTCTACACCAACGAGGACTGGGCTGTCGTTCGCGGACTGGCCGACGGGCGCGGCGTGCCTCTGCTGCTGATGGATGGTTACGGGAAAGGAACGCTTTACGTTTGGTCAGTCCCTGAAAGCATGACCGATCTTTACCGGCTGCCTGACGGCGTGCTCAACTCCCTCCGAAGATACTTCGACCAGGGATTGCCCGTGAAACTCGATGGTCCGGCACAAGTGAGCCTCTTTGAATACAACAACGGCACCTTTGTCGTGGAGTCTTTCCTCGATCATCCAGCTGCTGTTCGGGTTACCGGCAGCTTCGCCCATATTGAGAACCTGGAGACCGGCACGGCGCTTGTTGGCAGTCCCATTCCAGCGCTAGGTGGGATGTTTGGTCGGCCCTCCAGCGCTGCACAGGCGCCTCGCCAGTACGGCTACAGCTTGCAGATCGAGCCGCACAGCTTTGTAGCCTTCCGCGAGCAGCCGTAAACCGCGGGATGATTGATGCATTCGATATGGCAGGTGGCTCGCGCTGGCAGGAAAAATTGTGAATTCTGAATTATGAAGATTGAAACGGAATCGGTCGGTTTGGTTCCGGTTCATCATCCAGCCAGTTTCATAATGCAGAGTTCATGTCTTCAATCATTCAATTTCCCTGCTGGCGTCCCAGGGCTGCCGTTAGCTTGGTCGCAACCCGCTTTCCCCTGCCCGCTGCAGCCCACGGCACAGAATCGGCGCCGTGGGTGTCGGCTAGGGGTTGATCGTTTCGCCCTCAAAGGTGAAAGTTCCGATCAGGGTGCCTTCGTCCTCCAGGGGATTTCCCTCTTGCAGGCGAAAGTTTCTCGCGGTCCGGTGTCCCGAGCAAATCACGTGAACAACTCTCTGCTCTTCGACACCTGGATCGGCCTGTCATGGCCAAACTTGGCCGCAGTGCACTTCTCCGGCACACAGTTCGCGGCGCCAACTGCGCCCGTCTCATGGAGGTCCCTCTCATGAAGAGAGGACGAAGGGCCTGGGACACCCTTTCTAGGAAGCGGCTACTTCGTAACGCGACTGAAGGCCGTCAGTCGGTCTTTCGGATAAGGCATCTGCCTTCGCTATAAATACCAATTAATAGTTTTACTTTGACTCGATGCATACACATTGTCTATCCGGTAAATAGGGGATGGCGGGCCAGCCCTGTTGCAAAAAGCGGTCAGTGCAGAATTTCTCCTCCTGGAACTCTGCTGCCCTCGCCAGGCACCGCTCGGTTCCTCTTAATCAGCTCCGCTTGCGAGGAAAGTTGATATCCTGAAAGAGGGTGGTCGAGCTTCGATCAGCATGGCGGGCTGCCGCGTTTGTGGGCGGGGAGGGTTGAATCGTGAAAAAGAGAGAACAGCGGCAGGAAACGCTGGAGTCAGAGGTTCGCCGGGCCGCAATCATTGAATCCAGGAAGCTATCAAGCGCGCTGGGAGCCAGGATTATCCTGGCCAGCGACACCTTCCAGCATACGGGAAGCTTCAAATTCCGTGCTGCGTACAACGTGGCGACTCGGGCGCCAGCAAACCTTTTTCTCACCGCTTCTTCCGGGAATTTCGGGCAGGCACTGGCCTACGCATGCCAGTTGCTCAGCAAGTCATGCATCGTCGTGATGCCGGCCACCTCAGCGCAAGTGAAAGTCGATGCTGTGCGCGGCTATGGGGGCAAAGTCGAACTGGTCGACGTCACGGTCAAGTCGCGCTGGGACCGGGTGTGGGAACTGGCAAAGGAACATCCTGCGGCCTACGTCGCCAGCCCATACGACGATCCATTCGTGATCGAGGGGAACAGCAGCCTGGGACGGGAACTGGCGGAGCTGGAATATGATTTCGACTGCGTGGTCGTCCCGGTGGGCGGTGGCGGACTGGCGTCCGGGATTGTCGTAGGTCTGCGGACCGCCAAGAAATCCATTCCGGTGATCGGCGCGGAACCGCTGCTGGCAAACGATGCGGCACGGTCGCTTCGGGCTGGCCGGATCGTCCAGAATGAGGGCGAACCGCAAACCATCGCTGATGGCGCCCGGACAGTGAGCCTGGGCGACCGAAACTGGGAGATCCTGAGAACCGGACTGGCCAGGATCGTGGAGGTTCCGGAGGAGAAAATCGCGGAGGGGCTGCGTACGCTCTTTAGCCTGGCTAACCTGAAAGTTGAGCCGACCGGCGCACTGGGAATCGGGGCAATACTCGCGGAGCCCGGGACATTTGCCGGTCAAACCATCTGCAGCGTGGTGAGCGGTGGGAATGTTGATCCCCAGGTCTACGCACGCCTCCTGCTGGGTTAGAAAGCTGACCGGCTCAGGGTGGCTGGATAGCTGATCCACTCCATACGCGCGAACGCCCCAGCCTCAACCGGCAACGCGGGCAAACAGAGTTCTATCGATTATCGGCGAGAACAACAAACGTCCTCGACATCCGGTCATGCCAGGTGAGCCCATCGACGTCGACAACCGCCCAGACAAACCCCAGCATCAGGGCTGACATTGAAACGAGGTACCCAAAAGCGCGCCAGAGGCAGTCAGAGACTCCGGGAGGATTGCCCTCGAAAGTAGTCACCTCAAGGCCCGCCCAGATCAGCCCTGGAGTGCCGTAAGAAAGAACCGTGCAGCCTGCAAAGTAGAGCATCACAAAGAACACGGCAATCAGGCCTGCGACACCCAGCTCCAGGGGCTGGGAGGAAAAGCTTCCACCGGTACGCCAGAAAATCACCGCATACAGTGCCGCTCCCGTCAGCAGGATCGCGGCATCAATGACGCCAGCAAACAAGCGGGCACTGATGCTGACGCCCGGTGTTTCCGCTGTCGTGCGCGCCCTGATGCCAGCTGAGCTATCCTCCTGGGACGAGCCGAGTTCGATTTGGAGGGGGGGCATTTCGTCGTGAGAAGGCGTCTTTCTGCCGGATGCAGGTCTGGTCCCGCCACCACCAGATTGAGAACCCGACTCGAAATTCTCCACGCCTGTTGCCCGTGAACCAGAATGTGAGCCCGGTGCAGCCTTGGCCTGGGGCACCAACCCTTCCGATGATGGAAATTCGATAAGATTGGGATGGGGCTCGTGCGTGGCGTGCACGGAAGGCCCGAATTCGAGATCCAGCGTTTCGCGATCGCCTTCTTTGGTCTTGCGCAGGTGTGCCCGCCGGCGGCGGAAATCCTCAACGCGCTGCGCCAGCTCGGCCTGCCAGTCCTGCCCGGCTTCCGGGTCTGCAGGGGAGTGCTCTTCTTGCGGTTCAATCGGGTGTGCGGAAACGCCTTCTGGATTGAGCTCGATGTCCAAATCACCGGTCTCGCGGCCACCCATTTCCATTCGATCTTGAGCAAGTTCGGCGCCAGACGCCTCAGAAGCTATGGCTGATGTACGAGGCCGGGAGAGGACGGTTGCGCCCTCCTTAGTGTCATCGCGTGCAGGGGTAAGAAGGTGTCCGCATTTCTTGCAACGGTCAAGCCCTGGAAAACTGACGAAGCCACACTCTGGACATTTCACCTTGACCACCCTCCCTCATCGAACACTTGCCTATCCAGCCACCTATCATAGCAAATTCATGTGCTAGTACCAAGCTTTTGCGGGTAAAATACCAACTTCGGCAAAAGCCATGGGTCCTATCGCTCGCGCTTCCAACCGGCAGGTAAATCCCCGTATTTGGTTGCTCATGACACTGGGCGCAGTTCTGACGATGCCCGTCCTTAAGATGCTTGGGCAGACCCTGCCCTCCTTTCCGGCGAGGTTGTCAAATCAGGGGTCTACTGTCACGCTTCGTGCAGACACGCAGGGAAAAAAGGGCTCGGTGTATTATGCACAGGGCCATGTCGTGTTGACCTACCAGCAGATGAGGGTCTCGGCGGACGAGGTGACATACAATGAAGCGACCCAGGAGGTGGTGGCTACCGGTCACGTAACCTATGATGATCCCACGGCTCACCTGGAAGCCGATCAGCTTCATTACAACGTGTCGACGGGGAAGGGGTGGTTCCTTAACGGCCACGGTTACCTGCGCCCACACCTCAAGCCCCGTCACGGAGTCATGCAGTCGGAGAGCCCTTTTTACGTGCAGGCCAGGATCGTGCAGAGACTGAACGAGTTGTCCTACAAAATCATTAACGGCCGCGTGACCACCTGCCGTTGCGAGCAGTCAGGGTGGTCCATCAGCACCAGCCATGCCGACGTGACTGTGGGAGACAAAGTGGTGGCCCGCAACAATGTTTTTCGCTTTCTCCGGGCGCCCATCCTGTACGTTCCCATTCTGGTAGACTCAATTGCCCCGCGGCCCCGGCAGAGCGGTTTTTTGCTTCCCAACATCGGCAATTCCTCCCAGAAAGGCTTCACCTTTGGCGATGGTTTCTACTGGGCCATCAACCGCAGCGCTGATCTTACTTTGGGCGCCGAGGATTATACCCAGCGCGGACTGGCCGGAAGCGGCGAATTCCGCGCCCGTCCCAGCGCCGACAGCAGTCTCATCGTCAACGCATTTGGCGTCAATGACCGGGGCAGTCCGGGTGCTCCGCAACTGGCGGCACCGGGCGAAAGCATCAGGGCGTCTGGCTATGCGGACCATATGTGGGGGGGCTTTCGCGGCGTGGTGGACGCCTATTACTCCAGTTCGCTTGCCTTCCAGGAAACGTTTGCCACCAACTTCGCTCAGGCCGTCACCTCTGAGGCGCGGCAGACAGGTTTTCTGACCAAGAACTTTAACGCCTACAGCATCAATTTTTACGTTTCGCGCTACCAGAACTTTCTCTCGACCACGGGCGGCCCGGCAAATTCCATAACCATTCGTCACACGCCCAGTTTTTCCTTTTCAGGCATGGACAAGCAGGTAGGGCACACGCCTCTTTACTTTTCGTTTGACACTTCCTCCGGTGCAGTGGCGCGTTCGGAACCCAACTTCAGGACCCCGAATTTCTCCGATCGTTTCAACCTCCATCCCGAACTTACCCTCCGGCTGAAGCCCTTCCTGCACTTTCACGTGACGCCGTCAGGGGGCGTGTGGCTGACGAGATACGGTACCAGCCTCAAGCCGGACCGGAGCGGACTGAATCGCATTCTGGGAGATTTTTCGATGGACATACGGCCCCCATCGTTCGAAAAGGTCTTCGCCCATCCTTACCATGGATATCTCTTCAAACACGTGATCGAACCGGACATTAAATACCATGTGGTGCAGGCCACCGACCCGCAGAACATCATGGACATTGTGCGGTTCGACAATCTTGATACTCTGGCGGAAACGAATGAGATCGAGTATTCGCTGACCAACACCATTTTTGTCCGCAAAGATGTGCCCAGCGGCGAGCCAATCCCTCAGGCTCACGAACTTGTTTCGCTGCGGCTATCCCAGATTTACTATTTTGATCCCACTTTCGGAGGCGCACTTCAACCCGGCAAGGACATCGTGTGGCAGCCGACGACCGCACTCACGGGTTTTGCATTTGCACGGGGACGGAACCTCTCACCGCTGGTTTCCGTGCTGAAGCTGGCACCCTCTTCGAACTACGACACCGAGTTGCGCGCTGACTTCAGCCCTTACGGAGGAGGCGTGCTGAACGCCGGAATCAGTTCCAACGTGCACCGAGGGCTGATGGGCCTGTCGCTGACCGATTTTTTCATCAGCCGCACGGAAACCCAGTTAACGCCGGTACTCCCCACAACCCCGCTCTCCCAATTACCATCGTATAATTTGTTGCGTCTGGTAGGGACCTACGGGAGCATGGATCATAAAGGCTTCAGCGGCGCTTTTGGCGCCGACTATAACTTCGTACAGGGCATTGCCCAGGGTGTCGTCGGGCAGATCGGCTATCATTTTTCCTGCTTCGCCGTCAATGCTGAATACAGAAGGTTTTCGCTCGGTCCTATCCGCCAGGAGAACGAATTCCGAATAGCAGTATCGCTGGCGAACGTGGGCACTTTTGGAAACTTTCGTCAAACCGATCGGCTGTATTGAGGCCCTTCAAACCGGGACACCGAGAACGGGGGCAGCCAGTTCGATCGGCTCTGGAAAAAACCTGCATGGCCTCGCTCAGTAACACAGGAGGAGAATCACTATGGCATTCCCAACTCAACGTCCGAGGCGTCTGCGCAGGACGCCAGCCATCCGAGCCCTTGTCCAAGAGACACGGCTTTCGGCTCGCTCGATGATTTACCCTCTCTTTGTCTGCCCGGGCTCAAAGGTCAAAGATGAAATCAGCTCGATGCCGGGAAACTACCGGTGGTCCGTGGACGCACTCATCGAAGAATGCAAGGCGGTTTACGACCTCGGGATCCCGGCGGTCACGCTTTTTGGCATACCCGAAATGAAGGACGAAAGCGGCTCAGGTGCGTACGATCCGAACGGCATCGTGCAGCGTGCCGTCAGAAGCATCAAGAAGAGACTGCCGAAGTTGCTGGTGATCTGTGACACGTGCCTGGACGAATACACCTCCCACGGGCACTGCGGCATCGTCAGGAACGGTGAAGTGGACAACGACTCCACCCTGGAACTTCTGGCAAGGACGGCCCTGACCCAGGCCGAGGCAGGAGCTGACATTGTGGCGCCGTCTGACATGATGGACGGACGCGTGGGCCGGATCCGGCAGGAGCTTGATGCCCACGGCTTTAGCGCGATTCCAATCCTTGCTTACTCGGCCAAGTACGCGTCCGCCTTTTATGGACCTTTCCGCGAAGCGGCCGATTCGTCTCCCAAGTTCGGAGACCGCCGTTCCTACCAGATGGACCCGGCCAATCAGCGGGAAGCCCTGCGGGAAATCGCTCTTGATATCGAGGAAGGGGCGGATATCATCATGGTCAAGCCCGCGCTCCCCTATCTGGATATCATTGCGCTTGCGCGGCAGGAGTTCGATGTTCCGATTGCAGCCTATCAGGTGAGTGGCGAGTTTTCGCTGATCGAGGCTGCCGCCAGCGCGGGCTGGATCGATCGAAAGCAGATCGCCCTGGAAGCTTTGCTTTCCATTCAAAGAGCCGGCGCTCAGATGATTCTGACCTACTTTGCCAAGGATGTGGCGCGGTGGCTGGCATGATGATTGCGCACGACACTCAAGAAATTGCCGATTGCGGGTACCGTCATTGATGGCGCGTGTACGGTTCTTGTGGAACAGGCGATCCCCGTGTGCTGCGCGGTCAGGTTGGCGGTCGAGTTTGTTCAAAACGCCAGCCGTCTCCATCCTGCTCAGCGCCTTCGCGCTGCTGTTGCCCCCGGCCACCCGGGCTGGCCGGCGTGATAACCCTCTTGCGCAACGAATTAACGCCATCCTTCACGCGTCGCCCGCCGGGCGGGGATTCTGGGGAATTGAGGTCGTCCGGCTTTCCGACGGTGAGATCCTTTACGCGCGCAACTCTCAGCGCCTGTTTCAACCCGCCTCGAACATGAAGCTGTTCACCGCCGCGGCGGCGCTCAGTACGCTGGGGCCGAATTTCATTTTCCGAACTACTGTTGAAAGCTCGGCGCCTCCGGATTCCGAAGGCCGCGTTCCGGATCTCTTTCTGGTCGGACGGGGCGACCCGGATCTCGGCAGCCGCATGCTGCCTTATAAATACAACTCGCCGCCGCGCCTTCCGGCCGACCTGGGCTTTGAGAATCTTGCCGACCAGGTGGCCGCGAAAGGTGTTCGCGAAGTCACCGGCAATCTATATGCTGATGACACCTATTACGTCTACCAGCCATACGGAACCAACTGGGCGATCGACGATCTCGACTGGGATTACGGTGCGCCGATTACGGCCCTGGCTTTCAATGACAACTCCTTGAAGCTTAAAATCCTGCCAGCGGCTTTTGCCGGACCCAGGGCGCAAATCTTCCTCGAACCGGACGATGATGGCTACTACAAAATCGTCGATGATGTCAGAACAACTTCAGCCGGCATTCCTGCCAAGGTGGAAGTGGACCGGCTGCCCGGCTCGATGGAACTGGATATCTGGGGTCACATTCCGATAGATTCGAATGGGGTCGATGAGGGCATTTCCATCCAGAACCCGCCGCTTTATATCGGCGAGATGTTTCGCAAACTGCTTGAACAGCGGGGGGTGAAAGTGGACGGCAAGGTCGTGGTTGAGGAACTGACTCAGGCGGAAGCGGCCGGCCAGACAACTCCTCCCAACCCGCCGCACCGAGTGGTCCTGGCCGAGCATGATTCCCTGCCCCTCAGCCAGGATATCAAGGTCATGCTGAAAGCCAGCCAGAACCTGCACGCCGAAATGCTTCTGCGCACAATGTCGCGAGTTCTGGACAATCAAGGCAGTCTCGAAGACGGCCTGGACATTCTCAGAAACTTCGCCGGCAAAATCGGCATTGCCCCCGAAGAAGTCCAATTTGCCGGCGGCTCCGGGCTGTCGCGCGACACGCTCGTGACTCCCGATGCATTGATCAAGCTGCTGTTGTTCATGTCGCGCGCGCCTTATTTCCAACCGTTCTATGACGCGCTGCCCGTCGCAGGAGTCGATGGCACGCTCGCCGGACAATTTCATCATACGGCGCTCTTCGGACGCGCCCACGCGAAGACCGGCTCCATGGACCATGTGAACGCACTTTCCGGCTACATGAATTTGCCGGGCCGTCGCCGGCTGGCGTTCGTGATTATCGGAAACCATCAGCCGCTCCGCTGGGCGCAGGCGACCACAGTAGTTGACCGAATTGCCCTCGCAATCTATCGGCAGTACGCCTACAGGCGATAGAGGCAGCGGTGCTTACATGAAAACGGTTACGATCTTCGGCAGTTCGATTCCGGACGAGGCTACGGAAATCTACCGGGAAGCGCAAAGCCTGGGGCGCAGGCTGGCACAGGCGGGCTTTGCCATCTGCAATGGCGGTTACGGCGGCCTGATGGAGGCCTCGGCCCGCGGGGCCAAAGAGGCCGGCGGCAGTACGATTGGCGTTACCTGCGAGGTCTGGCCGGCCCCTGCGAACCGCTGGATTACTGAGGAAGTGCGAACCCCGACGTTCATGGAACGCCTGCTGGCGCTGATCGAACGAGGCGACGCCTACGTCGTGCTGCCCGGCGGCACGGGAACTTTAGCCGAGCTGGCGCTGGTTTGGGAGATGATGAACAAATCGTCTCTGTCCAGGTCCGTGGGTGGCCGCAAGCCGCTGCTGGTAATGGTTCCCTACTGGCAGCCGGTGATCGAATGCCTGAAACAGGAAGTTGAGCTGGCTTTGCACTCGAACAAAGTCAAAATACCTGCCTTGGATTACGTGACGATGGTTCATACTGTGGATGAGGCTGTCGCGTACCTGAAAAGAGCGTCTTAGCCTGGACCTGCTCGACTCTGCCGTTTGCAGCCTTTCATCATGAGCAACCGCGATTCCACTTCAGCCATTTCTGACCGATTTTCCTGCCGCGTGCTCGAGTTTGAGGCGGTCAAGGATCTGTTGCTCGAATTCCTGTCCGGACCGATCAGCCACGCCGCCGTCTCGGCGCTTTCTCCCCGCGACGATCTGGACGCCATCCGGATCAGCCTGGAGCGCGTGCGTGAGGCCGGAGAATATCTGCGCGAGGGTTCACGCCCATCGTTAGGAGCGCTCGAAGATCCCAGCCCGATCCTCGACCGCCTGCGCATCGAGGGAGTCTCATGCACGGCGCGCGAGATCCTGGTCATCCTCGCTGTGATGCAAAAGGCGCAGGACCTAAGGATGCTGTTCAACCGGGACGCCTTCCCGCATCTTACGGACCTGGCTGGCGTACTGCCCGCCTTCCGCTCCCTGCTTTCAGAACTGAGTGGCAAAATCCATCCTGACGGCACGCTTGATTCCTCCGCCAGCCCGGAGCTTAGGCGCATTCGCCGTGCGATCGAGCGGGTGCGGCAGGAAATTCAGAAAACGCTGGAGAGCATGATGCGGCGCCTCAGCCGCGACAAGGTGTTGCAGGACGCCGTAGTGATGCTGCGCAATGAGCGGCTTGTCATTCCTATCCGTGCGGAAGAAAAACGGCACGTTGCAGGCGTGATTCACGGCGCAAGTTCGTCGGGGGCCACGGTCTTCCTCGAACCCATGGAAACCGTGCCGCTGAACAATGAGCTGGTGGAGCTTGAGGACCGCGAGTATGCCGAAACGCAACGCATCCTGGGTGAATTCACGGGAAAGCTCCGGGCGCGCCTGGACGACCTTCTAGCCGCGGCCTCCATCCTTGCTGAACTGGACGTGGTCTTTGCCAAAGCAGCTTTCTCTATAGCCTACGATTGTTGTATTCCGCGGTTCAGCAGCGGCCGGGAGCTTTCCCTCTCGGAGGTTCGCCATCCGCTCCTCGAGCACAGTCTCCGGAAGACCGGCTTGAAACCGGTGCCGCTCGCGATCGCATTGCAGGAACCCAAAAGCCTGATGGTCGTCAGCGGGCCGAATGCCGGTGGCAAGACGGTGGCACTCAAGACCGTCGGGATTGCCGTCCTGATGGCGCAGGCCGGGCTGCCTGTCGCGGCCAGTGAAGCCCAACTGCCGTTGTTCCATCGCGTGCTGGCGGATATCGGCGATCAGCAGTCCATCCAGGCGAACCTGAGCACCTTCTCGGCGCACATCACGACCATACGCAACATGGTCGAGGTTGTCGGACCGGGCGATCTGGTTCTGCTGGACGAACTGGGCTCAAGCACCGAGCCCGGTGAGGGCGCGGCGCTGGCGATCGCCATTCTCGAGCGCTTCAGGAAATCTGGCGCGCTGACTTTCGTGACCACCCATCATGGACGGCTGAAAGCCTATGGCAGCGAGACCCCGGAGGCTGAAAACGCCGCCATGGAGTTTGACGAGGAAACCTTGCAGCCTACTTACCGGCTGCTGGTGGGCCTTCCCGGAAAGTCCAGCGCCGTGGATATCGCGGCGCGACTGGGCCTGCCCGAAGACATTCTTGAGAAGGCTCGCGAGCTGATCGGCTCAGAGGAGGCTGAGGCTTCGGCGCTTCTCCAATCCCTCCACGAGCGGAGGGCCTTTTATGAGGCGCAATTGTCCAACCTGCGAACAGAGGAGAGGAAACTCCAGGAGCGTGCAGTCGAGCTGGAATCCAGAGCCCTGCAGGAGCGCCGCGCGAAACTGAAAGAACTCGACACGCGCCTTGAAGAAATGCTGCGGCGGATGGAAAAGCATTGGGACGACGTTCTGGCCGAGCTGCGCACCCGGGTCGAGAAACCGCGTTTGCCCAGGGGCGTTGATCGCAAAGTGGTGGCACTGAAGCAGGAAGTGCGGGAAGAATGGAACGCGCAGGTGCTGAACGTTCTGGCCGAGCCGGTGCCGGAGCGCCCGGCCGCGCCCGAGGCGCCCGTTGCAGTTGGCGACCTGGTGCGAATTCCAAGCCTTTCCACGCCTGGCACTGTCACAGAAATTGACGACGATGGGCAGCTCCAGGTGCAGGTGGGAAATTTGCGCCTGAGAATCGCCGGAGACGAAGCCCAAGTCGTGGCCCGAAGAACGGAGCCATCAGAACGCGCTCCTGCGGTCCACGGTCGCCTGTCCATGCACGTCGAGGCCTCTTCTGGAGACGTCCCCGATGAAATCAATGTGATTGGAAACACTGCGGAAGAGGCGCTCGAAAGGGTGGACGAGTTTCTGGATCGGGCTTATACGGCCGGGCGTGGACGGCTGCGCGTGATTCATGGGTTCGGCAAGGGAATCCTGCGCAGAAACCTTCACGAAATGTTCACCTCACATCCGCACGTCGCAAAATTCTATCTTGCTCCGCAGGGCGAGGGCGGCGGCGGCGCCACCATCGTCGAGCTGAGGAACTGACGTTTTTTCCCGAATCGTTCACTTCCCTGGCAGCATCGAATCAGTGCTGGCCGGGGCAAAGACGTGTTTGGTTGGCCGCCATATCCCGCTGCAATCGTCGGCGTCACCGAATAGCTGGTTAATCACAGAAGTGACTGAAGGAGCGCAAATGGTACTACTCCGGGAGCAAGACGCCGCGGAAATTCGCCGACGGCTCGGCGAAATGGCAGCGCCCGTTAAGATCATCCATTTTACCCAGGAACTGAATCTCGAGTACGGGCGTGAGACGCGGCAGGTGCTCGAAGAACTCGCGGGATTGTCCGACCAGCTTTCCCTCGAAGTTTATGACTTCATCCTCGACAAAGAGAAGGCGGCTGAATACGGCGTCGACAAAGTTCCGGCGACAGTAATCCGCAACGGCAAAGACTACGGAATAAGGTATTACGGAATGCCGGCGGGCTATGAGTTCTCTACCCTGCTGGAGGCGATCCTCGACGTCTCAAAAGGCAGCTCAGGACTGGGTGCCGAGAGCAAGGAGAAGCTTGCCGGACTGAGCCAACCGGTACACCTCGAGGTTTTTGTCACTCCCACGTGACCCCATTGCCCCCAGGCGGTGCGCCTGGCCCATCAGTTTGCACTGGAGAGCGAAAACGTCACGGCCGACTGCATCGAGGCCACTGAATTCCCCGACCTCGTTGCCCAGTATCGCGTCCACGCTGTACCCAAGACAGTGATCAACGCGGAACAGTCGCTCGAAGGTTCCCTGCCTGAAAGTTATTTCCTGGATACGATCCTGAAGGCTGTTCAGCCTGACGGTGAGGCTGAAAGGGAATAAGGGCCCGCATTTCAGGACGCGAAGAGGCATAGAACCATCCCTTCAGCAAAGCGATCCGTCCAACTTGATGCCTTCCATCTCGTGTTCGGCGCTATAAGCGCACTCCAGTGCCAGTCACGATTCGGGGAGTTCTCGTACGCTTCATCTTCCCGCACGGCTGAAAGACGTGCTCTCTCGCCAGTCCGGCATGTATCAATGGAAATCCGCGTCAATACTTCAAAACCGAGTGCAAATTATATTTTGCGAGCTTTTCTTTTCCCTTCAGGAATTCGAGTTCAATCAGGAATCCCAATCCCGCCACTTTGCCTCCCAGTGACTCCACCAGCCGAGCCACGGCCGAAGCTGTCCCTCCGGTGGCCAGAAGGTCGTCGATAATCAGCACCTGTTGTCCTTCGCTGATGGCATCGCGATGGACCTCGAGTGAGTCTTTTCCGTATTCCAGGCTGTACTCGACACGCGAAGTCTCAGCAGGAAGCTTCTTGGGCTTGCGCACGGGCACGAATCCGGCGTTCAGGCGATAGGCCACCATGGGCGCGAAAATAAAGCCTCGCGCCTCAATTCCCACCACGCGGTCAATCACCTGCCCCACGTAATGATTGGCCAGCATGTCCACCGCCCAGTGCAACCCCACAGGGTCTTTCAGCAGAGTTGTGATGTCGTAAAACAGAATGCCCGGCTTGGGAAAGTCCGGAACTTCGCGGATCAGAGCTTTAAGATTTTGCACGCAACGTCTCCTCTTTTTTGGATAAGCTACCAGTCGCTTTCAACCACAAAGCGTTTGTAGTTGCTTCTTACCTGTTCTTCACATTCCTGAATTCGGTCCACCCGCGCGCTTCGCGGCCCTTCCGCCAGATGGTCCTTGAACTCTTCGAGAGCGGCCACGTCCCCAATCGCATAGGCTTCCACGGTTCCGTCCGTGCAATTCTTGACGTAACCCGACAGGCCCAGGCGGTGCGCCCAGTTTTCGGCGAAAAAACGAAATCCCACACCCTGCACGCGCCCGAAGATCACGTATTTTCTGGCTAGCTTCTTCATGCCTTCTCCCACAACGGCAACTGACAATTCGGGGCTCGTTGTCCTGCTCCGCCACAACGGGGACGGAGGGCCGGCGCCTTTTTCTCGCTCCGCGTCCGTTTTGGCGGGGTGAAGCCAGCGCGGAAGGCACGGAGGCGGTCCGTGTTAGAACTTCGATGACACGGACGATATAGCGAAATCCAAAGTCTCTTCGCCTCGCCAGGCATCGCAATCGACGAGCTCATTATGAAAAAGCTATGGTCGCCATCAACAAACTGCTAACTTGCCGGCTCAGCGCTAAAATACCCTGCCCCGCGAAACCTTTCAATCGAAGCGTCACGGCGCGCCGGGTCCCATCCCAGCTGTTCGCAAAAAATCTCGGCCACTCGCGGCACGGCTTCCCGGAGCGCGTACGCCGCATACCAGTTCAGTCCCGAGCGGCGCAGGAGGAAGTCGTCAAGTTCCAGCGCCATTTCATGTTCAATGGCAAAAACAACCTCCGCGGTCAGGAATTCGTCACTGCCGGGAAGCGGCTCCCCGAGTTTGAGATCGGAATGGATCGGCTCCAGCACCTGCTCCCACTGTGTTCCATAAGTCCGTATGATGCGCTCTGCTGCCGCTCGCGGAATCCCGAACAGGCGCACTGCATCCACCGCGGAAACCTTCAGATAATTTTCAAATTCAGTCACGTGGCCGCCCGGAAGAGGCAGCTCCCGGCTTGGGTGCTCTGCCCACTCCGCCGGTGAACTGCCAGGCAGATTCGCCACGACCTCGTCCACCAGCTTTTCTCCCATGGAGCGCGCCGTTGTCAACTTCCCGCCGCAAACCGTAATCAGATTCGCCGCCCACGGGTCCTGATGGAATCGGTACTCGCGGGTGTTTTTTGAAGGACTTGCGCCGGGCTGGATGACCAGCGCCCGCAAACCTGCAAAACTGCCGATCACGTCACTCCTCTGGAGGGGCTGGCGAAGCACCCGGTTCACTGCGCGCAGAAGATATTCAATGTCGTCGCTATCCGGCCGCACCTGGTCCGGGTCCGCATTGTAGTCGGTGTCCGTAGTCCCGAGAAGCGCATGCCGATGCCAGGGCATCATCAAAAAGATCCGTTCGCCAGGAAGGATGGCTGCGAACAAGGCACTCTTTCCCGCGACCGGTGGGACAACAATGTGGGTACCCTTGGTCAGCCGGACAGTCTTTGACCCATCGTAGCCGGGCAGGAAACTTCGCACGCGGTCTACCCAGGGCCCTGTGGCGTTCACCCAGAAGCGCGACCTGACCTCATACCGCTTGCCGCTTCGGTGGTCCTCCACTTCGGCCGTTGCCACTATGGGGCGGCCGTCTGTTTCTCGCGTGTCCAGGCTGAAGGCGCGCGCTTCCGCATAGTTGGCAATCACGGCTCCATAGGAAGCCGCATCCACAAGGCATTCGATGGTGAGGCGGGCGTCATCCGTTTCTGAGTCATAATAGATCGCACCCGACCGCAGCCCGTTAGGTTGGAGCGCCGGCACGCGCCGGAGAAGCTCATCTTTGCTGAGCGTCTGGTGCCGGTCTGCCGTTCCAAGATTTCCCAGCAGGTCGTAAATGGTGAGCCCCAGCCGAACCTTGAGCGGCGAATACGGATCGCCATGGTAGATCGGCAGGAGAAAAGGCACGGGCCGCACCAGGTGAGGCGCAAGGACGCGCAGCAGGCGCCGCTCCTGGCGAGCTTCTCCTACCAGCCGATACTCGAACTGCTGAAGATACCGCAGGCCACCATGAATCAGCTTGGAGGAGCGGCTGGACGTTCCGCTCGCAAAATCGTGGGCGTCCACCAACGCGACCTTCATGCCGCGTAACGCGGCTTCGCGCGCCGTCGCCGCTCCGTTGATGCCGCCGCCAATCACCACAAGGTCGAAGGTCGTTCCTGAAAATGCTGCCAAATTGCGCTTCATAGGATCATGTCCTGGTTTGATCCGGCCAATGTCAAACGGGTCCAAGACTCATGATGGCACTGAAACTCTTGCGGCGCATAGGCTACGTTGCAGACTTTGCACCTTTCGAGCTGATGGCCGGCAACCCTTGCATGCGGCAACCGGCCAGGCCGGCTACGCGCAGCGAGCGGCTTGGGTTTTCCGGCGGAGTCATTCAGGGCGCTGGGCTTCCGCACGCCCTTGGCGGGGAGGCAAACAGGTGCGCTTGCCCAACGAGCACATGCACGCAAGGCCACTCAACTATAGCACCATTCCTGAGGAACGCCCCTGGGACTAACGCCTGCCCACAATATAGTCTTCCAGGCTATCGGCGCGAACTCTATTTTGTATTGCAATAACCTTCAGCAAATCCTGGATCGAAATCATCCCTCGGTAGGCATTGTTTTCCGCGACGACCAGCAGGTGATAAATGCCGTGCTTTTCCATCAGGTCCAGGCATTCCTCGAACGATTTTTCCGGAGAGACCATAACCAGGTCCTTGGTCATGATCTCCGATGCGCGAACCCATTCAGGACACTTGTTCTCTGCGGCAACTTTGTCGGAAATATCGCTCTGTGAAACAACCCCCACCACTTTCCCCTGGCTGTTACAAACGGCCACCGCACGCACTTGCTTCCCACGGAGGTAACGAGCAGCTTCATAAACTGTTGTGGCCTCCGTAATCGAGAAAACTTCCCCCCGTGACTCGGTCAAGGTCGAAACCGTCATAGGATTCACCTCGGAAAGGAATTGTGACCCTAATGCTAAGCTCGGGTTTCAAGGATTGCAAGTGAATTCAGTAATGCCAGACGGCGAGGAATGGGGGCTACACCCCCGCCTTTTCTCGGATTGCGAACAGTCCCTGACGCGTTTCACCGGCAAGTGAAAACTTCGTTCGTGGCGGATCTTTGCAGGGATTTGCTGCGGGCGGATCTAAACCCACTGGCCTTGCGTGCGCCGCCCTCGACGAGGGAACGCAGCAGCAAGCGATTCAATCAGAACGACAGCATCCGCGCGGATGGCCTCGCCCTTACCGACGGCATCGACGCCTTCGCCGGTTTTGGCCTTAATGCTTACCTGGTCCGGGAGGATTCCGAGCGATTCGGCAATTTTTTCCCGCATCTGGAGAACAAAAGGCGCAAGCTTGGGCCGTTCCAGGCTGATGGTCGAATCCACGTTGGCGATTCGATAGCCCGCGGCATCCAGAAGTTCCCGGGTTCGCTGGAGGAACAACAGGCTCGAAGCATCGTGCCAGTCAGGCGAAGTGTCCGGAAAGTGGCGCCCGATGTCTCCCAGCGCGGCCGCTCCCAGCAGAGCGTCGCAGACAGCGTGCGCGAGCGCGTCGCCATCGGAATGCCCTACCGGTCCCCGCTCAAACGGGATGTGGATGCCGCCGAGAATCAGCTTGCGCCCGGCAGCCAGTCGGTGCACGTCATTTCCAAAACCGATTCGATGCGCGCACTTGGAGTTCACAGTCTTTTCTCTCGTTTTGGCGGCCCTCAGCGGAACCCGATTTTCAGGACCTTGATTTTACCGGGATTCGCTCTTACAGGAGCGTTCTTGCACGACGTTCAGCCTGCTCGTGTTCCTGGGCAAGAAAGAGGCGAGCCAGCGGCAAGTCGGACGGCTTGGTGATCTTGATGTTCCGGTCTGATCCCATCAACACCGTAACATTGCGGCCCAGGCGTTCCACCAGGCTTGATTCATCCGTTCCTTCGTAGCCGTCTGCTTCCGCCCGGTCGCAGGCTTCCTTAAGGACCTCGAAGTGGAATGCCTGAGGAGTTTGAGCCAGCACAATGCGTTCGCGCGGGATGGTTCCCAGAATCGTTTGCCGCTCCACCTGCTTCACGGTGTCAACACTCGGGATGCCGAGAATCGCCGCACCCGATTTGCGTGCTGCCTCAACCGCCAGATGGATCATCTCTGTGGTCACGAAAGGGCGCACCGCATCGTGAACCACGACGATTTCCGCATTCGACCGCACCTCCCGCAGCGCAAGGGTAACGGTCTGCTGCCGGGTCACGCCCCCCGCCACAACCCGGACCGGCTTGCTGAAGCTTTCCCTCTGAATTTCGGCATGGGCACGATCCATGTCTTCAGGCCGCACACCCAGATATATCTCGTCAATCGCTTCCGCGTTATTGAACTTCCTCAAGGTATGGACGACGATCGGCACGCCTTCGAGGGAAAGAAACTGTTTGGGTGTTTCTCCACCCATGCGGACACCCGCGCCCGCGGCAGGAATGATCGCTAGGACTTTCATCGTAGGAATGAGCCCGGCTCCTGGTGGCCGCTCCCGGCGGTTTCAGAACGCACCTGCCGGGGTGCTGGGGCTAAACCACCTCAACTCGCTGTTTAGAGTTCTCGTATTTCCCGAAGATCATCTTCCCGGCTGTTGTCTGCAAGACGCTCGTCACGGAAATATCAATCGTCTTGGAGATCATCTTCTTGGCGTTATCCACCACAACCATCGTACCATCATCCAGATAGGCGACGCCCTGGTTGTATTCCTTGCCTTCCTTAAGGATAAACACCCGCATGCTTTCACCGGGGAGAACCACAGGTTTCAGAGCGTTGGCCAGCTCATTGATATTCAGCACCGGGACGTGTTGAAGTTGGGCAACCTTGTTCAGGTTGAAATCGTTAGTGAGGATTTTGCCCTCGGATTTCTTCGCCAGCTCGATCAATTTGAGATCGACCTCACGGATCTGAGGAAAGTCCTCTTCCACAATTTGTACCTGAAGCGACGTCATTTTTTGCATTCGCTGCAGGATGTCGAGGCCTCGCCGCCCGCGGTTGCGCTTGAGCGAGTCGGTCGAATCAGCCACAAGCTGCAATTCGCGAAGCACAAATTGCGGAAGGACCAGAGCCCCTTCGATAAATCCAGTTTCGCAGATATCGGCGATGCGGCCGTCGATGATCACGCTGGTATCGAGGATCTTGCTGCTTTTCCTGCTCTGCCGCTCGGCGGCGAAAATACCGCCCATTGCGGCCAGGTTCAGCATGTCACCCTTGGAAGCGCCGACGACCAGACCAATATAGCCCAGCAGCAGAAGAAGAGTGATCTGGACATACGAAACCGAGGCCTTCTCGAGCGAGGTCAGGCTCAGTAAATGGCTGATCACCAATGCACCAAGTACGCCCATGGACGCACCGATAACCGCCCCGATCAGACGCCTGAGACTGGCCTTCCTGAGGCGCATTTCAATGACAATAAAAGCCGATGCCAGTGCCGCGCCAACGAGGGCTGAAACCAATGATGACCAATGAAACGGCCGTAAATGGTAAGCGGCCGTAATGACGGAGACAATGAATATTACCCGAAGAGTCGACATCTCCCATGACATTAATCCGAGTCTCCCTTCTGTATGATTTCGGAAACGTTATTCCAAACATGTTGCCTCGGGATAGGCAAGCATCGTTTAACGTGATGTCAGTATAGCACTATCGTGACTACCAGAAGCAACCAAGATGCCACCAATTTTACCATAAATTAACAGGATTTTCGCTTCGATTTTATTGATGTTTGTCAGACTCCCAAACTTTACGTCCGGGACCGCGATTTGATGACAATGGGACTCCCGACAAAGCCAAATGTTTCCCGAATGCGGTTTTCGAGAAACCGCTCGATGGAAAAGTGGAGTTTTCCGGTGCGGTTGGTAAACGCAATGAAGGTGGGGGGCGAGACAGCGGCTTGAGTCACATAATAAACGCGCAAAGGACGGCCGCGAAAACTGGGAAGTCGCCTGAGATCAATCCCTTTCAGGAACGCGTTCATCTGTGAAGTCGGTACACGGATTCTGCGGGCCGCAGCCACCTCGGCGATCTGCCGCCACAGGCCTTCAATTCGCTGCCCCTTCAGAGCTGAAATGAACACGATCGGCGCGTAATCCAGGAACTTCATGCGCTCGCGCAGTTCCTGGGTGTAATCACGTGTAACAGTTGGCCCTTTCTGGATGGCATCCCATTTGTTCACCACCAGGATGGCGGAACGGCGGCTCTCATGAGCATAACCGGCGATGTGCGTATCGGGAGCGGTAACGCCTTCCTCGGCGTCAATCACCAGCAGCGCAATGTCGGCGCGCTCCAGATGCTTTCGCGCCTGGATCACGCTCAGCTTTTCCGCCAGCAACCTGGTCTTCCCTTTCCGACGGATACCGGCCGTGTCCACAAACACGTACCTTGCACCATCGTGCTCCACTTCCACGTCCACGGCATCGCGGGTGGTGCCGGCTACCGGCGTGACGATGGACCGTTCCTGTCCCGCCAGGCAATTGAGCAGCGTCGATTTGCCGACATTGGGCCGCCCGATGATGGCGATCCTTACCGGTTCTTCAGCGCCGCCGGCAACATCTTCCGGAGTCTGCAAATCTGCCGTGACGTGGTCGAGCAACTGGTCGACTCCCAGGCCGTGTTCAGCCGATACCGGAAAGGTGCCCTCAATGCCCAGGCGTGCAGCCTCTGCGGCGAGGGGGGTGTGCAGGGGAAGGTCGATCTTGTTGACAGCCACGGAAACGCGCTTGCCCGTCCGCCGCAGCAGGTTGCAGAGTTCTTCGTCGAGGGGAAGCACTCCTTCGCGCCCGTCGACCACCAGAATCAGATGCGCCGCCTTTTCGATCGCCATTTGCGCATGCCTGAGAATTTCCGTGGCAATCATGTCCCGGTCCTGAGGGACGATCCCGCCCGTATCCACCAGATTGAAGCGCCTTCCCTGCCATTCGGCGGTTTCTTCGATGCGGTCGCGAGTCATCCCCGGCTCATTCCCCACCAGGGCGCGGCGGCTGCCCACAATTCGGTTGAACAGCGTTGATTTGCCCACGTTCGGGCGTCCGAGAATGACGATCAGCGGCAACTTCGGCATAGACCTCACACCTGCAAGGCTGGATGGAATCAGCCGTAAAGCTTCTGTGTTATTCTTGCCAGTGAACAACCTACAGTCTAACGTGAGGTTGTAGTCTCCTGCCAGATTGACCTTCGGGTGTCTGTCGGGTTCGTGCCGTACGACATGGCTGTCAAGAGTCGAGAAACATCGGAAAAAGCGCCGCTCGAAAGGATTTTCGGGCCGTCAGGCTGGTTGGCCCGCCACCATCCCAGTTTCGAGTATCGCCCCGGCCAGCTGGAAATGGCTGAGTCCATCGAGTCGTCCCTTGAAAACGGCCAGCACCTGATTGTTGAAGCCGGCACAGGAACGGGCAAAACCCTCGCTTACCTGGTTCCGCTGATTCGCAGTGGTCAGCGAGTGGTGATCTCAACGGGAACCAAGAACCTTCAGGAGCAGCTCTTTTACAAGGACATCCCATTCATTCGAAAGCTCTTTCCAACGCTGCGCGCCACCTTGATGAAGGGCCGGCAGAACTATCTGTGCCGGCAAAAGCTCTATGACCTGGAAAAGCAACCGGTCTTGAACGGGCTTGAAGAAGTCAGTCTTTATGGCCAACTGCGCGAATGGGAGGCCCGTACGGAAATCGGTGACCGCACGGAAGTTGCCGGCCTTCCGGATTCGAGTGAGTTGTGGTCGCGCGTCGATGCCCGCCGGGAAAGCTGCACGGGCCAGAAATGCCCGCAATTTGAGCGCTGCTTCATCACCTGGATGCATCAGCGGGCGGCGGAATCCAGCCTGATCATCGTGAATCACCACCTGTTTTTTGCCGACCTGGCGCTGAAACAATCCGATTATGCAAGCCTTCTTCCGGACTACACGGCGGTGGTGTTTGACGAGGCTCACGAGATCGAAGATGTTGCCACGCAATACTTCGGCATCAAGGTTTCAAACTACAAGATTGAAGAGCTGGCGCGCGACACCGAGACCACTTTGAAGATGAAGGGACTTGAAGGCGGCGAGGTGCCGAGCGCAGTCCGGGAGCTTCGTCGGCGCAGCGAACTCTTCTTCGAGCTGTTTCCGGCCGGCGATGGCCGCACGAGTTTCGACAATCGCGAGAGCTTCCTGGAGGTTCGCCGGGGCACTTACTCAGCCCTGCTGAACGCCCTGGTGCGGCTTGAGACGGAATTGCTCCGCGTCAAGGACCGGCCTGAAGAAATCAACAATCTGGCGCGGCGCTCGGCGGAAATCCGTCAGGCGCTGGAAATCATCATGGAGAGCCGCGACCGCACGCTGGTCTACTGGTGGGAAAGAAGGGGGCGCGGTGTTTTCATCGAGGCATCGCCGATTGATGTCTCGCCCATCCTCCGTGAAAAATTGTTCGAGCAGGTCCGGACGGTCATCCTGACTTCCGCCACTCTCGCTGTGAGCGGAACCTTTGATTTTCTCAAGCGCCGCCTGGGCATTGGGATAGCCCGCGAAAAGGTCCTGGAATCTCACTTCGACTTTGGCCGGCAGGCGATCCTTTACACTCCGATGCACCTTCCCGACCCGCGCGAAGCTGACTTCGCTCCACGTGCGGCCAGCGAAATCGTCAGTCTGCTGAAAGCCACCGAAGGCCGGGCTTTTGTGCTGTTCACGTCTTATCAGCAGATGCGGGCGGTTTACGAACGCGTGCGCCGGCGCTTGCGTTATCCGCTGATGATCCAGGGTTCGGCGCCGCGAACCGCTTTGCTCGACAAGTTTCGATCGACACCTCACGCCGTCCTGTTTGCCACCAGTTCGTTCTGGCAGGGCGTTGACGTGCAGGGGCAGCAACTGAGCGCCGTGATCGTTGACCGGCTGCCCTTCGCCGTTCCTACGGACCCGGTGGTGGCCGCCCGAATCCGCCAGATCAACGGGGAAGGCGGCAACGCCTTTGTCGAGTACCAGATCCCCGAGGCCGTGATCGCCCTCAAGCAGGGGTTCGGCCGCCTGATTCGCAGCGAAACCGATCGTGGTGTGCTGGGCATCCTTGACCACCGCATCGTGCGCAAACAGTATGGAAAGATTTTTTTCGACAGCCTGCCGCCTTACCGCCGTGCCGGGCGGCTGGAAGAGGTTAGTGCTTTTATGCAAGAATGTTCCTAGCGAGATGATGTTGCAGTGAATGGCCGGTGTGTCACAGCATGGCTTCAGTCGTGCCGCCTCGTCATGGCCATTGGAAGAGGGCCGGCTTTAGCCGCTGCGGCTGCAAGTGGGGGCATCAAGGCCCAAAGAAACTGAGCGACGCTTGAACGGCAGGATTGAAGTCATGCCCTGACGATTCGAGGCCGGCCTGAGGATCGTGTCACGGGCCAGGAAGCCGGAGGATCAATGTTTGAGGTTTCAGTGGAATATTCTTTTGCCGCCGGCCACGCGCTGCGCGGTTACAAGGGGAAGTGTGAAAACGTTCACGG
This sequence comes from Terriglobia bacterium, assembly GCA_046705285.1. Classification (GTDB taxonomy): domain Bacteria; phylum Acidobacteriota; class Terriglobia; order UBA7540; family UBA7540; genus SCRD01. The sequence continues at coordinate 28,031 of JBJKQK010000013.1, forward strand.
ACACAACTACAAGGTGAAGGTCACGGTGCAGGGTGAGAAGCTGAATTCTATCGGGCTGCTGATGGATTTTGCGGATCTGCGCGCGGCGGTGAAAGGATTAGTGGAGCGTTTTGACCACCACTTTCTGAACGACCTTGAACCTTTCAGGGAAACGAACCCTTCCGCTGAAAACCTTGCGTGCTACCTTGCGAATGAGCTCCAGGGGAAAATTGAAAAAGACGGGCTAAGCGTCAACAACATAACCGTGTGGGAAACGGACACCACTTGCGCCACCTACCGCCCCCGTGAAATGCCCAAGTAGTGCAGCGGGACCCCGCTGAAAAACACGGCGGCTCCGCCTATTTCGACCAGAAGGTGACCGTCGGATGCAGGCGCATATTGTGCTCGTGCATACACTTCCCTGCACACAGGTAAACGTCCTCGCACCATGGGCAGCGCAAAAGCACGTTCCGCTCACGCACCATGCTGCACGTGGAACATCCCTCGAGCAGGTCGGCTACCACATGGCGCGAGATCTTCCGCCATGTATCGTCGACCGCCATTTCTTCCTGAATCTTGCGAAAATCGTCTTGGTCCATCATGGCCAGCGTCTCCCTCTCGGCTCTCCACTTTTTACTTGAGCAAGCGACGTGCCAATCCCGCCACAAAGCCAAGCTGGCGCTCAGACCGTTAAGTCCTTCTTTTTCAATAAGTGATCTTTCACACCCAGGCACACCTCCGCCTCCGGCCGGAAAAACATTTCCGGTTTTCGTCACATTCTGGTGTTATAGCGTCACTTATTGGTGTCAGAAATCGAGCGCGCCCTCATTGAATGACGGCCCCCATCAACCCCTGCCCACAGGACCCACCCTCTATTAAGGTCCCGATTCCCTTCCCATCAGGCGAATTTCACCTGCACATCCTGCCGGTCTTCCTCGGTAGCCTTGAAAAATTCCCGTGGCTGCAGGTTCATCAACCCGGCGAGGAACATGTCGGGGAATTGCTGAATGCGAATGTTGTAGGTGTTCACGCTGTCGTTCAGGAATTCCCGCCGGTCGGCGATCCTTTCTTCCAGTTCTGTAATGCGCCCCTGCAACTGCATAAAGTTGGTATCGGCTTTCAAATCGGGATAGTTTTCCGCAACCGCGAACAGGGTCTTCAATGCCCCGGTCATCATATTGTCGGCCTGAGCTTTTTCCGGCACGGTCGTGGCCTTTTGATAGGCGCTGCGCGCTTCCGTCACCAGCTGGAAAGTTTTCTGTTCATACTGCATGTAGCCCTTGCAGGTATCGATCAACTTGGGCAGTTCGTCGTGCCGTTCCTTCAGCAGCACGTCGATGTTCGCCCAGGCCTTGTCGATATCATTCTTCAGCCGCACCAGGCTGTTGTAGATGCTGACGGTGTAGACTACGAAGGCAACGGCCGCCAGAGCAATCACCAGCAACACCAGAATCTCCATGCCCATCGCTATCCTCCTTTCGAAATCTATAACAGGCCCAGGCTGGCCATAAACAGCGCTGCACAGAAGACCGCCAGCGCGGCCCCGCCGAACACCATCATGCTTGAGCGCCAGCCCGCGCCCTCTTTCAACTGCTCCGCCGATTTGGAAGAAATCAGAAAAGTGCCATTATGATCGCCCTTGGTGATCAGGTTCCGGTCGTCGTCACCCTCGGGTCGGGGATTTTCAACACAGGTTCCCACCACGTCATACTCCTGGTCTGGTTCGATGCAGTATTCTGTAAATCGCACGGGGTCTGTATAGCCGTAACCAAGGCCGGCGTATTCCAGCAGTTCATCATCAGTTTTGGCATCCGCCGAAACAGCAGACCCGTCATACGCTGCGCCCGAGTTCGACATCGACCGCACCATTCCCAGCAGCGAGAAATTGATCGGCGCGTCGCCAATAGAGCGCCGGGAGTTTACCGGCAAATCGAATTGGGCTTTCAGTGGGTCAATGTGAATGCGGCCGGAATCATCTACCAGGAAAAAGTGTGTGCCATTCTGGTCCGTCCGGTGATGCTGCCAGCCATTTCTTCCTACGTAGCGATCGATCACCACTCTGAAGGCGTAACAGGGAGTGCCACTCACGGGGCTGGGAAACGAGTTGTCGCCGCCCGCATGGCCGTGAATCTGGGCCAGTCCCATGGCAACGCTCCGGATGGGAATGATCGGTGTATCCGCCACCATCAGCCCCCTGCGGAAAGTGCGTAATCCACGAAAAAACAGGACCAGCCCAAATCCGAAACCGATCACCAGCCAGACGTCAATGTTTCCGTTGGTTGGCATTGCGAAAGGAGAAAAAAATCGCCCCATCGTAACTTGCGGCGTGGCAAAAGGCAAGCCCAAAAGCACAAGCCATTGAAACCGCTCTGCGTGGTATTCCTCGCGGCATTTTCCAGGGGCTGTTCCAGATCGGCTGCTCGCGGCAGGAACCTTGCGCAGTCTCTTGCAGGGGTACGCAACCTGTTTCGTGGCAGGGGGCAGGCAAAAGGCCCGGCTCTGAGTCATGCCAGGAGGATTCGACCGTTATGAAGGCTTCCTGGACGCGTCCAGCCCGGT
>JBJKQK010000014.1:0-4789 GCA_046705285.1 Terriglobia bacterium
GGACGTTGCCCGTCTACCCCACGGTGCCGAAGATTCTGACGAATCCCATCTATGCAGGCACCTATTCGTTCGGCAAAACGTGCGTCCGGACCAGGGTCGTCGAGGGCAGAGCGCGAAAAACTTCAGGACACAAAAAGCCCCGCGGGGAATGGACAGTCTTGCTTCCCGACCACCATCCCGGTTACATTTCCTGGGAGCAGTACGAACGCAACCAGGCGATGATTGCCGCCGCGCATTGCAGCAAGAACCACGCGGTGCGGCGGTGCGACAAAAGAATCTCTATCCCAAATGCTTGAGATTCTTCTCCCACCAGCGCTCGCAAAACAACGCGGGAGCGGGTCACTCCACGCACACGTTATTCGTACCTGGATACCCTGCTCCATCTCTTATGGAGTGTCGGCGAAACTGCGCTAACGCAAAACAATACCTCCCCACCAATTCCACTGAGAATCACCCTACCAGTGCCGGTAATTCCGTGAGTGTCTGGATTTCATAGTCCGGCTTCCCCGGCAGCCGCTCCGGAACCTGTCCATAGCGGTTGCACCACGCCACCCGCATCCCAAACGCCGAGGCGCCATACGCATCCCAGCCATTCGACGACAAGAACAGAATCTCCCGGCGCTCGAACTGCAGCCGCTCCAGCGCAAGTTCGTACACGCGCGGATGCGGCTTGAACACCCCGGCCTCTTCCACGGAAATCACCGCCTCAAGTAAACTCTCCAATCCCGCTGAGCCAACCGCCGCCGCCAGCATCGCCGGTGTCCCGTTTGAAAGAATTGCCGTTCGCAGTCCCATCGCGCAGATCTTGCCCAGCGCAGGCGCCACATCGGCAAAAGCCTCCAGCGTCCGATAGGTCTGCAAAAGCTCCTCGCGCAGCCGGGTATCCTCAATCCTCAGGCTCTCCATCGCGAAATCCAGTGCATCCACCGTCACCTGCCAAAAGTCCGCATGCCGCTGCTGCAGGCCGCGCAGCCAGGTGTATTCCAGTTGTTTCTGCCGCCACAGCCGCGTCAGCGGCTCTGTCTGCTCCTTCAGCTGTTCGACATGCCGCTGCGCTGCTGACGCATGATCAAACAGTGTTCCGTAGGCATCAAAAACGCACGCTCGCACCGCGGACCTCGGTTCACGCATCATCCCGTCTCGCTTTCTCGCCCCTGTTGCCCGCAACCAGTGCCATTACCACCTGCAGAACCGCCGGGCGGCCCTTCACGTCCCGGCCGCCCGCTCTTGCACTGCACATTGCAACCTACAAAGCCTTCAACTGTGCCAGCACCTCTGCCGGTTCCATGCGTAGCGTGTAGTCGGCCTTCGCAAAACCGTAGGCAATCACCCCGTCGTTCCGCACGATGTAGGTCGCAGGCAGCGGCAGCTTGAAGGTCTCATCTCCGTTGTACGCAGGAATATCGATTCCGAATTGCTTATACAGTGGACGCAGGCTCTCCGAAAGCTCAAAGACCAGCCCCAGCTTCCCTGAAACCCGGTTGCCCGCGTCACTCAGAATGTCAAAATCCGCCCCATTCTTGCTGCCCGTTTCTGCCGCCTTGTCCGGAGTCTCCGGGGACATGCCCACCAGTTGCGCTCCCAGAGCCTTCACCTCCGGCAGTATGTCGATCAGTGCCTTCATCTCCAAGTTGCAGTACGGGCACCACCCCCCGCGGTAAATGCTCAATACCAGAGGCCCCTGCTCGAGATAGGAGTAGATTCGCTTTCGTTCCCCGCGCTGGTTCGGCAGCTCAAAGTCCGGCAGATTGTCTCCGGCGCCCAGCGCGCGGCTCTCGATCCCAGACGTCAGCAGCGCTTCGGTCGCCGCATTCATCGTGGCCACAATCTCCGTGGGCCTATTCGCCAGACGCTGCGCCTGAAAAGACTGAATGTTTTCGCTCAAAGTCGGCATCGCACCATCCGCGTTCGCTATAAAAGTCGTGCAACACCCCCATCTTCTCATATTCTTGAACGATCATTCAATAAAATCGCAAATCCGGTTATGATTGAACCATAAGAGAGCCTATGGCGCGCACGGCGGAATATAACCGGGAAGAAGTCGTCGAGAAAGCCATGCAGGCGTTCTGGGATCGCGGCTATGAAGCCACCGGCATGTCTCAGATCATCCGCATTACCGGCCTCAATCCCGGGAGCCTCTATACCGCCTTCAAATCCAAGCAGGATCTCTTCCTGGCCGCGCTCGATCTCTACGGCGACTTCAATAAGGTTGCCATCGAACGCGAACTGGCCAGGCACAGCAATCCTCTTCAGGCGGTTCGCGCCTTCTTCCGCCGCCTTGCTGCCGCGTCGGCTGGTCCGGCAGGTAAACGCGGTTGCTTCCTGGTTAACTCGGCCCTTGAGGTTGCCCGGCACGACATTGCTGCCCGCAAACTCATTCACTCTCACTTCCAGAACATCGAATCTGCTTTTCGGACTGCCCTCGAAAAAGCCCAGGCCCAGGGCGATCTCGCTTCCGGAAAAAATCCCCGCACCATTGCCGCATCGCTCATGGTCTTTATCTGGGGACTGCGCGTGCTCGGAGTTACAGGGACAACCCCGGCTGACTCTGAGGCCATCGTCGCGCAGGTTCTCCAACTCCTCGACTGACCCCTATACACGAACACCCAGAAGCCAAAACTATGCCCCAAGGCGCCCGTCACGTGTGCCAGCCCACAACCGTCTCCGGTTTCACGACGATCAGCACCGCCGCCCACCTCGACCACAACTGTCGAAGCGTTACCCAGAACAGCCGGTCCCACCGACCCAGCCTGGGGCGTGGGTTCTTGCGCTTAAGCAGGCTCACTTGCTGACGCAAAGTGACGATCTCTAATCCGAGATCATGCCGCGAGCGGAAGAACGCAGCAAACCACCCAAAGAAACTCAAGACGAGTCGAATCATTGGGACAGTCTACACCGTCGGCTGGCGCTTACGAGCCGGAGGGCAAGTGACTTGGTGGCTAAATTTCGAGCCAGATTAGATCTTGGCGACACACACCTCCTCCAAAGATAATTATGAACTGGCAGGTCGGGGAGAACAGCCCAAGTTGCGCGAAACGAGTAAACTCCTAAACGGGATCAGCGAAGGACATCGCTCAGCCTTCGGCGTCACCGATGACTTGACCACGCAACTCGGAGCCACGCTGTTCTTCGGGCTTTAAATCAAAGCACCGCTGTGCACTCGGCCTACTTGCCGTCCGCCCCAAGCCGCTTTTATCCTACCCCCAAGACATCCTCTGTCCACTCTCGGGGAGTTCCTTCCTGCCTTGACCCGACCATGGCGGGACTCTCGCTGTTCTGGTGCTGGGTCCGGCGGAACGGTTTCCCGACAACCAGCACCTGACCAGTTACTTGGGACTGATTCCGCAGAAGGATTCCACCGCCGGGCGCCAGCGCTTCGGACACCTGACCAAACAAGGCAATCGCCTGATGCGCCTTCTGCTGGTGGAGGCCGCATAGACCGCCAGCCGCACCGATCTGCGGCTCCAGCGCGCCTATCGCCGCCTGGTCTTCCGCAAGGGCGCTCCCATCGCCAAGGTGGCGGTGGCCTGGATGCTGGCCATCCGCCTCTGTATCATGTTGCGCGACAGGATCGATTATGAGGAGTTTTGCCGGCGAGGTTCGCATGCCGGGACGCTCGGGGATGTGGCGCTGGGCTAACCATGACCGACTGTCTGATTGAGCTACCGTCCTCCCTCCGCACAAGGTGAGGGAGACAGAAAAAGCCATCATGGTCCCCCAGGCGGGATCGAATAGATGTGTGGTGGAATCTGGCCCACCGTTTCATGGCCAAACAAAAGCCAGGACCGATAACCCGATTTTGCTTGACACAACCGACGACCTTATAGATACCACCTGGTGAAGCCGGTTCGGGACGAGCAGAGAAGAAGAATGCGGCCTGATGGGGTCGAACTGCTCAGGGCTGACGTAGGCCAAGATACCCACAGCGTCACCCCCGCTGTGGGAAATTTTGCCCAAGAAGGAATGCACAGGGCCCAGAACCTCGATGCCCGAAGAGATTGTAGGAAGCTCTTCTTAAGCTTCGTCGATCGGTAAGATCCCTTATGAAGAGGACGTTCGACCTCTTGCGGGCCTTCGGGCAACTCCTTTAACATCCGTGTAGTGATCAAGGATCCAGACGATGTTGGGGGGTGACAAAAGGTCCCAACGGCAGACAGCAGGTGAACTATCTGCGTGGAACGGCGACGGCACAGACGGTTCTCGTTGAGGATCCTGACAGCCGCTGCTTGGCATAGAGGGGAGGGAAGCCACGTTGCGATCGCTCATTAGAAACAGCGAAAGCACTCGCTTCACCAAAGTGCGCCAAGCGGAAGCGTTCCCTCCTCGCAGATTGCTCCAGCCAGAGTAGCGGGACTGGCGCAGGTCTCGATCTGAAAAGGAGGCAGCCTCATTCCTTAGTCTGACAAATAACCCTTTTACACCGATCGCATTGCTTCTTTTCTCGCCAGACTGCTGGCAAATCACAATCTACGGTTGGGATCCCTAGACGATGGTATGGGGTGTGCTATGTCAGTCCTCCACACGGGCTACCGTAGTCAAGGGTCCGCGTACATTTACGCATCGGCCTTCGACAAGGTTGGCAGAATCGGACGTTTGCCGGCCGTGCTCATTTTCCTATCCTTGTTCTGCTCGGCATTCCTGCGAGCGCAGAGTAACCACCCACCAAACCCGCCGCAGTTGCCGTACCCGGCAGATAGCGCGACGAATGTCGGAAGTTCGGTTCCATTGGAAGTGAATGTTTCGGATCCCGATGGCGATCCTCTGACGGTCACATTCTACGGGCGTCGAA
>JBJKQK010000015.1:0-3163 GCA_046705285.1 Terriglobia bacterium
CTCCACAACTTCCACCGCAAGCTCATGCCCCAGAATGCGCGGATAGGTGAAAAACGGTTGCGTGCCTTCGAAAGCATGGAGATCGGTGCCGCAGACGCCGACCGTCAATACCCTCACGAGCACTTCACCTCGTCCCGGCGTGCCAGGCTGCGCGGTTTCGGTGAGCGTGAACCGGCCCGGCTGTTCCAGTATGATCGTCTTCATGTGATCTAGCCTCCAATTGTATTAGCCGAAATTCTCTTTTTCGATTCTTCGCCGACCGTCAGCATACGGCAGCGGGTGGCAAGGACCGCCGGGTTTGCGGTTCCTTCCTGGCAATGATCCTCACGGCGTCGTATTGTATCGCTGTGCCCAGGCTGCGTCGCCCCTTTCTTTCCGACTGCCATTTCTTTATCACCGTGCGCCTGTAGCGCAGGCCCTTGCGGCCTGCGGTTCTTACGCCGTCAAAAAACCGCGGGCCGTAAAGGCCCGCGCTACAAAATCTGGCACGCCATCTGCGCGCCGCGATACCCGGCAGAACCTTGGGCTGGTGAATAGATCGGCCCGCCGGCAGGTGCTGGCAGTGATAAACTGCTATTCGCCGGGAACGAAGTGTCGACGCCTCGTCATGCTGCCGGAGATTATAATCCCGCTCCTGGTCGAGTAACGCAGACCTGAAAGGTCTGCGCCAGGCGGTCACCAGAAGAGGAGGGCCAGATGAGCACGCTCCAGTTGGTTCCGGTAATTGTGGCGGCAGGGTTCGGCGCGATTGCTGCGATTTTCTGGCTGGTTTTCAGCAGAACCCACAGAATGAAGGCCGCCAGCATGGAAGTGCGATCCAAGTTGCTTGATACGGTCAACTCCAGGCAGGATTTCCAGCCATATCTCGATACCGAGGCCGGCAAACGGCTGTTAGCCTCAATTGACCTTAACCAGCCGAGCAGCGGGCCAAACAGTCGAATGCTGGCGTTCGTCCGGGCCGTAGTCATTATCTTCGTTCTGTGCATTGCGCTGAGGATTCTCTGGAGTCCTTCCTTCTATGCGGGTAGAGGGCCTGTTGTGCTGGCCAGTCTCGCCGTGGCGTTGGTAGCAGGTTTTCTGATTACAATCGGGGTATTCCATCGACTGTCCCGGCAGTTCGGATTATTTGACCGCGAGCGCGACGCCGGGAAAGATCGCGGGGACCGCCGGTAGCCGGGTAGCGCAGGCAAGCGTCTTGGAGTGTTTGCGATCTCGCCAGGCGAGACGTTCCTGCTGCCTGAAACCAGCGCACACACCTGGCAAACAACACGATGGATGCGCCACGCACGGGCGATTCAAGATGGCAAATTTCAGAAAGGCCGGCGGACATAGACCATCGCTACAGCAAACGATCCTCACGCGGCCGGTGGCGCGTGTGGCCGGGCGTCACGCTTGTGGGTGACGACGGTCACCGACCATGCAAGCCTGGCCCGATATTATCCTTGGGTCTTAATTCATTTACCATCCGGCAGGAGGCGAAAGTTGCTCATGTCCGGTCAATGCGCTTTGAGTTGCAATGCGACGAACACAACACCAGCCTGCACATGCGACCCTGCATCCAAACCTTCATCCGATCCTTCATCCAAGACCTCAACTGACACTCAATGGATGATGAACGATTCATACCCAACAGCCGGCGACGTTCAGCGGGAACCGGCACAAGATAAAAACACGAGATACGGTGACTGATCGCGCTCCGCGCGTACATTCTCTTCTGAGCATTTGTTTTAGTTAATTTCGAAGGTGGGCTGTTCCTGCCCTCGGTGCCTCGTAACAGGGGCAAGCAGACCAGTGCCTGGTCGAGCGCGAGCCGCAAGGGGAGGAGTTTGTCCATACAGGAGGATAGGTATGACCCGGGAAAAGTTCTTCGCGTTGCTGGTTTCCGGCGCTGACGAATCCTTTGAAGACCTGAAGGTTCTGCTTGAACGGGTAGGCCTGGACGTCCAGAGCACTGAAAGTTGCGATGAAGCCGCACAGTTGCTGGAGCGGACGAAACCGGCCCTGATTTTCACCTCTATAAGACTTCCCGACGGAACCTGGAGTGACGTCGTCAGCCTGGTGAAGAAGAGCTCCGCCCCTGCAAATGTCATTGTAGTTGGAAAATTTATGGATACCCAGTTTTATATCTCAACCATGGATGGCGGCGCGTTCGATTTCATCCTGCCGCCCTTTGAAGCTGATCCCATACGCCATGTGGTCCGTGTCGCTGCGGAAAACGTTCGCCAGCGAAGGGAAGAGCAATCGATCGGCGCAAGAGCATGAGACGCCCCTGCCCCATCCGAGCGGAGAGCCTTCTGCCGGGAGGCGCAAGGATACGCCCCGGGGAAAGATGATCGCGAAGAGGAGGCCTGGAATGCAGCTATCAGCCGAGGAAAGAAGAGAGGACGCCGCAGGGTGTCCCGTTTTGATTTTCAGCGGTGATCAGAACTTTGTCGACCACCACCGGAGAACCCTTCTCTCTTTGGGATTCGTTCCCATTGCCGCCGCGTCAGCCGAATCGGCCCTGTCTGTTCTTCGCCTGCTGGTGATAGCGCTTGTGGTGGTGGATGAGGACGAAGGGCTCTGCGAGAGCCGGATGATTTTGAAGCGCGCCCGGGAAATCCAACAGCACGCTCCGGTTCTGGTGGTCAGCCAGCGTGCAGATCCGGAATCCCGGCATCAGGCACTGGCAATGGGAGCCGCAGAATACCTGGAGCACCCTGTGCTTCCGGATGACGTCGTCCACGCATTTTTCCCCCGCGATTCACGCCTCCGAGTCCATGCCCGGGTACACCAGGGGGCTGGTGAAGACTGAGACGCGTCAGCGGGCAGATGCAAGCCCCACCACGGGTTTTGTGCCGCGCGCTTTTTGCAGATCAAAACCTTTGAGCCCACGGCATTGAAGGCGACGCTGTGGCCGCCGGCCCCAATGCCTGTGGCGGCATGATTTGCGACATTCGAGACGCGGACATTAAAACCGGAGCACCGCGCTTGCTTGTAGCTGCTCACTTGACGCATGCATGGTGGCGGCGCATAATTTTGCGGCCATGAGAATCCCACAACTTTCCTCTACTTTGTCGTCCTGCAGGCGGATGGTTCTGCCTGCTCTGTTGATGATCTCCCTGCCCGCCCTTGGGGCTTCACAAGCGGCCACGCCGATGCCGAGGCTTGTGCACCGCAACGG
>JBJKQK010000016.1:0-9635 GCA_046705285.1 Terriglobia bacterium
CATAGTTGGCGGTGGCCGGGTCAACAGGGTAAAAGCCCATGGCGCTCAGTACGTACCAGGAGGAAAGGGAGCCTTGGTCATCCATCCCCGGAAACCCGAGTCCGTACTTATCGCTGCCGTACAATTCTGTGAGGATCTCGCGCACAATCTTCTGCGTCTTCCACGGCTCCCCGCTCCAGTCATAGAAATAAGGCGTCTGGATGTCCGGCTCATTGCCTTGCACGTATTCCCCAATCATGCCTGTGCAGTCACGGCAGATACCGGGAGCATGAAACGGCGTATTGAAAAACTCGTCGAGCTTGGCGTTGAACTTTGCTCGCCCTCCCAGGAGGTTGATCAGACCCTTCACATCCTGCGGCACGAGCCATAGTGTGGACCAGCCAGAAGCCTCTTTCATCATGAAATTGTAGTAAGGCTCCTGCGGATTAAAGGGCGAAATCCATTTGCCGTCGCTCAGCCTGCCGCGCATGAATCCATCCGCGGGATCAAAAACGTTCCGAAAATTGTGGGCCCGCTTTCGGAACATCTGGTAGTCAGACTCCTTCCCAAGTTTCTTCGCATATTCGGCAAGCGCCGAATCGTCCCAGGCATATTCGAGCGTCGTGGCCACACCCGCTTTGCCCGCTGCATAAGGAGGATCGGGATTGCCTTTCGGAATGAAGTCAGAAATGTACCCTTTTTTAATATATTCCTCGAGATAGGGGCGTGCACCATCCTTGGTGACAGTCGCATTCCTGTATAGATATTTGTAGGCCGCCTTGTAATCGAACGGAATACCCCGCAGCCATGCGCCCATGTACATCAGCGCGGCGTTATCGCCGTGAAATCCGGTGGGCATGAAGCCGGTCGCTTGTGCTTCCGCCAACGTGGAACGCAGAATGTCCTTCATCACCGAAGGCTCGACCAACATGAGCAAGACAATCTGGTTGCGCCCGGTATCCCAGAGGGGCACGGGACCATAGTGGTTATATTCGGCCGTTTGCATCTTTCCATCGGGCCCGCGGAAACGCATTCCCCTGCGGGCAATCAAGTGCGGACTGGCGAATGAGTGGAAATAATTGGAGTAAAACATCATGCGTTCGTGCGGAGTTCCACCCTGAATCTCGATAGTGTCCAGCAGCTTGGACCAGACTTGCACTGCTTGCTGGTGGATAGTGTCGAAATCCCACCCGGGGCTGTAAGTCTCCAGGCGTTTTTGCGCATCCTGGTAGTTGTCATCAGCGGCAGTCTTGACAAGCACTTGCTCGCCTTCCGAAGTGTCAAAGTCGAGATACACGCCAGCGTATGGGCCCGATTCGGCCTTCCCGCTCCGGGTCACCACTTTGTTCCCCAGAAAGTTATGCGGACCAGGACAACTCGGAGGGTCTTCCTTGAAGGTTCCGGAGCTATTGAAAGGTTTGGAGAATTCAGCGATGAAACATGTCTGCGCTCTGCCCCATGGATGGCTGCCGGATACCCATCCGGGAATAAGACGCTCACCGCACCCTCTGACCGTGTGGTTGTTCACAATCTCGATGTTCCCGCCTTGGTGACCCAAGTCCACGATGATGTGCGACTGCTTGCTTTGAGGGAAGGTGAAGCGGTACATCCCTGTCCAGTCAGTTGCAGTCATCTCAGCCTTAACGTGGAAATCGCTCAGATATACGCTGTAATAACCCGGCGTCGCTTTTTGCCTTGATCTGTCGTAAACGAACCCCGTGCGCTCCGGGGGCACGGTCCAGGGACCCACCACCGGCATCACCACCACGCCGGGCATGCCGTTTGAAAAGCCATACATTGTGCGGTTCAGGTAGTCGTACGACATGCCCACTCCGGCCGGATATGAAAGGGCCAGGTTCTTGTTGATGGGAGCGAGGATGGTCATGCCGTGCGGGAGCACTGCTCCTGGCGACGTCATGCCGGTGTAAAGTTGCTCACCGGGGGGCGGAGCGTTGCCGATCAGAACCTGCTTGTCGAGCGGAGCAGTTCCCATCAGAGTGTTAACATAATCCACTGGCTTCTTTTGAGCTCCCAGTGCAGTAACGCAAGCAAGCAGCAAAAAGGCAGCACTCTTCATACGAAACCTCGTTCCTGGACCGGGCGATGCCTGGCCTTGATTCATGGCATTATCATGCCACTTCAGGTCGGATTGTAGTTAGCTCGGGCAGGCTTTGAGGCCAAGATTCCTTCCCTCTAACTTCAACTCGTCTGGTGCTCTACAGATTACACCACAATCTGACACAGGGGGTTTTGGGAAATAAGTGTCCCAAAGGACCGGAAGCAGCTCGAACCGGAAATCGACAATCGGGCAAGCGAAAAATAGTGGGAGGCAAAAATTCTGGAACAGGAAAACTGAGCAAAACGAAACCGAAGAAGAGCGAATAAAGAGGAACCGTGGCAGAAGGTCCTCTTTGTAATTGACAAGATGATTTACGATGCGCTAGAGGGCCTGACGCAAGGTCGGTTCAGGATCAAGACTGTTCAGTTTTGCGGCGCCGAAAAGTACATGTTCCGGCTGATGGCGGCCCGGCTCAACTGGGGTTCCAGGGTGGCACAAAGGACGTCAGCCCCAACCATCTGGGCTAGGAGTCTGCAGCCTTTTGCTTTTGCCGCTGCTGCCGCGTCCACGTTACCAGAGCGTTGAGAAGATTTCGATTCTGGCTTCGGGTGGGGCAAGCTCCTTTGCGGCCCGCAATGCGGCGCGATTGTAAGAGCCTTTGCGAAGGGTGCCGGCAATGCCGAGAATCGTCAACTCTCGACCCATTTGCTGGTTTCAATTACCTAACAGAATGATTCAGCCTTTCCGTGCCAGTTTCAAGGGCACCGTGATGAAGCTTGGCGGTGCTTTCCTCGTTGGTCGCGCCTGATTCGGCTGGCGGGTTTCGTTTTCCAGCACTGAATCCTGTCAGGATGCCTTGCGCCAGGATTCGCGCTCGGCCTGCAACCGGCTGCTTTCGGCCACGTTCCCTTGGAGCGCGTAATCTTGACTTGGCAAAGATGTTTCAACCGATGGTTTCACGTAATCACTGACCAGTTCACGAACCTCAGACGTAGTCAGCGGCTTCTGAACGTACTCATAAGCACCGGCGTCCAGAGCTTCGAAGCAGCAGTCGGCATCCACCGCACGGGTGAGAACCAGAACCGGAACACGCCGGTCTATCTCCACAGCGCGCGTCAGAACGGATCTTCCTTCAAAGTCTGAGCTTCCCTGGTCCACTAGCACCAGGTCAAACCGTTCACGCCCAAGCGACGCAGCAGCCTCGGCGTATGAATCAACTGACCGTACTTCGTATCCGAGGTATCGCAGGACCTCGGAGTAATAATCGAGGTCTTTTGCATCTTCATCGACCAGAAGCAGCTTGAGCCCTTGTTCGTTCGCATCCTCATTGTTCTTGGCTTGCAATCGACCCTCTGCCATAGCTACCTCCTTCGCTGAGAAAATCCCGGCTCGCGGCTCATCCAGCATGGACCGCCCGTTCTCAAATCAGCTTTCCTTCCCCGAAAATATCAGCGCCTCCAACACACATGTCCTTCAACAGAACCATGAGCCGTTAAGCCCGGCGGAAGGACTTACCTCAAACCACTTCAACTTTACGCCCTCTCGACATCACACTCGTGACGACGGTTCCGAAATTCGTTTCTTAAACCGCACGAGCCCCGCCGAAGACTCATACCCGTTGGATGCCGCAAAGCCCTAAAAAGACAACCCTCCTCATCGATTTTCACATACGCAAATCCGCACTCTTCTTCCTATCCCACCAGAAGGTTTGAATCCAGGCTGAAGCCTCTCCCTGCGAACCGTGGCACCGTGTCTTCTGGCTCGCGAGAAAAGCCCCCTCTGGCCAAAACTTCAGCCGCAGCTATTCCGTCGCGTCAGGCTGCAGCAAGCCTTTGGACTGCCGCACCCTTCTGCTTGGCGTACTCGAGCACGGGAAAAATGTTTTGCTGAAAGAAAACAGGCAGTATGAAACCGGAAGCGCCTTCTTGAATGGCAATGATATCAAGATTAGCAACATCCGTCGAGAAACCATAATTGAGAGGCAACTGAAGCATTTCGCGATTGCATAAATCTGGAACATCCGCCCATGTTCCATCTGGCAGCGGGGCTCCCGAAAACAACGTGGCAGGGATACCGAGATTCTTCAGAGCAAGTTCCACTTCAGCACAGGTCGGAACCGCATTTCCGGAAATGTCTGCATCGTCGAGACTCTGCTCGAAACCCAAACGACTCCCTTCCCTGGCCATCACTAACAGAACGTCTTTCCGCTGTCGTGTCATCAAAGGCTCCATCGGTCCCACACGATGTGGTTATAAGCAATCAGCGCTCCAAACCGCAAGCACTGTTAAATCCTTTGCCTTGTTCAGTCGGATTTGGACGTGGCGACACCGACTATGTAAGAATGACAGCACGGCGTCAGCAAGACGGTATTTCGTCACATCCTGTCGTGTCCAACAATATGCGGCGGCGCCCTGTGAACGCCGGCCATTGCACAAGGGCAGGACCGGAAGCCACAACACTAGGCTATTTAGTCAATTTTCTGACAGAAATGAACGGAGCCTTCCACCACGCCACGGCGACCGCAGACTGCGCAAAGCCTTCCCTTCGATCTGACGGATGCGCTCGCGCGTGAGGGAGAGGCAATTACCGACTTCCTCAAGCGTCCGGGCGTTGTCATCATCCAGCCCGAAGCGAAGCTTCAGCACCTGCTCTTCGCGAGGGGTCAGTGTTTTCAGCATGGCGGCCGTCTGTTCTTTCAGATTGGTGGAAATCGCAGTGTCAGATGGAGAAGGTGTCTGCTTATCTTCAAGAAAGTCGCTTAGTTGTGACTCGCCGTCATCGCCGATAGGTGTATGCAGCGACAGTGGTTGTTGCGCAATTTTCATCACCTGACGCGCTTTAGCCACCGAAATTCCCGCGCGTCTGGCAGCTTCGGCGATGGTGGGATCACGGCCCAATTCGCGCGTCAGTTCCCCTCTTGCGCGGGCCAGCTTGTTGATCGTGTCATTGGCGTGCACCGGCACGCGGATAGTGCGCGCCTTGTCCGCAATCCCGCGAGTAATCGCCTGCCGGATCCACCACGTAGCATACGTCGAGAACTTGTAACCACGCCGCCAGTCGAACTTCTCCACGGCCTTCATCAGTCCAAGGTTTCCCTCTTGAATGAGGTCCAGGAGGTGCAATCCCCGCTTGATATATTTCTTGGCAATCGAAACCACCAGCCGCAGGTTCGCCTCGGTCAGTTCTTTCCGGGCCTGCTCAGCATGGGCCTCGCCGCACTGGATTCTCTCCCATGTCCGCTTCATCTCCAGCGCGCTTGCGCCGCTCTCGAACTCCAGGGCCCTCAGCCGTTTCTGATGGATCCGCAGTTCGGCGCGCACACCAGCGGGCGTTCGTCCTCTGACCTCGGTACGAGCCTTGAGAACGTCAACCTGCTGCCGCAATTCCTGCATGCGCCGCGCGGTGTGGGCAATCTTCTCCGTTAAACGGCCGGTTTCCTGAGCATTCAAATCAAGCTCCATTACCAGCCGCGACATTCGGACCCGCGTCCGGGCAAGGCGATATCGGGCATGCAGAACAGCGAGCTTTCTGGATCTTGGAGTGCGCTCCAGCGCCGCAGCCTGTCTCATGGCTAACCGGTAGAGCTTTGCAAGCTGATCAAGCGCCTGCAGGATTCTGCGCTCCTTCGCCGCGGCCAGTTTTGTTTCGGCCAGCTCATCCAAATCAAAATTCGCTACATCTCTTATCGAGACCTTTCCGGCTCGCAGAGATTTCGCCATGGCCAGCAATTCCTTCAACACCAGCGGCGAGCGCGACATGGCGAGCCGGGCCAGCTTCTGGCCCCGCTCGATGCGCTGGGCAAGCCGCACCTCGCCCTCACGATTCAGAAGCGGTACCCTGCCCATGTCCCGCAAGTAAGTTCGGACCGGATCGACAGCCCCTTCCAGTGGTCCAGGGCTCAGGTCAAATTCCGTTTCGTCTTCGGCCGCATCTTCCCACTCGTCTTCGCTGCGTAATGTCAGGTCGGAGTCTTCCTCCGAAAGCAGGTCGCGTTCCTCGTCATCCACGACGTCTGTCTGGCTCGGATCGCGAAAGTTTAACTTAACATCCAACATATTGCTTTCCTCTCAGGGTAACAGGCTGCCACAGCCGTCGCGAACTCCGTCCGGCTCTGGGCTGTCGCATAAGTCTATAAGGAAGCAGTGGAATACCGTGAAACAGAAGGTCAGTACCCTATACAAGAATTCGCCCAAATCACTCCAGATTTGGCACTCATAATGTTTGATGCAGGGAAAAGGCAAATGGATTCGTGCGCTTCCAGATTATTTGCAGATCGTAGCCACGGTCCCCAAGCACAGGGTACAACCTCTTCCAAGCCAAATCCGACTGATAATATCAGACATACGCTGTCGACACAACAAATTTAATCCCTTTTCCCCAAAGCAATTTCGATCCCCCGCCAGGCCGCCCAACGCCACCGCCGGCACCGCCACCTCGACACTCAGACTCCACCAGTCGTCATGATGTCATTCCTGGTTTGTAACTGACAATTTTTGCCGTATCTAGTTGGTTTATTTAATTTTCGCTCATTTGCATCCCCACAGGACGTGGATACTGCAGTCAAAGTACCGCCCCCGCCTGACAATCCCGCTGGGATTGTGTCTGCGCGGCTGCGCAAAACAGGGTGGATTTCAGACCTATTGGTCCTATTACCCTTGGCCGTGCCTCGCCGGTCGCCTCCGATTGGTCACGACTGGCACTGAGTCTGATCTCCAGGACTGCGGAATTTTTCCAGAGGGCTGGCATCCACGGCATCGCTGGTGTGTAGTAGGCTTCTTGCAGGTCACAGCCGGGAAAGCTGCCCCGAAATTGATTGCCTTGGCTACCGGCTATGATAGAATCCATCCGCCCATACTCACGGCCTTGTCATGGACAAGGCGTGATGATCATAGGCCCGGCGCGAGCAGGGGGCATGGGTTGAGCGGGCAGGGGGCTCTTTGATCCAATGGGCCACGAGAAAGATTTCCCGTGGCAAGCGTGGCGCAAGAGCAGCGTGGTTCAGACCTGTAGCACCTCGCAGGCAATGCTGCAGGGACTGCAAGCCCGATAGAGCAGGCCCACCTAATTTATTCACCCTCAGTGGCGTCATACCGCGACGTAATGCGAACTCCTGATGTTGCCTTGCGTGGGTATGGCAAGCCGGATTTCGATCGAGATGCCTGCAACAGGAGGAAATAATGGACAAATGGTCGCGAAGGGGATTCCTAGGATCACTCTCGGCGGCAGCCGCTGCATCGTCGTTGGCCGGTGAATCGGAGATAGCTCAAGCAGCGCCGCAAAGCGCGCCGTCACATCGGGGCATGAAAATCAAAATCACCGACCTTAAGTGTGCAATCATCGGCCGCAACCCAACGGTGCGAATCGTCACGGATCAGGGCGTTTCCGGATTCGGGCAAGCAGAGTCGGCCAAGCCGTATCTCAAACCCATGGTGCTCTTCTATAAAAAGTATCTTATAGGAGAGGACCCGACGGACGTAGCGAATATAATGCTGAAGATCCGCCGGATGGGAGCATTCAAGCCCTGGGGCGCAGCGATCAGTGCCATCGAATTCGCTCTCTGGGACATCGCCGGGAAGGTGGCCGGCTTGCCGGTGTATCAGTTGCTGGGCGGAAAGATCCGCGACCGCGTCCGCCCCTACGGAAACTCCATTAACAACAACCCTGAGGGTACCAGGAATGCCCGCACGCCGCAGGAATACGCCGAGCTTGTGGCGGGGGTGAAGGAGCAGAAGGAGGGCTACACTCTGATCAAGGCGCCCGTAGCTTTTCACCATCCTGTGATGCTGACGGCCATCCCGGACGCTTGGTACGACCAACCACGGCAAGGGCCACCGCATCCCGATTACGGGATGCTCACGCAACCTGGACTCGACTATATCATCTCCTGCGTCGACGCCATGAAGAAGGTACTGGGCAAAGACGTCGGGCTGGCTCTTGACTGCGGGCCGGGCTGGACACCCAAGGATGCAATCAAGTTTGCCCGTGCGCTGGAACCCTATGACATGGCATGGCTCGAAGACATGATCACAGGCGACTACTACCCGTACCCGAACGCCCAGGTCTTCAAGCAGGTCACCGACATGACGTCAACCCGGATTCACACCGGCGAGGAGATCTACCTCCGGGAGAACTTCAAGGATCTCATCGAAACACAGGCGGTCGATGTTCTCGGTCCTGACCCTGCAGACTGCGGCGGGATGGCAGAACTGAAGTGGATCGCCGAATACGCCCATCTCCACGGCATGCTGGTTGCTCCGCACGGAATCTTCGACGGCCTGATTGGACTGGCGGCCCTAGTGCAAATGACGGCAACCCTGCCGCAGAACTTTATCGGTTTCGAGTATCCGATGGGCCAGCCCAGGTGGTGGTATGACATTGTCGAGGGCTTGCCGGACCCGATCGTCAAGAATGGCTTCATCGAAGTTTGGGACAAGCCGGGACTCGGTGTCACCTTCAACGTCAAGGCAGCTAAAGCGCACCTCAGGGAAGAGGATCGCGACTTCTTCGACTAGGCACGTAGCGCACACGGCCGATTTTATGGTCAGCACTTCGTTCTGCCGATCGTCGGCCGGGTGTGCAATCCTGCAATCCCAGAACGCGACCTTGACTCATGCGGCGGCGAGTGCCCGCCCATCCTGCAATCTGCACCTTCCCGGCGGACGACGCTCCAGAAGCCAGGGCGGCGATCCTTTGCTATGGGCTTTTTGCAAGTCACAACCGGAAAGCGCGGTATGTCGGCCATGCTGTGGCTATCTACTGTGATATAATGCGCTTGCCCATATGCATGGCCTTGCCCTGAGCAAGGCGTGATAGTCATGGGCCCGGCGCGAGCAGGGGACATGGGTTGAGCGTGCAGGGTGCTCTTTGACCCAGCGGTGCCACGAGAAAGATTTCCCGTGTCAAGCGTGGCGTAAGAGCAGCGTGGTTCAGATCTGTAGCACCTCGCAGGCAATGCTGCAGGGACCGCAAGCCCGATCGAGCAGGCCCACCTGTTTTTATTCATCCTCGGTGTCTTCATACCGCGACGTAATGCGAACTATTATTTTGCCTTGCGTGGGGATGGCGAGCCGGATTTCGATCGAGATGCCTGCAACAGGAGGGAATAATGGACAAATGGTCGCGAAGGGGATTTCTAGGATCACTCTCGGCGGCAGCCGCTGCATCGTCGTTGGCCGGTGAATCGCAAATGGTTCAAGCCGCGCCGCAAAGCCCGCCGGCGCATCGGGGCATGAAAATCAAAATCACCGACCTTAAGTGTGCAATCATCGGCCGCAACCCGACGGTTCGAATCGTCACGGATCAGGGCGTTTCCGGATTCGGGCAAGCAGAGTCGGCCAAGCCGTATCTCAAACCCATGGTGCTCTTTTATAAAAGGTTTCTTATAGGCGAAGACCCGACGGACGTAGCGAATATAATGCTGAAGATCCGCCGGATGGGAGCATTCAAGCCCTGGGGCGCAGCGGTCAGCGCCATCGAAATCGCTCTCTGGGACCTCACCGGGAAGGTAACAGGGTTGCCGGTGTATCAGTTGCTGGGCGGAAAGATCCGCGACCGCGTCCGTCCCTACGGAAACACCGAAAACAACGCGGCTCACATG
>JBJKQK010000017.1:0-26487 GCA_046705285.1 Terriglobia bacterium
TGCTGTATTATATCAGATATTAGAATAGGCGGGGTCTTCGTATGCGATGCCATTTAGACCGCTGGCTGGAATGCTTCCTGCTTCATATTCAGTCCATTGGTTACTGTTCCACCTTCAGCATGACCACGCCATGTCTCGGCACTTTAGTGGTGTAACTGCCGTTGAAGGTCCCCAAGTCTTTGTGCGCCCAAAGGTCCCGTAAATTTGCAGCTCCCGCGACACCGATGTCTTGAAACCTTAACGTCATGGTCATTTCACCCTCTTCCCGGTTGAACATTCCCACCGCCTTGCTCCCATCCGCCAGCGGTTTCATCCAGACTTCCATTGGTCCCTCTTGCCACACCCGATGCCCCTGGATTCCAGCCCGGTCCTGGTCCACCGCAACCACTTCCCGGTTGGTCAGAATGGAAAGTGTTTCCGGACTCATCTTCGTCAGGTCAGTGCCCGCAAACAGCGGGGCGGCAAGGATGCACCAGAGGCTCATGTGCGTGCGGTACTCTTCGTTTGTCATACCCCCATTTCCAACTTCTAACGCGCCTGGGTTATTCCAGTGGCCGGGACCTGCGTATTTCTCAAGGCCATTTTGCTCAAAGCCGATGTAAGCCATGTGGTAATAATTGTCCGAAATGTCGCCCGTGGTCCGCCACTCGTTGCCTCCCACCGATGCTCCCCACTTCCACACATCCTGCATGCCATATTGGCAGATGCTGTATAAAATCGGCCGCCCGGTCCGCAGCAGGTCCTGATGGAATTTTTCGTACACCGACTTCATCTGGTCCGGTTTGTAAACCAGCCTTCCGCTGCACCAGTCGTACTTGATGAAATCCAAGCCCCAGTTCGCAAAGGTCTCCGCGTCCTGCCGTTCGTGGCCGTAACTGGCTTCGCGCCCCGAACAGGTCACAGGCCCAGGGCTGTCGTGAATTCCCACCTTCAGACCGAAGCCATGAATGTAATCGAACAGCCCTTTCATATTCGGAAACTTGAGGATATCCGGAATGAACACACCCTGGGCATTGTGGTAGCCTTCCCACCCGCCATCGATCACCACGTACTCGTAGCCGAGTGCCTTCATGCCGCTGTCCACCATCGCCTTAGCCTGCGCGCGAATAATGGCTTCGTTGATGTTCAGATGGTAGTGATTCCAACTGTTCCAACCCATCGGCGGGGTCAAAGCCAGCTTTGCGCTCGGGTTCGTTTCCGCTTCACGGGCATCGCTCCCGGACATCGGTTTCGCTCCCGCAAACGAGGCGGCCGTTCCAGGCATTGCCGCGAGTGCCATTCCTGCTCCCAAAAAATCTCGTCGCCGCATGATCATCACCCTCCAGTTTCTTGTTTCCTGTTTCAACTCTTGGCAAAAAGCTAAAAACAACACAGCCGAAAGAAGGTCGTGACGGGCATTGGGTACAGCTTGAACTGCCGCACCCGAGACGCTGTTTACGATCCAGCCTGCTCTCCCGAGGGCTCTGGAACAGTGCGAATGACGACGGTGGCAGGCGGCAACCCTTGAGCTTGCGCTTTGACGGTAATATCTCCCGCATGATTCCCTGCCCTCACCATAACCATGCAGAGGCCATGAAACGCCTTCCGCTTGCTGCCAACATAGGATTCATGGCTCGACGGGTTACCATTCCCCGTCCCGACCATCGTCCCGGCCCCTGTCACTGAGAATCGGACCAGATTATCCGCCTCCGGCACAACTCGACCCTTTGCATCCACCACGGCCACTCCAATGGGTGCCACAGCCTCTCCATTGGCCACCAACTCGTGAACCTCGTCAGTCAGCCGCAGCGACGCCGGCGGCCCAGCCGTGTGAACCGTGTATTTCGCTACTTCCTGCCCATGGTCATATCCGATCGTCTCCAACTCCCCGGGAGCGTACGGAACGTGCCACTGCAGATATTGGTAGCGAGGCATCGTCTGCGTACCGTAGCTTTTGCCATTGACCTTCAGTTCCACTCGTTCGCAGTTGGAATAGCAACGGACCAGGATGTCTTTCCCGACCATGGACTTCGGGAAATTCCAACTCGGGAAAGCATAAACCGTGGGCTTCTTTCCCCACCACGCCTTCCAGTAGTAATAGGCCGGTTTGGGAAATCCGCACATATCCATCGCCCCGGTTTGGCTGGTTACGGCGGGCCAACTGAAAGGATTCGGCTCACCCCGATAATCGAATCCCGTCCAGAAGAATTCGCCGGCCACAAACGGATTTTCCATCACCGGCGCCCATGAATCCCAGGGTACGCCTCCGTTCGGTTCTCCACCCTGAGTCATCCAGCAGCCATATTCCGCGCAGCGGCCGGTTGCCCGGCTGGTGGTCACCGTTCCGCGCGAGGTTTTTGAGTTGATATCCTCACTGCCGTAGATCATAAGGTGCGGATATTCGGCGTGTATCTTGGCAAATTCGTTGTTGTGGTAGTTCATACCCAGAATGCCTTCGACGGAAATGAATCCATCCTTCGTGTACCCGCCGTTCATCGCGCTTGTCGTGGGGCGCGTCGGGTCGAGTTTCCTCACAGCCGCCTTCATGGCAGCAAACATCTTGGCGCCATAGGGTGTTTTCTCCAGAGGCTCTTCATTGCACATCGACCACATGATGATGGAGGGGTGGTTGCGATGTGCGAGGATCATCCAATCCAGGTCGGACATGTTCGAATAGGGCGTGCCCATGGCCGTCTTCGGTGAATAGGTGTCTCCCAAATGCCGATTCTCATCCATCACCAGCAGGCCCATTCGGTCGGCCGCCCGGTAAAAGGCCTGCGAAACAGGGTTGTGAGCGGTGCGGTAGGCATTGGCCCCCATCGCCTTGAGCTTGGCAATCCGCCATGCCCAGAGGTTGTTCGGCACGCCAATGCCCACGCCCACGAAACCCTGATGGTTGGCAGTCCCCTTGATTTCCACATGACGGCCGTCCAGGAAAAACCCGTGGTCCGGCTCAAACCGGATGGTCCGGATGCCAAAGGTCGTCAGCTTGTTGTCAACCGTCGTGTTCCCTGTGCGAAGCGCGGTTGCCAGCCGGTACAAATTGCGGTAGCGCAGAGACCACAGAAGGGCGTTCTTCAGCGCAACGTGCTGGGTGAAGGTTTCCTTTTGCCCGGCGGCCAGCTTCTCTTCGTTCGTTGTCGATGTCACAATCCTTCCGGCTGGATCAATCACCTGTGACACCAGGCTGAAGCTTTGACCCGTCCGGTGATCGTTGCGAACCGTCGTCTGGATCGTCAGGTCTGCCGCCGCCTGATCGCCCTCCGACGAACCGTAATGAATTGGCCCCGGAACCTTCGAGATCACAAAGGTCCCCCATGGCGCAACCTGCAGTTTGTTCGTGATAATCAGCCGCGCGTGCCGGTAAATTCCCCCGCCCTCGTAAAACCAGCCTTCAAACCACCGCGGGTCTACAAACACCGAGATCGTGTTGGTCTCCCCGTATCGGACGTCAGAAGTGATGTTCTGGCGAAACCCGGTGTAACCGCTCGGATGCTGCACAACGAATTTCCCGTTGATGAAAACAATGGCATCGCGATAGATCCCGCCGAAGTTGAGCCAGACGTTCTTGCCCTTGGCGGAGGCAGGAATGGAGATGGCGCGCTGGTACCATGCAGGATAGAGAGGCAGATATCCATGCCCCCCGTAGGGGCTCCGCCTGGCACGAGGATTTATTCTCACTTCGGCTGTGTTTCCTACCAGCATCGCGGCATTTGGCTGGCGGGTGATCTTCCCGTCGACAACGTAATCGTCAGGCAACTGGACCAGATCCCATCCCCTGCCCGGCGCAGGACAATGCAGTTCCTTGATCTGGGTAGCGGTCAATTCGGGTTCAGGAGGCCACAGGCGGAATCCACGTACCCTGTACAGCTTCCAGCCCGTGTCGAGCGATTGAACTGTCCGCGCTGGCTTAGGGGCATGCCACGCCTCTCCCGGCTGGCGTGTGCCCGACCGCGAACAACCCACCAACAGGCATGCCATTCCCAGCATGAACGCCACTGTGCCATGCTTCAATTTTCGGATCATTTTCCCCTCCCATTGCCTTCGCGCGGCCGGGCATATTATCAGGCAGGCAGACGATTTGATCAACCTGCAAAGAGCGGGAGGCCCTTGCGGACCTGCCCGCTCATTTCTTTCTGCGCCTGTAGCAGGACCTTAGTCCTTCCCGCACGCGTCTGTTTAGAAGAACAGCTTGAGCGCCAACTGGACGATTCTCGGGTCATTAGCACCGGTGATGGTTCCGAAGCCGCCGGAACTCACGTTGCTGGTTGGGTTGTTGAAATTGACGGTATTGAAGGTATTGAAAAACTCTCCCCGGAACTGAAGTCTGTAGCGTTCAGTCACGGGGAAATTCTTGAATATGCCCATGTCCCAATCAAAATAACCGGGACCTGTGAAGCTGTCCTTTGCCAGCGTCCCGAACGTTCCACGCGCTGGCTCTGCAAACGCAGCCTTGTTGAGATAGCCTACGCAAAACTCGCCGCTGCACGGGCCTGAGGCAGAGGGGTTCACGCCAGCCACCTGCACGCCGCGGTCCTGGTTTAGCCCAGTCCCTGATTGGTCTTTTCCTGCCAGGATCGTGAACGGAGTACCCGAGCTGGCGCTGACAATCCCAGTCCACTCCCAGCTTCCGAGCACTCCCCGCTCAAGCCAGTTTGTGCCGGAGAGCGCCGGCAATTCCCAGACATAGGAAACGACCAGGTTGTTCGTCCTGTTATAGCTCGCTGGACCATAGTCAAATTGATGTCGGCCAGCGGCGTACCAGGGCAGCGCGGAGGAGGAATCAGAGCCAATGTCGTAGTTGTTGGCGCCATTGGGAAAGTTATCCAGCGCTTTGGAATACGTGTAGGCGACATCAAGGCTCAAATTCTTCGCCACGTGCTGTTGGAACGTCAGTTCCAGGGCGTTGAAGTTGGAGTTCACATCCTGGCCGTCCATCTGGATCGTGCTGTAATCCGGCGCAAAGAGCCTTAGCGGGTCGCTGCATGTCGTAATGGCGTTCACAGGACAAGGATTCAGCTCAATGGTTTCCTTGTTATGGATCGACTGGGAGCCGACGTAGGCAACCTGGAGCATCGTATTGTTCGCGAATTGATGCTGCACCGCCAAATTCCACTGGTAGGTTACCGGGACCAGGTATTTGTGGGCAGGATTATAGGTGATTACAAGGTCCGGCAGCGAAAAAGGCGTGTTGCTGGCTGGCGGATAGGTGAAGGGGAATGGATAGTAGCCCGTATACCCCCGAAGCGGTTCACTGAAAGGCCCGGGCGACGGCGTCAGGCTGACCTGTGGGCTGAAGGGAGAAATATCCGCAAAGCGGTTGTTGATGACGCCGGCGGTTTGCGTGGCATAGAAGAATCCACCGCCGCCGCGGATACTGGTTTTGCCGTTGCCCGTCAAGGCATAAGCAAATCCCAGGCGTGGCGCGAAGTTTGTGTAATTGCCGGTGACCCCGTCAAAGGGGACTCCCGGATCGCCGGGAAACAGCAGGCCCACGGGCGCGTTGACGAACTTGCTGGAATGCACGCCGGCATAGTAATTTGCGGGGCTGAAGACCTCCGCGCGGCCTTTGATTTCTCTCCACGGCGTGTAGGGCATGTAGCGCAGGCCATAATCGAGAGTCAGCCTCTGAGTGGCATGGAAACTGTCGTTGAAATAGAACGCCCAGAAATTGTTGCGGTTGTTTTTGTACTCGCCGTAGCCCTGTCGGAAGTTGTTCATATAGCCCAGCATGAAACTCGCGAGGCCGTAGTTCGTGCTTGTGGCGTTAAAGTTGAACGACCCTTGCGAGAGGAATTGATCTCCCAGATTGACGATCGAGTGGTCAAAACTCATCCCCAAGTCAATGTTGTGCCGCCCCACCACCCAACTCACATTGTCCTCAAATCCGTAGTCCTTGTTGTTGAAAGGTCCCTTCGCGCCGCCGCTGATGCCAAAAGCTCCGCCCACACTGATGTTCTGAATCCATTTAGTGGTCGGCAGCCAGGGAAGCTGGACGCCAAACGTCGCCGCATCAGGCGAGTTGCTGGTGAAAGTCTTTGCGGTTGGCACGTTCGAGAATGTAAAGCTCGCCTGGTTCAGCAGGTTCGGCCGGAAAGTGTGCGTCTCCTGAATCATGACGTTGTTCATCGGCTGGTAGTATCCGGCAGCGTAGCCGAGGAGATTTCCAGCGGGGTTCTGCGGCACGAGGGTGACAGCGTCTCTGAACCAGCGACCGGTCAGCGTGTCTTTATCACTTAGCTTCTGGTCAATGCGAAGGGTGGCCTCGTTGGTATTCTGCACGGTGGGATGGGTGTAAAAGACTCCGCCGTCGCCGCCAACATGCGGGAGATAGTTCTGCGCTATGTCCAGAGCTGCAGGATCAAGTCCGCTGGCAGGGATGATGTTGCCAGGGAAAGGCTGGCCGGGACCGGTGGCTCCGACGGCAAAGGACCATGGATTGTCGATTTGCGTGACTTTGCCCGTAGGGTTATCAGGATTGCTGGCGCTGAGCAGCGCAGAGAAATTGCCATTTACCTCGGCCGGCGTCGGTACGTAAGTGTGTGACGTGCTCACATCGCGATACGTCTCGCGCTGGAACCCGAAGAAAAAGAATGTGCGATTGTGGCCGTTGTAGACACCCGGAATGGTAACGGGACCCCCAATCGTACCGCCAAATTGGTTTTGTTTCAGCTGGTCTCTGCCTACCGAAAAGAAATTGCGCGCATCAAAAATCGGGTTTCGTACGTATTCAAATAAATCCCCATGGAACTGGTTACTGCCGCTCTTGGTCACCACGTTAACAACGCCACCCGCATCCCCACCGTAACGGGCGCTGTAGTTAGCCGTCTGCACGCTGAATTCCTGAAGAGCATCGGGGAAAGGAAAGGGAACGTTGACATTATAGTATTGGTCCACAAAATTCGCGCCGTCCAGCGAGTAGTAGGTCTCGTTATCTCGAGAACCGTTTATGTGGGCGTATGTTGAGCCGGGCAGCGTGCCCTGGCTGGTTACGGTCGCAGGCGAGACGCCGGTCACCCCTGGCACCAGGGTCATTAATGACACGGCGTTACGGCCGTTCAAAGGCAGCTCGATCATCCGCTTTCGCTCGACCACAGCGTTGATCGTCTGTGTGGTCGTGTTCACCAGTGGCGCACCGCCCGAAACGGTTACGGACTGGACGGTGGAACCGAGTTGCAGGTGAAAATCCTCCGTGGCAGGTTGGTTGGCCAGCAGGGTGATGCCTTTCCGGATTGCTCTCTTGAAGCCCTTGGCCTCAACAGTCAGGTCGTATTGGGTCGGTCGCAGGTTGGGGATTACGTATTGCCCACTCCTGCCCGTAGTTGCGGTGCGGGAAAAAGTAGTTCCCGTTTCAGTGGCTGTAACCTTAGCCCCAGGCACTACAGCCCCGGTAGGGTCGGTTATGATTCCGGTAATTGTTCCGAAAGCTTGAGCATAGCTGCGTGCCGGGCAGAACCCAAGCACAACAGCAAGTGAAATAATGGCGAGTAAACCTTGGCGTAACAGGCAAGACCTCCGCTGGTCTTCCATTGCGGACACCTCCATTGTCAGATCTGTGTGATCTTCTTCGACAACGGCTATCCTGACTTCAAGATGATAAAGTCATGGCCGTTCTTCAGTTCTTCCTGACCCCAGAGTTCCCGACGCATGCTTTTGCGATGCGCTGCTTCCGGCAAAAGGTTGCCGAAAAATCAACAGCATTCCAAAAGCCGGGCCATTTATAACTTTGGTTATTCATTGTTGACAATCTGAAGATATATCGCGGGAAATGCGTGCCGTTGGCGCCCGGGCTGCCGTCCGACGGCTCAGAGTTTATGGCAAGGGGATGGTGATACAGTCATCTCGACTGATGCGCGCCCAAGCGAGGCATGGGTTGCCGTAACCTTGATGTGGCCTGCCTGGCACTTCGCCGCCTTGATCCAGACGGCTCCGGCGCCGCCGCTCGGCCCCAGGTCAAAGGGATTGTCACCCACGATCACGCCGGGTCCATTGACGTCAAAGGCCACCTGCCCGCCCGTGAATGGGCGCATGGCACCATATTGATCCACGGCCATGAACTCCAGTCGAATGGCGTCAATCCCGTCACCAGCCAGATCCGTACCGTCTGCACGTAGAAGGAGTCTGTCTTTCGAGAGGTCGGATGAAAAGGAACGCGACAGCAACTTCGTCTTTCCCATGTAGCCGTCGATGCGGAGCTCAGGCTTGTCTGATCCATCCATGCTGAGGTCGGTAAAAAACGGCGGGTACTTGGTCCGCGGAAAATTCACCCGGTCCGGATGGACGGTTGCATGGTGTTTGCCGTTGATGAACAGCTCCAGCCTTTCGCAATTCGAAAAGATCGCAACTCTTTTGCCCGGTCCCGAAGGCGTGCGAGGACCAAAATCCCAGTAGAAATTGGGCTCGATCACGGGTCGAACCTCCGGATCAACCTGCGCCATGTAGAATGACGCGCCCAGCTTTGGAATTCTGAAGATGTCGGCAATTCCCGGGTACTTCACCGCGTGGTAGGAATTGAGCAGACTCCCGTAATCAAATGCACACCACGCCACCACTCCTCCCATACGAGGGTAGGCCGCGCCCCTGTCATGGGCCTGAGCGTGCCTGATGGCCTGCGCCATTTGCAGCTCCACATCAGCCACCCGCCGGTACGTGGCGTTGAAGCCGCTGCGGGCCGCATAATTGAACTGGCCTACCGCTTCTGCAACCATGTACGGCACTCCAGGCAGCGGTTTGGCGATGTCCACACTGCCGTCAGGCCTTGCGTGGTAGTCGTCAAACGCAAAGACACCCTGGAGCCAATGGTCCGGGTGCTCGAGATAGTTCCTGGTGGAAGAAGGAGTCATCGTGCCCGAGGTCGGCCGTGAGCCATCAAGAGCATCGGCCGCGGCCTTTGTTTTGCGGTAAAGCTCAGGATCGTTCTGAGACTCGTTGATGCGGACACCCCAGATGACTACGGCGGGGTGGTTACGGTCGCGCCGCACCATGCCTTCCACGTCTCTGACGGCTCGCTCTTTCCAGATAGCGTCGCCAAGATATTGCCAGCCCGGCAGCTCTTCCCACACCATCAGGCCCAGTTCGTTGCAGGCTTCGACGAAAGCTTCGGACTGCGGGTAGTGCGAGCAGCGCACAAAATTGCAATTGAAGGTGTGACGAAGCAGTTCCGCGTCCCGGCGAAGAGTTCGGCGCGGCATGGCGAAGCCAACATAGGGATAGAGCTCGTGCCGATCCAGACCAAAGATTTCAAACCGGCGCCCGTTGAGAAAGAACCCATCCACTTCAAAGTGTGCCTCGCGAAAACCAATCCGCGTCCGGTATTCATGCATCGGCTTATGATTTGCGGAGAGCGTGACTCTGACATCGTACAGGTGCGGGGCGTTTACATCCCAGAGCTTCACGTTGCCTAGGTTCGCCAAGGTCAGCGTAACATTCGTCTCTCCTTGCTTGTTGATGGTCAAGTGTCGGGAAGCGCGAGCAATCACGCGTCCCCCTTTCATCAACGTAGCCTCGATTCGCACAGGACGAGCCGGCACACTGGCCGCGTCGATCGAGCAACTCACTTCCACCCGCCGGTCCGAATCCAGAACCTTAACGGGTCTGGCAAACACCTCGCTGACAAAAACCTGCGGCACGGCGAGCAAGCTGATGGGCCGCACAAGGCCTCCTGGCTCAAGATAGTCAATCGATATTGGCCCGCGCGGAGATCCCTCCGGAGGCGTGTTGCTCCAGCGGGAGTCGAGGGCAACGGCCAGCACGTTCTCCCTTGCAGCCAGCAAGTGCGTGATCTCATATTGGAAAGGCAGGTAGCCGCCCAGATGTTTTGGCAACTCGTGGCCATTGACCACCGGAGTCGCGCCGACCATGACCCCGTCAAAGTGCAGGAAGATGCGTTGGTTCCTCAACTCCTGCGGCAATGCAAAGTGGCGCCGGTAGAGCCACTCGGCCTCCCAGTCCGCCGGGTCCCAGTTTTGCCAGGAGAGCTTGGCCACGCAGTGCGGAAGGCTGACACGCTCAAAGCCCGCGTCGTCGAACCCTGGCTCGAGGCCAGCCCTGTTCAGTTTGCCGCCAAAGAGCCAGTCCTGGTTCAATGGGATAAGGCGGCACGCCGAACCGGATTGGACCGCGAGCTTCCCTGAAGCGGTCGCTCCAGCCAGCAGTGAGGAGCTTGAGACAAGGCTAGCAGCTCCCGCAGCGCAGGTTCGAACAAAATCTCTGCGTGATATCTCGCGCAATCTCTCCGGGTTGTTTTTCAAGAGCGCTGATTTCTTCAAGGCAGTCAGCAGTACGTCCTTGGAATTCGGCTCACCATTTCCACAAATCCTATGCCAGCGCCCCCCCTGCGTCAACCTCACGCCCGGAACCTTAGCAAGACAAATCGGCACGCCACCGGCACGCTGCTCGAAGTTGCGCGGGGGAAACCGTTCGTGTCAACGCGTTCACGTTTTTAACAACTCTGCTTTTTGGCCATTGCGGGCAATCAACCTGTAAGCTGTGCCTCCCAGCCACACGCGGTCAATCTCGATCCGCGTCCACCCGTCAGGGAGCGTGGCTGGGTACTTGGCCCACCCAGGGGCGGCCGCGCGGATTCCCGTAAACCCGAACATGGCGGTTTGAAGCAACGAGCCGAAGTTGGTGAGAAAGCAGGCGTGATCCTCACTTTGAGCTTCCTTGATCATACCGTAAGGTTCCACCCACACGTTCTGCCAGGATTCGCGGAAGAGTCTTGCCGCCTCGCTCCGATAGCCGAAAAATGCGGCCGTTGCTGCGACCGCGTCCAGAGCAAACCCAATTCCCTGAGGGCGCTGAGCGCGAAGTTTCGCTTCATAATCATAAGTGTTCTTCAGCAGTTGGCGGTTGAGAGGCGGATCGTGAACCGTGAGCATGGCCATATTGCCCAGGGAATATTCCCGGCCTTTGCCAGGATGGTCATAGGGCAGGACGATGTTCCGGGCTTTGTCAATCGGGATCACCATCGACCGCGCGATCCTGGCCCAGGATGCCGGCGGCTTGGCTCCTACCATTGAGGCGCAACTCACGGCTGCTTCCAGTACCATGCGGCAGATCACGTTCACATATGAGTTGTTGTTGACATTCTGAACGCCTTCATCCGGCCCCATAATGTGCAGGATCTCGAATCCCTTCGAAGTGTGCACGCCGCGGCTTTCGATCCATTCGGCAACCGCGCGCAGCACAGGCCAGGTTCCTTTGTGAAGAAATTCCTCATCGCCGGTCGCCATCTGATGTTCCCAGAAGCCCAGAGCGACATCCGGTGTAACATGTTGCTCTTCCCAGCCCGTGCCGGCGAAGGTGGGCGTGACGTCAGCGCCGTCAATGGGACTGGCTTCCCACGGGAACTGGGCTCCACGGTAGCCGTATAGCGCCGCCAGCCGCCTCGCATTCTCAAGTCCTCGAACTCTGAACTCAAGCAACGATTTCGCTGTGGCCGGCGATGCAAGCGTGATCGGAAGCAGCGACCACGTTTCCGTATCCCAGAAGCTGTGGCCGTGGTAATAATCGAACTGCGAAAGGCCGAAAGGAGCCATGCCATTCTTATTGGAGGGATGAAGGCTCGAATGCAGATAGAAGAATGCTGAATCGAGAACTCGTTGTGAATCCGAGTCACCATAAACTCTTACGCGGGATTCCCAAAGGCCGTTCCACTGTTCGCGGCTCTGCTGGCGAAGGTCATCGAATCCCAGCATGGCGCCCCACTTGGCGTGGCGGATGGCTTCCTGCTCCGGCGCGGGTTGGTAGAAGTCCGAGACCATCGCGGCAATCGTTGGGAAGCGATACGTCCGGCCGCCTTGGGCATCCAGCCCGAATCCCGTGGCAAAAGACGCCCGACCGGTCACCTGCGGGCCGAGGATCCTGAAATCTCCGCTCACTGGCGCGGCCACAGCAACTCCCAGCTTGCTCAGTCCTCCCTGGCTGAGGTAGCCCACAGCCAGATCAATCTCGGTGCGCTCGGGCGGACGGGTGCTGTAAACAGAGCCAGAGAAATCGGCAGCGTCAATCCCGGCAAGGATCTCAACCTTCGCATCGGATGAGACGGTGAAGGTAACCATCTGGCACAGGAGCGAAGGCACAGCCCGGCAGGCAAACTGCAGGACCCGCAAGTGCAGCGTAACACTGCCCGACGGCGTGAAGGTCATTTCCGTGAGCAGTTCGCCGCTGGCCATGTCCAGAGTTTGTTGTTCAACCTTGACCAGTTCAGGATGCTTCAGGAGGTTCAAATTGTTCACCCGGAAGTCCGTTGTCAGCGGGTACGGCGCTGGAGAAAGGCTCACCATCCTGTAGGGGATGTCGGTATAAACGAACCCGTTCACCATCGACTTGGCGGGAACTAGAGGGTTCGGCCCCGGACGGATTCCGATCAGCCCGTTGCTCAGGTAGGCCGGGTAGAACTTTTCGGTGAAGTTTCTGACCACAATCCGGGGAATAGGTTGCTGAGCCGTCCCCGTGGATGAGGCCTGACCGGAGCTCATCTCTGGAGTCACGCTTCCAAACAGTTCCGGAATTTCCGACGAAAGTCCCGCGAATATTCCCACATCTTTCATAAATGAACGTCTGGAAATCGTCATCGTCTATTCTCCTCTCGGGGTTTCAGTGAACGGGATGTTGATGGAGTCTTGACCATGTTGCACCCCGAGGAAAGCTGGAATGGGATCTTCACGGGGCCACTTGCTGCATGACGAGTTTATTCGCTGAGGTCACACGGATGTCGTAGATTTTTCCCCGCGATTTGATTCCGCGCAATTCCAGCGACTGCCAGGTGGGCGGCAGGAGCGGCGGATACTTGGCCTTCAGGCCCTGGTTGGTGAAGCGCAGGCCTGTGAAACCGAAAATGACCTGCTGCAGGAACGCCCCTTCTGCCGTCAGGAACACCGCTCGGCCGTTGCTCGGCGTCTCCGTCATCGCCTCGAACGGCGGCTGTGCGTAAGAGCGAATCATGGAGAGAAAAAGCTTGTAAGCCAGATCGCGTTTCCCCAGTTCCGAGGCAACAATCGAATAAAAGTTGACCATCATGCCCACCGAGTATCCGGGCTTCCCGAATGTTTTCAGGCAGGCGTCAAGGTCGTTCCGCTTGACGGTGTCAGAAAACTTCATGCTCAGCGGGTAGGTCATCAGAATGAGCCCCTGAGCGTACTTCTCCTGCAAATCGCCGGAATGCTCCAAGTGGACCTGCCTCTTGGCATTGAAGGGGATCAGAATTTTCGGACCGATACGTGCCCATTCGGGATTGGGAGTTTCTCCCAGCAGGTGGGCGGCCTCGGTTGCCACTTCCATTGTTTTTCGAGCAATGGCGTTCGTATAGCTGTCATTGTTGACGTCAGTGATGGCTTCATTCGGGCCCGTGACGTGGAGGATTTCATAGTGGCCATTCTTCCGATCGTAGGTCACCCGGCTGGCCCAGAAGTTCGCGACCTCACTGATGATCGGATAGCCGCAACGGCGAAGCCAGTTGAGGTTGCCCGTCGCCTGATAGTAGCGCCACTGCGCCATGGCGACATCACCGGTCTCGTGGATTTCGCTGCTCCATTCCGGGGCGGTTTCCATCCCGGTGCTTGCGGACTCCATCGGGAAGAGTGCGCCGCGATAGCCGCGCATTTTGGCATTCTGTTCGGCGGCCGCCAGGCGCTCACATCGGTAGGCGACAATCGATTGGGCCAGTTTCGGATGGAGCACCAGCATGCCGGGAAAAACCCAGGTGTCTGCATCCCACCAGACGCGGCCCAGGTAGGCGCGTGACGGCAAAGCCATGGCAGGCAGGCTCCAGCTTGCACCGGACCGCAGTTCCGACATCAAGTAATACATGGCCGCGTGGACGGCCCGCTGCGCTTCCACATCTCCGTGAATCACGATGTCTGTTTGCCAGAGCTTCTGCCAGGCGGCTTCATGCTGTCTGAGAATGGTCTTGAATCCCGTGCGCGCCGCTTCCTTCGCGACGGCCTGTGCCTCTGCTGAAGGCGACTTCGAATTGAGCGAAGTTTCTACGGCTACAAATTTGGTGAACGTGTAGGTCTGCCCTTTGTGGACGATGAACTTGACGTTAAGGGCAGGTTCTGTGAGGTTCGCTGAAAATCCCAGGTTGACCTGATGGACCGGTGGCAGGTTTGAAGGCAAGGCTACGCGGACGGCTTCCGCGACCTGTATCTTTCCATCACGCGTCTCGGAATCGGCGACGAAGCCGTGAAGGTCGCTGTCAGCATGTACTTTGCGGATTGGGATGGCTCCCGGCAGCTTCGCTCCTTCCCAGATGAAGGGTGGTCCGGTCGTGCCTCCGAGAGGAAAAGAGAAGGTGACCGGACCTACCGTGACTCCATACTCCGGCGTCAGCCGGATCCTGATCACGCCCAGGTGAGGATCTTGCCGGTCCAGGAATTCCTGGATCACAACGTGGGTGAGATGGCTCTCGTCAATCCATTCGTAGCGGGTGGTCAGCAGGCCACGGCGCGTGTCCAGGGTCTGAAGGTAGCTTTGAAGGTGGATTGACTCAGGCGAGAGCTGATTGAGCCAGTGCGAACCGTCCCAGTAGTTGAAATTGTCCCACGAAGGAATCAGTGCCTGATAGACGTAGGAATTCTGCTCGAGGTCGTCGTAGAGCCCGGTCAGAGTCGCCTCCGAGGGCGACGCTCCGTTCCAAGGCGTCGAGGCCGAAAGATACCCGTTCCCGAGCAGCGTGGGGAAATAACTCGAATAAATGTGCGTCGAAAACTGAAAGGTATCCAGGACGGCTGCCGACGGCACGGCCGTTCCGGAAGTTTCGGACGGTACCGTCGCGGCCCAGGCGGGCGCAATCAGTAGAATGATCAGGATCGGAACTACCGCAAACCGGCAGCGCGCGTATATCGTCAGTGACTTTCGAGACACGAAACCTGCCGCCATCCCGCAACCCTCCCGATTCCAGGAAATATTGTTGAAGGGGCCTCACTTCCGCAAGGCCCCTTCGGGGTTGATGTGGGAATTACCAGCTCAGGTGCAAACCGAACTGCATGTTCCGCATAGGGGCTTGCACGTCAGTAATGAGCCCGGCCGTTGGAGTGTCGATGTTGGTGTTGCTGGGATTGGCCAGGTTGGTGTTGTTAAAGGCATTGAACACTTCCCAACTGAACTTAGCGTTGAGCCGCTCGGTGACCTTAAAGTTTTTCGAGAGCGACCAATCGGCTGAGAACAGATGAGGCCCATTGATAGCGTCGCGGCCCGCATTGCCGAAAAGGTAAAGACCAGGGACAGCAAACGCCGCCGGGTTGAACCATTGGTTTCTGTTATGTGGAGTGCCGACCAATGGGTTGCTGATTTGATTGGGCCGGAGGCTCATGAAGGAATTCAGCGAAGCGTTGCTGGCCAGCGTGGCGTTGAGAGGCGACCCGTCCTCCCAGGTGGTGAAGCCGCTCCATTGCCAGCCGGAAATAATCTGCCCCAGCGGCCCGGTCACATTCGAGGCGAATCGCTGGCCCTTGCCAATAGGCAGGAAATAAGTGTGCCCGATGGTCAGAACAAAGGGGCGATTAAAGGTAGCCGGACCGTAATCCAGCATGGTGTTGTACTGATCGGTCGGCGTGCCAAACTCGCCGTAGTCCAATGCCTTTTGCCAGGTGAAATTCGCGATGAACGACAGATTGTGAGAGAACCGCTTCGTAGCCTGCACCTGGAGAGCATTGTAGTTGCTGCTTTCGCAGTCGCACTTGTCGAAGATCGTCTGGGTGAGTCCGAACAGCGCGTAGTACGGTTGGCGGGACGTATATGAGCCGGGGCCCGGAATGGGCTCATTCATGTTCCACCCCATGTTCAGATCGCGCCCCTGGTTGCCGACGTAGCCAACCTGCATCGCAATACCACGCGAAAATTGATGCTCGATCGTGAAGTTGTAGGAATCGACGTAGGGTATCTTCTGGTTAGCAGGCAGGTAAGGAGTACTGATCCCGTTGGCCAGAGGAATGACGCCCGTGGATGGAATTGCCGGGAAGACCGGCAAGGGCGGCGCGGTACCAATTGAGGGAGCTGCCGACACAAGGCTAGGGTTATTGAATTGAACAGGGAAGAACTCAGAGGCCGAATTGATCTGCTGGTTCACGATAGAAGGGTAGATGTCGGCCGCCAGGTTGTTGAACGTCCAGCCAAATGTTCCCTGATAATAGCTGCGTCCCCATCCGGTGCGAATCACAGTATTGTGATTAAGGGCATAGGCAACTGCAAAGCGGGGGCTGAAGTTGCCCCACTGCGTATGTCCGTTTGCGCTGAGGGAATTCCCGCCAATACCGGGGATGAAAACCAGGTTGTTCGCGATGCTGTACCGGCCTCCCTGTCCGGCGCGGAGCGAGGTGTCCGGGAACCAGGTGTCCCAGCGCAGGCCGTAACTTAGCGTCAACTTGTGAGTTGCACGCCAGGTGTCCTGCACGTAGTAAAACATCCGTTTCTGCATGTCCATTTGATTGGTTGAGACCTGGGCAAACCGGGCGAAAGAACTGGGATCGCCTAAGAGGAAACTGGCAAGTCCTGAGCCCGCGCTAGGATCAATGGCTGAGGCCGTCACACTGGGATTGAACTGGTAAACACCTGCACGATGGTTATCACTCGGAAGGCGCAAGTTCGAGGCTGACTGGATTTGGGCGCCCCACTTGATGGTGTGATTGCCGACGATTTTGGTCCAGTCCGTCACCCACGCGAAGACATTTTCGTTTTCATGGAGCGGGCAGTTGCACTGGTAGCCCATTGCGAACGCGCCGGTGCCATTGATATAGAGATCGGGCAGTCCGCCGCTGCCGAACAACTGCGAAACGTTGATTCCGGGAATGCCAACCTGCTGCGCCAGACTGGTATGAGAGTCAAGAGCGTTCTCCACAATGTGATAGCGCATGCCACCAAACCGGAAATCGGCCAAAAGAGTGGGACTGAACACATAATTCAAGGAGAACTCAGCGTCCTCCAGCAGGTCATTGGACTGACCTTCGTACATGTTGACCCCTGTTGGAGAAATCTCGGGTCCGCCATAAAGTCCGAAGGCCCCGGGAGACAGCACATTGACACCTGCGTAGCTGTAGGTGCCGAAGTAGTTCAACTTGTTGGTCACATATTGATCAAACCGAAGATCAAATTGATTGGTGTCGTAATGGTTAACGCCAGAAACCGCGTAATTGGGCGCGGCTCCCGTTGCACCCGCAATGTTGGGCGACGGAAGAAAATCCATCAGCTTCGTTGCCTGGGGAGCGATCATGCTTTGGGGAATGGTGGCGTTGGGGAACAGCGCCCGCCCACTCCCGCTGGCATTTCCGGTTGTGGGATTGTAGATGGGAACGCCCAGGTCACTCAGATTCCCCTGTCGCTCCAATGCCGTCGGCACTCGCGTCAGAACCGAGCCGCCCAGGTTTTCCCGGTTCAGTTGGAAGTCACCGAACCAGAACATTTTGTTCTTCTTAATCGGTCCGCCGATCGATCCACCGAACTGGTTAAAACGCAATTCAGGAATCCCGCGGTGTGCAGGTGAGGGCGTGCCCGGAGCATGGAGCCCTTGCGTGAACGGGTCGCGCGCCTGGAATACATTGTTCTGGAGATATTCAAATGCCGACCCGTGAATTTGGTTGGTGCCGCTCTTGGTCTCCACCTGAATCACCGAGCCCCCGGCCTGGCTGAACTGGGCATCGTAGTTGGACGTTGTCACTTTGACTTCCTGTATGGAATCGAGTGGGGGATTGATTACAGAAATCCCCAGGACAGCGTCATTGTCGGACATTCCGTTGATCATGAAGTTGTTCGCATCGTAATCCTGGCCGTTGGTGTTCACCAGGATGTCGTCGTCGGGATTCTCGTTCAGCGGATGCTGAAAGTTGTTCACGACGGCACCAGGCAAAAGCTCCTCAAACTTGGTGAAATTCCGGCCGGAGATGGGAATGCTTTGAATTAGGTGGGAGCTGAGCCGCGTGGTAACTTCGGCGTTAGTGGTTTCAACCAGGGGTGGGGCCGAGTTCACGGTCACATGCTCCGAAACAGCACCCACCTTGAGAGTCACATTGACCGGAGTCGAGGTTGACACAGCCACCGTGACGTGTCTTTGAATTGTGGTTTGAAAGCCCTGTTTCGTGATGGTCACCGTGTAATTTCCCGGCAACAAGTGCAATACGGAATAGTTGCCGGTATGGTTTGTTTCTGTCCTCGTGGTGATTCCCGTGGCAACGTTTGTTGCCCTCACCTGCGCCCCTGGGACTGCCGCTCCCGTTGGGTCGGTCACCGTCCCGATAATGTTTCCTGCGTTTGCGCTGGCGAATGCCAGGTGCACAGGCACAAGACAAACAAGACACGTGCCCACAAGCGCAAGAATCCAATGTTTCATTTCTACTTTCACGCAAACCTCCTTTTAGCAGGCAAACTAATCCCTTTCGGCCTGCAACAGGCCTTTCTTTGGTCACTAGGTTGTTAATTCACGGATTGTCTATCCCATAACGCGATATAGCCTTGAAGGTTATATCAGTTGAAACCATTCAACCGGCCATTGCGATCAGCCTTTCGGCGCCACACAACGACTTTTGTAGAATGGGATGGTTAGCGGATACGCGACCTTTTCTCTTCCGTCGCACCCGTTTTGCGGTTGACCTACGGGGACCTTTGAAAACGCACACGCTTGGAGTCATTGCTGAAGATAAGTCCATTCGCCCTTTCTTCGTGAGCTTTCTACTGTTCACCAGGAAACTGTTTCAGTGAACACTTTAAGCACCCCGGTAGCCGGTCTTCGCTCCTTCCCGACCCAAAGAATCACGACGCATATATTTGCGATGCAGCGCTTGCGGCGAAAGGTTGCAGAAAGGAAGCCGTATCTGAATATTCCCTTAGCGCGGCTGATTACAAGTTTCGTTATTCTTATTCTTTTCTTGAGTCATTAAATTTCGCATGCTCGACGAATTCGCTTAAGATAACGGTACCAGCGCCGCCGTATTCAGCGCGAGTGACGCTTGGTGGAGCTCCGGCACGCGTGCGAGTTCCTGCCTGAAGCAACACTTATGAAGACAATGAACATCAAATTGCGCGTTCGGAGATCTTGCGAATAAGCGATGCTTCGACGTCGTCTTGCCGAGTCTAAACCGGGATACCGGTGGAGGAAACTATTGCACATCTGCAAACGTCTGCTGCGCATTTCACACGGTTCAGGAATCTCTATCGCTCTGGCCGCACTTTTCGTCATGGGAGGAGCAGTGACGGCCTCAGCTCGCAGCCAAACTGAGATCTCGCGTCTGTTCCGGAAGTACAAGGTCAAAGAAGGAATCGTGAAGCCGCCCAGGGGATTGCTCAAATATCCCTATCTGGTTCCCAGCGGTCCCTATTTTCAACTCTTTGATTGGGACACTTATTTCATGGGCGTCGCGCTCAGCTACAACCACGAAGCGACACCCCTGGAAAATTCCGTCAAGGATTTTCTGAGTTTCGTGGGCCAAAACGCCGACGATCCCGGGTACATTCCACGCGAGGTCTCGCCCGATGGCCTCTGGGCGCTGCCCGAAATGTGCAAGCCTTTTCTGGCGCAGGCGGCGTATCGGGCTTCGCTCACTGCGGGAAGCGTCGAGTGGCTGAAGCCCTGGTACAAGAAACTCGCTGAGACACTCCAATTTTGGGAAAACACGCGGCGCGCGCCCGACGGTTTTTTCCTCTGGTTCAACGGAGTTGAAAGCGGAGTCGACAACAATCCGGCTGTCATTGACCGCCCGGCGGATGTGACCGAAGGTGTGGATCTGCAGTGCTACATTTATCGCGAATACCTTGCGATGTCGCTGCTGGCGGCCAAGCTCGGCTACACGAAGGACGCAAGCGAGTATTCCGCCAAGGCGGCGGCCCTGCGGGCAAAGATCCGCGACGACATGTGGTCCGGTACCGAAGGCACGTTCTTGAACATTGATGCCAGGACCGGAAAGAAAATCCACATTCTGACATGGACGGACTTTGTGCCGCTCTGGGCCGGCATCGCCACCCAGGCTCAGGCCCATCGGATGATCGAGGAGCACATTCTAAATCCCAAGGAATTCTGGGCTCCTTATGGGATTCGCACTCTTTCACCGAACGAACCTCTCTACGACCCGATTCACGGCTACTGGAGAGGGCCGGTGTGGGTCATCTCGAATTACCTCATCATGCATGGCCTCATGAATTACGGTTACAACAAGCAGGCGCTCGAACTGGCTGAACGGACGCAGGAGCTGCTGGTGCGCGACCTTGAAACTACCGGCGGAATGAACGAATGCTACAATCCCGACCACGGCACTCCGCTCGCCGGCGGCCACTTCGTGAGCTGGGACCTCCTTGGCGAGCACATGGTGGAAGAAGCCAGGAACGACACGGATCCAACCGCCTTGAAACCGTTTTAGTTGCTGCATCGGAACTCTGCGGCCAATCCGGCAACTGCGCAGGCGTGTTGTGCGCGCCAATCCAATCCTGGGTACTGGATTCCGGGCTCCCGCAAGAATCCCGCCTGTGACCACGTCAAACCCTGAGGGCCGAGGCACAGGACAATTGGTGACGGCAGCACTTTGAGTTTCCGTGTAGAATCGAGCGCATGGCTAAAAATTATCACATTGCGCTTCTTCCTGGTGACGGCATTGGCAAAGAGGTTGTACCGGAAGCCGTCCGGGTCCTCGAGGCCTCCGCCAGCGGCTTTACCTTCACCTTTGAACCCTTCGAGTGGGGCTGCGAATATTACTTGCGCACCGGCCGTATGATGCCCAAAGGCGGTCTGGAGAAGTTGCGCCCTTTTGACGCCATCCTGCTCGGCGCTATCGGCCATCCCAGCGTGCCGGACCACATTTCCCTGCGCGACCTGCTGCTACAGATCCGTTTTGGGTTCGACCTTTATGTGAATCTGCGCCCTGTCGAACTTCTGCCCGGCCTCGATTCGCCTCTGCGGTTCAAGACGGCAGACGATATTCGCATGCTTTTCGTCCGCGAAAATTCTGAGGGGGAATACTGTGGAATTGGGGGCCGCTTCAAACCGGGCACACCGGACGAAGTTGCCGTGCAGCAATCGGTCTTCACACGCAAGGGCGTGGAGCGTATCTTGCGTTACGCTTTCGATCTCGCGCGGCGCCGCCCGCGC
The DNA here is from genome assembly GCA_046705285.1 of Terriglobia bacterium. GTDB lineage: Bacteria > Acidobacteriota > Terriglobia > UBA7540 > UBA7540 > SCRD01. The sequence goes on from JBJKQK010000017.1 coordinate 21,050, forward strand.
AAGAGCTTAGCCAGCGCCACCAAATCGAACGCCATGCAGTACACCATGGTGATGTGGGATGAAGTCCTGCGCCACGTGGCTAAGGATTATCCTGAAATCACCGTGGCCAACTATCACGTGGACGCACTCGCCGCTCGCATGATCACGCATCCGGAAAGCCTGGACGTCGTGGTTGGTTCCAACCTTTTTGCCGACATTCTTACCGATCTGGGCGGGGCGCTCCAGGGCAGCCTCGGACTTGCCGCCAGCGCCAATCTCAACCCCACGGAGCGGCTGGGCCCTCCGATGTTTGAGCCGGTACACGGCAGCGCTCCGGACATCGAAGGTCGCGGCATCTCGAACCCCATCGCCACCATTTGGGCCGCCGCCCTGATGATGGAACATCTGGGAGAACCTGAAACCGGCCGGCGCATCATGGAAGCGCTTAAGAAGGTAACCGGCGAAAAGAAGGTGCGCACGCCGGATCTGGGCGGAAAAAATACCACAGCGGAATTCGCTTCTGCGGTGATTCAGCAACTCTAATCAAAGAGGCCGAGCGATGTTGGTGGGAGCAATAGAGTAACCACAGACGCACCACTCGCCATTGTTCTTCTGGATCATTGATACCGCTTCGTCAGCCCTGATTCCCCTGGTAAAGCTGACCGTGTACTGTAAAGCCACATGCTTGCCCGTGGGAATGCCGGGAGGGTTCTCAAGGTAGCTGATGCCTTGGAAGTTGCGGGACGCAACCTTCCCTAAGCGCGTGCGCAGCTCTTTCATTCCAGCCGCCCACTGACTTTTTCTGATCCTGGATTGAAACGATTTTGCGGCCTGGTTCCAGCTTGCGGCGTAACGTCCGGAATCCAGAAGCTGAAGCCATTGCATGGCGGCCCACTGGGGCTCGATGTGGACGGAGGCCTGACGATGGCCTGAGGCTGTGCAAACGCTGCCAGGCTGAAACAAAGGGATGTACAGATCGTGAAGAACCCCCTTCTTCATGATTGCCACCTCCTGCCAGGGTGCCCCGAATCAAAACCCCGGTGCGCGGAGCGGAAAAGCGGTGGGATCGGAGGCAAGTCCGTCTTGACCAATCCGGGGTGGAGTCCGTGCCGCAACAGGCGTAGAATTCTGACGAGGAGCAAAAACCAGAAGCGGGAATGCTAGCGCCCGGAAAGGAACAGGAGGCCGGTCGTGGAAATTTTGCTGATCGTACTCTGCGTCGCAGTTTCCCTGCTGGCGATCGTCGTGTTCAGCCCGGTGGTTGTTGCGGTTGATTCGCGCAACCGCCAGGTGCGGCTTCGCTGGCTGTTCGTGCTGCAATTTCTGATGCCGCTGCCGGGGACCGCGGGAGAAAAGCGCCTCTGGGTTTTCCAGAAGGCGGTTCCGCTCCGGCCCCAAAAACCTGCAAAGCAGACGATCAAAACTTCTAAGGCACACGAGAAGCGCCGTGCGCGCGGACGTTTCTTCCTGCGCTGCATGGGTGATTCCGTCATTCGACACGCACTGGCCCAGCAGGTGGCGAAACTGGTCCGGCGAATGATCGGCTCGGTTGACCTGTCCCGGTGGATGAGCGAGGTCTCGTTGCCGGATCCCGCGCTCAACGGGATGCTGGCGGGTGCGCTCGCGGCGTCCGGCAGGGGACTGCGGTCAGGCGTGCAGGTCAACTTCACGGGTGAAAACAGCTTTTTCCTCGAGTTGCGCCTTCATCCGCATCGCGTTTTCAAGGCGCTTCTATTTTTCGTGTTCAGCCTGCCCTACGGGGCGATGTTCAAAGTCTGGCGGGCCCTACCGGCCGCCCGGCCGCAACAGCAGTCAGCAAACTAACTGTAGCGAAGGAGGAAATCGTGAATCCGGCACAAGACATTCTCAAGAGCCTGATCGGAGATCTCAAGGATCTGGCAAAGACCGAAACCATTGTGGGCGCGCCCATCACCATGGGTGAATATGTCATCGTTCCCATTTCCCGTGTTTCGCTGGGAGTTGGAGCGGGCGGCGGGGCCGGCGAAGCCGATGTGAAAAAGGGCTGCACGGGCGAAGGCGGCGGTGGGGGCGGCGGCATTCGCATGACCCCTGTCGCGCTCGTGGCGGTTCGCGGATCCGAACTGAGCGTGCATCGCCTGGGACCCGGCGGCTCTCTCGGCCGCACCGTCGAACGCATGCCGGACGTGCTCGAATCGACCCTTGAAAAGGCCTTCGACATGTGGCAGGCTCGCAAAGCCAAAGAGGACAAACCCGGCGCCTGAGGCTCACTCAGCATCAGGAAAGAGATCCGTTTGGCTGCGCCCCAGGGCATGGCTTTAGCCATGCAGCAACGCACGAGCCCCTTTTGACCTCCCAATTTTCACCCGGCGAAGGGTGACCGGCAGGTCCGGGCTGGGCAAGAGGATTCGTAGCGTTCTTAGACACTTGCCCGGAGGAACGCCATTCGAAAAGCACTCCCCGTCGCACTTTGCCTGCTGCTCATTGCCGCACTGGCTTCCGTTTGCGCGCCCGCCCAGGAGCCTGCTCAGCAGGTGTTCCACGGAACCTGGATCGCCACCATCGGCAAGGGAAGAGTGCTGCACGGAAGCTGGACGGGCGGCACACTGCCTCACCACCCCAATATAGCCGAAGGGACCTGGACACTTACAAGCGCCGGGCAGATGGCTCTCCAGGGAACATGGCGGGCGGAAAAGAATAGCCGGAGTTGGGAAGGCCGTTGGTTCGGCCGCACCGCGGTGGGCGAATCACTCGCCGGCTCCTGGGGCGCGGACCTCGAACACTGGCGCGGCAAGACCCTTCGGGACATGCTCGAAAGAACTCTCGTCGAAGAAGTGTCCGGCTGGTGGCAGTCCGGCCAGGCGCAAGGCAACTGGTGGCTGAAAGGTTCCCGTTACCCGTCCCGCTGAGCCGCGTGGGCAACAGTAAAGCCGTGTCATTCGTCGCGGGCGCGATCAACTGCGATGCGACCAGGTGGTCCTCGCTTGCCTCCCGGTCCGTCGTATGACCCGCCACACAGCCTCTCGCTGCATGCAGGAACCCTCTGACCACGACGGTCACTGCCGGCTGCCGCGCCCGCATTCCAGCCAGCTTATGCCCTGTCCGTTTTGTCTCCTGAACTCGCTCCTGCACCGGACCAACGGAATGACCAATCCTTTTGTGTCAAGGAATATTGATGCGAAGAGCGGGCGACTGAAAGCAACCTCGTTTAGCTGGCCCAAGCCAGCTTTGTTGGTGGCACCCGGTCCCGTGGGGTATCAAGAAACATCACCGTTTTTGCCGTGCCACAGCTTTTTTCGGAGAATGGTATAGTTCTTGAAGCAGTATGAACAAGCAATTTCGGGAGGCTGTAACTTGAGGTTTCATCAAGGGTCGGACAAGGGATTAGGCAAAGGCTTGATTTTCATATTTCTCGTCTTCATAGCCGCAATCAGTATTTTCGGATGGAAGATTTTCAGTCACGAGGCTCCTGTCATCAAATTCAGCCAACAGATTAAAGGCATCGGGAAAAAGACGACGATTGAATTCACCGTCCAAGATAAAGCACATTCGCTGAAGAGTGTACGTCTCAGCATCCAACAGGGCGGCAGGACCTTTTCAGTTCCTTTAGTCAGTCAAGTTCACAATGTTCCTTCTCCGCCGTGGTGGAAATTCTGGGCGAAGCGAGCCGCCAGCGGCGGCGTCTTTAAGGCGCAAATCAGCCATCAGAGTATTCCGGACCTGAAGGAAGGCCGCGCGGCGCTCGACATTGTGGCCACCAACGACTCATGGGGACGCTTCTTTCGGGGGGGAAGGAGCGAGGTCAGGCTCAACCTGCCCGTTCAGCTTCATCCACCTCAGATCGAAGACCTCACCTCGCAGGTTTACGTGGCGCAAGGTGGATGCAACCTGGTGATCTTCAAGGTTTCTCCGGGCGCAACCCGGTCGGGAATCCAGGTAGGGAGTTACTATTTCCCAAGCTATCCGGTGAAGCCGTCTCTGCCCGACACGCGCATGTGCCTCTTCGCTTTTCCGTACGATATGAACGCGAAAACCACGGCTTATATCGTTGCGAGCGACGAGGTGGGCAACAAGACGGTTACTGCTTTTCCCTGCACTTTTGTTCCACAGCAGTTCCGCAAGCGCAGACTCGTCCTGCCGAAAAGCTTTCTGGAGCGCGCCGTGCCCGCGATCCTCAGCCACACCCCTGAATTGCGCAATCAGGGAAGTCTTGTGAAGAATTTCCTGATGCTTGACACGCGACTGGCCATGATTGACTCGCAGTTGCTGGTTGCGTATTCACAAAAGACAGCCCCCCGATTCCTGTGGAAAGGCACGTTCCTCCGTCTCCCTGACTCAGAGGCGGAGGCGCATTTTGGTGATCGCAGAACCTTCTATTACCAGGGCCAGTTCGTAGATCATGAAGTTCATTTTGGTTTTGATCTGGCTTCCGTCGACCACGCGCCCATTCCGGCGGCCAACAGCGGCGTCGTGGTCTTTGCCCACTACTTCGGAATCTACGGCAACTCCATCCTCATCGATCACGGCTGCGGTCTGCAGACCCTTTACGGCCATCTTAGTTCCTTTGCCGTCAAGCCGGGCGAGCATGTGACGCGCGGGCAGATCATCGGCCACACCGGCGAGACCGGACTGGCCGAAGGGGATCATCTCCACTTTTCCGTCCTGGTGGACGGCGTCTTCGTGAACCCCCTCGAGTGGTGGGACCCAAACTGGATCCGCACCCGCATCACCTCGAAGCTCGCGCCTTATCAGTCGAGCCAGTAAGGGGGAGAGCCTGCGAGTCGGCACGCAATGCCCTTCCGCGGGGAGCAGGAAGGTGAATTTTACCCACTGTTCGCGACGCGAACAATTTTGCCCACGAAGCAAAGATTGTGATAGCGAAAAATCCTCAACATGCCTATTATCAGCAACTTATGAAATTACATGAAATGTGAGGCGAAAATCCCATCCGTCCCATCCGGGGGCCGGCATCTGGAATGTAGGCTATCATATTGAGCTATTGACGCGCGCCGTCAAGGGCTTCCGGGCCCGGGCGCCAACGATCGCAGGCGGATCGCAAGAACCTTGCGCTCGCCAGAGGTGATTCTCACTGCCCTGCGCCAGGGCTCGAAGCCCGGAGCCTGACGGTCCCAGCAGCTTTCCCATGGCTTGCGCTATGGGCTACACTCTTTCGCCCACTTCGTGGGCTGCGGAGGGCTGTTAAGCCTCATCAGGCCCGGAGGGCCGATAGAATCTAGCCCATAGCGTCAGCTATGGGATTCGGTTCACGCCACATCCCCCCGAGCCCTGGAAGGGCGAAAGAGCATTGGCAACGATGGACATTCTTTCGCCCCTCCGGGGCTGTTTCACTTCTGCACCGGCTGCTTTCCCATGGCTTGCGCCATGGGCTACAGTCTTTCGCCCACTTCGTGGGCTGTTGAGGGCTGTTAAGCCTCATCAGGCCCGGAGGGCCGATAGAATCTAGCCCACAGCGTGAGCTA
>JBJKQK010000018.1:0-17367 GCA_046705285.1 Terriglobia bacterium
TGGAAGTGGACGCAGTGATCAATGCTACTCCGGTGGGCATGGCGCCTCACAGTGACTCTCACCCGATTGATCTGGCGCGATTACGGACTCGTGTGGTCTTTGACATGGTTTATTACCCTGTTGAAACTCGCTTTCTATCTGAGGCACGAGGGCGCGGGCTTGTCACGATTTCAGGACTCGAAATGCTGGTTGCTCAAGGGGCCCGGCAGTTTGAGATCTGGACCGGCGAGGCAGCGCCAACGGCGTTGATGGAACAGGCGGTACGCCAGACGCTGACCCACACCACAGGCTAGTTTCCCGCTATGCTGGGTCGTCCGCTGAAAATCCCAGGGACTCCCTGCTGTTCAACCGTCAACAATCGTTCCTTCATGGTTCTTATCCGTCAGGAAAGCGCAATGCGTGAGTTGTGGGCCGCGATTGACACAGGCCAGCCAGAAGCTTTAACTTGTTGAGAAGCCGTTAACTCGGGCTCAATGCCGAAAATGACTGTTCCGCTGAAGGGAGGAGCGGGGCAAGTCCATTGGAAGGATCGCTGCATGTTGCTGATCTCATTGCCTTCACTGCCGACCTTTTCCGAATACGGCACCCTCATTGACCACCTCATCCGGATTCTGGCCATTCTTGTCGCGGCCTATATTGCTGCGAAGATCTTCAATAAGTCAGTTCCGGCCATCAGGACCCAAATTATCGAAACGATGAAGCGCCACGGCAAGGCCGACACCGAACTGGAAAAGCGCGCGGCTACGCTGAGCGGTATTTTTCGAAAAACTGTCGTCATAGCCATCTGGCTTCTGGCAGTTGTCATGGCGCTTAAGGAATCCGGGTTCGACATCGGGCCCATTCTGGCCGGCGCCGGCGTTCTTGGCCTGGCGGTCGGTTTTGGCGCTCAACACCTTGTGGGAGACCTGTTTGCGGGCATGTTCATCCTTCTTGAAAATCAGATTCGGGTGAACGATGTGGCAGTGATCAATGGCACGGGGGGGCTGGTAGAGCAGATCAACTTGCGGACAACCGTCCTTCGCGGGCTGGATGGGACGGTTCATATCTTCCCGAACGGTACCATCAGTACGCTCTCGAACATGACTCACGAGTACTCGTACTATGTTTTTAACGTCGGGGTCGCTTACAAGGAGGACACCGATCGAGTTGCCGAGGTTCTCAAGCAGCTTGGGGACGAGATGATGCAGGATGAAAAGTACAAGCCTCTCATCCTGGCGCCGCTGGAAGTTCTGGGTGTCGATCAGTTTGGCGACTCGGCCGTGGTCATCAAAGCGCGCTTCAAGACGCTTCCAATTCAGCAATGGACAGTCGGACGGGAAATGAACCGGCGCATTAAGAAGAGGTTTGACGAGTTGGGCATTGAGATCCCATTCCCGCACAGAAGCATTTACTGGGGTGAGGCGAGCAAGCCTTTTGCCATTCGCTCGGAGCGGGACCGCGAAGAATTGAAGTCGGTGATCCGCGAGGTGCTTGCAGAGCGCTCGGGACAGGCCCCATTGAAACAGGCCGAAGAGGCCCATCCTGGAAACCCGGGGAAAGAGTAAAAGGCAGGCGAAGCATGAGATCAGGAGGGTCGTAATTCTCCGGACCTGACCACGGCGCCTTCCCAGACATTCCAATGGAAACGACCATTCCCAATTTCTCGGAATTCAGGCGCCTGGCGCGCCAAGGCACGGTTGTGCCTGTCTATCGAACTGTTGTGGCTGATCTGCTGAGCCCTGTTTCCGCGTTCCTGAAACTCGCCCCTCAGGCTTTCAAGAGCTTCAAACCGGGCGGCAGGGGAGATTCCCACTACAGCTTCCTTCTGGAAAGCGTGGAAGGCGGCGAGCGGGTCGGCCGCTACACCTATTTTGGTGTCGATCCATTTCAAGTCATTACCTGCCGCGGCAGCCGGATTACCTTGGTTCGAGGCCAGGAACGGGTTGAGGAATCGGGCAATATTTTTGAATTCCTCAGGCATGCCGGGTCAAAATACCGCTCGGTCAAGCTGCCGGGTCTTCCTCCATTCAGCGCCGGCGCGGTGGGCTTTCTTTCGTATGAGGCTGTGCGCCAGCTTGAGCGCCTGCCGGCGCGCGTCGAGCCGGATGTTGAGGCAGATGATGCAATCTTCATGTACTTTCGGACGCTCGTTGCCTTTGACCACGTGCGGCACCGCTTGTTTTTGATTTCGAACGTCTTGACGGAAGAAGATTCCGGAAACCTTCGCGAAAAATACGAACACGCCGTAAGCCAGCTTGATCGGCTGGAGCGCAAACTTGATCGGCCGTTGCGCCTGCCGAATATTCGTCCGCCACACGGGCCACTGCGAGTCAAACCCAACATGCCCAGGAAGCGGTACGAGGAAATGGTGGAGCGCGGGAAAGAGTATATTCGCGCCGGGGACGTTTTCCAGGTCGTGCTGTCGCAGCGGTTGACGGTTCCTGTGCGCGTGCCGCCTTTTCAGGTTTACCGGGCGCTTCGCGTGGTGAATCCTTCGCCCTACATGTATTTCCTGCAACTGGGAAAGGCAACGGTCCTTGGATCGTCGCCCGAAATGCTGGTTAAGGTGGCTGGGAGCGACGTGGAATACCGCCCGATTGCCGGCACGCGGCCGCGCGGCAGAACGCAGGAAGAAGACAAGCGGCTTGAAGAGGATCTGCTTGCGGATGAAAAGGAACGCGCCGAGCACATCATGCTGGTTGACCTGGGGCGCAATGACGTTGGTCGCGTCTCCGAATTTTCTTCCGTCCACCCGGAACGGGTCATGTTTGTAGAGCGCTATTCCCACGTGATGCACCTGGTTTCACTGATCAGAGGCAAACTCCGGCCGGATGCGGACAGCTACAGCGCGCTTGCCGCCTGCTTCCCGGCAGGAACCCTGACTGGCGCCCCCAAAGTCCGCGCCATGGAGATTATCGACGAACTCGAGCCCACGCGACGTGGCCTTTACGGAGGAGCCGTTCTCTATGCCGATTTTTCCGGCAACCTCAATTCCTGCATTGTCATCCGCACCGTGCTCATCAAGGATTCTAAAGCCTACCTTCAGGCCGGCGCCGGCATCGTGGCCGATTCCGTTCCTGCACTTGAGTTTGAGGAATCCCTGAACAAGGCTCGCGCCATGCTCAGAGCCTTTGCCATGGCGGAAAAGGGCTTGTAATCAGCCTCCAATTTGTCTTCGCAGCATGCACCGTTCTTCTTTTTACAGTCAGCATTGAAAAATGGCTGGTTGGGATGGAGATTTTCCGAAAGTTTACCTTTTCACCCAGAATGAACTGGGGGAAATTGCATACCCTTGTCGTCGAAAGTTCATCTAGACGAATATCCTTGGTACAGTAATGGTGTTGGCGGGGCGTTATACGTTTGCGGCTGCACCACCACCCATGGCGGAGGCCGTGCTGCCGAAAGATGCAGGCGAGCGCGATTACTGGAATGACTTGCCGCGCTATGTTACACCCCAGATAAGCGTGGCAGGCACGCGACGATTGGCCGCAGGATGAATCCTGCCGATCCCTTCCTGTTGACTGAACTGGAGACGGAGCCCTGTGGATGCGTGGAGCTTATTGTTTTATTGCACCGCGCGCCAATCTTTCTTCCAGCCGTTTCTTAACATTGGGCCATTCGGAGTCGATGATGCTGAAGTAGACAGTGTGACGGATGCGGCCGGACCAGGTCAACATGTGATTGCGCAACATTCCTTCCTCGATGGCTCCCAGACGCAGAATCGCCTCGCGCGACTGCAGGTTGAGCGAATCCGTTTTCAACTCCACGCGGATGCAGCCGAGCTCTTCAAAAGCGTGGCGAAGCATCAGATACTTGGCTTCCGTGTTGGCACCGGTTCGCTGCCATTTCTTTGTGATCCAGGTAGCGCCGATCTCCACGCGCAGATTGGAAGCGTCGATGTTCAAATAGCGTGTGCTGCCGATGGCTCTGCCGTCGGCACGGTCAATGGTGGCAAAGGGGAGCGAGGTTCCGCGCGTCTGTTCGTCGAGAGCCTGCTCGATGTAAGCGCGCATATCCTCGCGCGTCCGGACATTCTTCGTTGTCCAGCGCCATAAATCGAAATCGAGGCCCACGGCGCACAGTTGTTCGTGATGCGACAAGCTGAGCGGTTCAAGACGCACAATCTGGCCTTCCAGCGTGATCGGTCGAATTTCCATAGGGTTCTTATTCCTCCTTCTCCCAGCCCGTCTCCACCAAGATGTTCTCGGATGAGCCAGTTACGCTCAGCGCAGCAGGACCAATGAATCCGATTCCGGTGAACCCATCGCCGTCCCGCCTCGCATTGTTTTCGCCCTCCTCCATGTCAGCGTATAATGAACCGACTGAGGGCAGTAGCGCAAGCTGATGATTTTAGTGATTGATAACTACGACTCGTTTACATACAACTTGGTTCAGTATCTCGGTGAACTGGGCGCGGAGATGGAAGTGCGCCGCAATGACCAGATCACCCTTGATGAAATCGCGCGCATGGCTCCGGAACGCATTGTGATTTCTCCGGGGCCCAAAACCCCGGCTGACGCCGGCATCTGTCTGAACGTCATAGAAGAGTTTTCAGGGAGTTTCCCGATTCTGGGAGTCTGCCTGGGACATCAGGCCATTGGGCAGGCATTCGGCGGCAAAGTCATCCGTGCTCCGGAAATCATGCATGGCAAGACCAGCCTGATTTCTCACGACGGCAAGACCATCTTCCTCGATCTCCCTAATCCTTTCCCGGCCACCCGCTACCATTCCTTAATTGTCGAACGCGAGAGCCTTCCCGACTGCCTTGCGGTTTCCGCGACTTCACCTGACGGGCTTATCATGGGTCTCCGCCACAAGACCCTGAAGGTTGAGGGTGTTCAGTTCCATCCAGAATCCGTTTTGACCGGCGCGGGAAAGCAGCTGCTGGCAAACTTTCTGAAACTTTAACGGCTTGCCGAAAAGGATTTAGTTACCGGGCCTTCCCTGAGCCGCAAGCCCCGTCCTGGGCAGAGCCGAAGGGCCAATGGGGGCTGAGGATGCTGCAGGTCCGCCTTGCTAAGTCGTTCACTTCAGGATATGGGAGCACAGTTTGCTGTTGCACTGACATTCTCGCCCGTATCTTTTTGTTGTGCCGGGCCACGGCTGCCACAAAACCCAAGTGGGTGATTGTCCGACTGCGAAGACCGGCCGGGAAGAAAGTTTACAACCTAGGGCAAAAGGGGTAATGTTTTGCGTTTGAGCCGGTCGGTCTGAAGGCATGATTTGGCGGCCGGCCCGCGGTCGGAGGGAGCAAGGGGACCATTTCCATGAAATTAGTCGTTCGAGTTTGCGTCTTTCTGTTTATTCTGCCGGTCTCTTCGGTTGTAGGCCGGGCCGGACAACAGCTTCTCACTCCTTCCCTGGTGGTTCAGCAAGATCAAGTTGTTGGTCCGTCAATCCACAGGGTGAGATGGCGCCCCGGGCACGAACAGGTCAGTTACATCCGGGATGGCGATTCTGGCCCATCTTTGTGGCTTTATGATGTTGCCACCGACAAAGCTCGGCGCCTGGCGATCTCCGGTGAGGTTGATCCAGGCTCTTACCAGTGGTCATCCGAAGGCGACAAAATTCTTTTCCAGGGTCGGAACGATCTCTGGGTGTTTTATGTCCAGACCGGTGAGACCAGGCGGCTGACGGACGACTTTCCAAAGGAAGAAGAGCCCACATTTTCTCCTGGCGGAAACCGCGTGGCATTTGTGAGGCGGAACAACATTTATACGCTCTCCTTGGGAACCGGCAAGACCACGCAGCTTACCACAGATGGGAATGTCCTGGTCCTGAATGGGAAACTCGATTGGGTTTACAAGGAAGAGCTGGCGGACCGCTCCACAGGCAGGTCTTACGAATGGTCGCCCGACGGCAAGGAGATTGCCTATCTCCAGCTTGATGACCAGCCTGTGCCCCAGTATCCGCTGATCAACTTTCTTGACCGGCATGTTCAGCTCAAACTCCAGCGATTCCCTCAGGCGGGCGATCCCAATCCGAAAGCATCTTTTCACGTGGTTTCGTCTTATGGCGGCCTCATCAGAACCTGGTTTCCTCCAAAAGCTTCCCCGTCCGTCGAGTATTTTGCCCCGCGTTTTACCTGGACGCCGGATTCGCAATCCATCTCCTTCCTGACCCTGAATCGTGACCAGACTGAGGAGGTGGCGCATCTCTGGGGGGTTGAATCCGGAACCAATCGCACACTGGTTGTGGAGCACGACAAGTATTGGATCAATTCCCTGACTCCTCCGTTTTTTCTCAGCGGAGGGAGGTTCCTGTGGCTTTCCGAGCGCGACGGCTGGATGCATCTCTATCTGTACAACATGGATGGAACTCTGTTGAAGAAGCTGACCAGGGGCAATTGGATGATCGACCGGCCGCTCTTCTCCGATCTTCCCATGTTTCAGCTGGGAGGCGATACCGGCTGGGTCTATTTCCTCTCGACGAAACCTGACCCGCGCCAGCGGCAGATCTACCGCGTTCGTCTCGATGGCACGGACCTCGAACGAATTTCGAAATTGTCTGGAACCCATGTTTTCCGTCTCTCGCCAGACGGCCGTTATTACGTCGACAAGTTTTCGGATTACAACATGCCGCCGATGACTCGCCTTTGCAAATCAAATGGCGAAGTGGTTGCCATTATCGACAATCCCGTCAATCATCTGGCGGATTACAAACTCGGCACCACTGACTTTGTCACGCTTACGGCCCCCGACGGGACCAAACTCTACGCGCGCATGGTCATCCCGCCTGACTTCGACCCGCACAAGAAATATCCCGTCATCGTCAACGTCTATGGCGGGCCTGAGGTGCAGATGGTTCGGAATGAATGGGGAGTGACCTCGCTCAGCGATCAGCTTTTTGCCGAGCACGGATATATTCTCTGGACCCTGGACAATCGCGGATCATGGGGCCGCGGTCACGCCTTTGAGACACCCATTTTCGAGCACTTGGGACGCCAGGAGCTTCGAGATCAGCTGACGGGCGTTGATTTCCTCAAGTCGCTGCCTTACGTCGATTCCAGCCGTATGGGAATCTGGGGATGGTCTTATGGCGGCTTCATGACGCTCTATGCATTGACGCACGCGCCCAACGTGTTCAAATGCGGAGCAGCCGGCGGGCCTGTAACCGACTGGAAGTATTACGACAGCATTTATACCGAACGGTACATGCGAACTCCCAAGGAAAATCCTGACGGCTACCGGGAATCTTCACCGCTCGATGCCGCGGGGAATTTGCGCGCCAACCTGCTGCTGATCCAGGGCGTGGACGACGACAACGTCCATATGCAGAACACCATCAACTTTATTGAAGCGCTGATTCGCGACGGCAAACCCTTCCAACTCTATTTGCAGCCCGGCGAAAAACATGGTTTCAACCACTATTCGTCGCAGCTCTATCTCATCAAACGCCTGCTGAAATTTTTTGATGATAACCTGCATCCTGCGGGTGAATAAAAGCCATTCCCGTCGTGCGCCATGCTGGATGCCGCGAAGAATCTTGCCTGGCATTCCAATCCAATGCCTGCGGTATCAATGGCACGCATCGATTGCGAAAGCGTACGGATTTATTCTTGCCGCAGGACAAAGCCGCTCCCGCCGTTCCTCTTGGTAAGGGTGAAAGTCCTGCTCTTTCCCGAGGCTAAACCAGGGTGAGAAGAATCGAAGTTACCGCCGGTGCCGGTCGGTGAAATCCACCAGAGCTTGCAGCGTCCGGGCTGCTCTGCCGGAATCGATCGCTTCTGCCGCAACCGCAACGCCTTCCGGGAGGTCGCCGGCTTTGCCGGCGGCCACAAGCGCCGCCGACGCATTGGCCAGGACGCAATCCCGCAGCGGATTTTTCTCGCCGTCGAGGATCTGGATCAGGAGACGTGCATTCTGCTCAGGGTCGCCGCCTGCCAGCGCCTCGCTCTCAACGCGCGGAAGCCCGAAATCTTCGGGCACAACGTACCGCGTTTCGATCCGGCCGGAGTCGTATTCTGAAAGCTTGGTGGGCCCCGTAACGGTGATCTCGTCCAATCCATCCGACCCTGCCGCCACAATTGCACGCCGCGTTCCCACGGAACCCAGCGCTTCGGCCATCATTTCCGTCCGCGCGTGATCAAAGATTCCTGTCAGTTGATACGCAGCCTCCAGCGGGTTGGTCACCGGGCCGAGAAGGTTAAAAATCGTCTTGCTTTTGATGCTGCGCCTGGCGTTCATCACGTGCCTCATGGCCAGGTGAAGATGAGGCGCAAAAAGAAAAACCATACCCACATCTTCGAGGCAGGCCGGAATGTTCTTGAGCGGCAGTTCGATGGCGACGCCCAATGCTTCCAGCACGTCGGCGCTTCCGCAGCGACTTGAAATGGATCGATTGCCGTGTTTGGCCACGGGCACACCGGTTGCAGCGACCACCAGCGCTGTTGCAGTTGACACGTTCGCTGTGCCACGCCGGTCGCCGCCCGTGCCACAGGTGTCGAGCAGCGCCTTCGAATCAATGAATTCCTCCACCCGCACGCCCGCGCTCGCCAGTACTTCCCTGGCCTGGGCCCGCATCACTTCTGCAAAGCCTACCAGTTCCACCGTGGTTTCGCCCTTATCGCGCAGCGCAACCAGCAATCCCACAATCTGCTCATCAGGCACGCGGCCGGAAAGCAGTTGTTCCATCACGGCGTGAGCCTCGTTGCGCCCAAGGCTTTGGCCCTGCTTCAGTTTTTCAATAGCTTCAGGAATTTGCATCTTGGTAAAAAGGACTCTTACACTCAGCGCCCGACTTTTGCTCCGCACAGCCCCAAAACGCCCACCCGAAGATCGGCGCTACATCTGCCTGACCGCCACCAGCAAGGCCGATCGTTTGATTTTTGGTTTCACATTGGCCTATACTGGCAGATTCTGCCGACGTCATGCCGCTTTATTGTACGATGGAACGGCATTCCTTGACAGAAGTTTAAGATAGCGGAGCCCGCGGGCCTCCAGTCTGCTGTTTCATTTCGTTCAGAGCGATCAGTTCACCGCGTATACAAGCCATGAAGATTCACGAATATCAAGCCAAACAGATCCTTTCACGTTTTGGAGTTTCAGTTCCCAGGGGCGAAGTTGCCTACACGCCGGAAGAGGCGCGCGAAATCGCCACGCGCCTGGGTGGGACGGTTGTGGTGAAAGCCCAGATCCACGCAGGCGGGAGGGGCAAGGCCGGCGGTGTCAAGCTGGCGCACTCCGCCGCTGAAGCGGAGAAGATTGCCAGCGAGATTCTCGGCAAGAAACTGGTAACGGCGCAAACCGGTCCCGAGGGCCGCATCGTCCGGCGACTGCTGATTGAGGAAGGGTTGGACATTGCACGCGAATTTTACCTGGGCCTGGTGATTGACCGCATGGCTGCCGCCCCTGTTTTCATGGCCTCAAGCGAAGGCGGCGTCGAGATTGAAGTCGTGGCGGCTGAGCATCCGGAAAAAATCCTCAAGGAAACCATCAATCCCGCCGTCGGCCTTCAGCCATTCCAGGCTCGGAAGATTGCTTTTGGACTTGGGCTCGATCCGCTTCTGGTCAACGAAGCTGCACGTTTCTTTTCGGCACTGTTCCGGGCGTTCCAATCGAGCGATGCCTCGCTGGCAGAGATCAATCCTTTTGTTCTGACTCGCGACGGGCGCCTGCTGGCGCTCGATGCCAAGATGAATTTCGACGATAACGCACTCTTCCGGCACAAAGACGTCCGCGAGCTTCGCGATCTGGACGAGGAAGACCCCCTGGAAGTGAAAGCATCGAATTACAACCTGAATTACATTCGCCTCGATGGTAACGTTGGATGCATGGTGAACGGCGCGGGGCTTGCAATGGCCACTATGGACATCATTCAGTACGCGGGCGGCCAGCCGGCCAACTTCCTGGACGTAGGCGGCGGCGCCAACGAAGAGCAGGTTCGCCGCGGCTTTGAGATTATCTTGGGCGATCCCAATGTGCGCGCTGTGCTCATCAACATCTTCGGCGGCATCATGCGCTGCGACATTGTTGCCAGTGGA
Source organism: Terriglobia bacterium (assembly GCA_046705285.1). Taxonomy (GTDB): domain Bacteria; phylum Acidobacteriota; class Terriglobia; order UBA7540; family UBA7540; genus SCRD01. The sequence goes on from JBJKQK010000018.1 coordinate 9,962, forward strand.
GTGGTGGCGGCGGCAAAGAGTCTGGGCATTAAAGTCCCGGTGGTCGTTCGTCTGGAGGGTACCAACGTTGAACTCGGCCAGAAAATCCTGCAGGAGTCCGGGCTGCGGTTCACCGTGGCCAAGGGCATGAAAGACGCGGCGGAAAAAGTGGTCGCACAAACCGGGGGCAATTGAACTGTTGGTTCAATCTGGCAATGAGTTAATCAGAAAATGAGTCAATCCTATGTCTATCCTGGTAGATGAGAACACTCGCCTTCTCGTTCAAGGTATCACGGGGCGCGAGGGCACATTTCACACTCAGCAGGCGATCGCTTACGGCACCAAAGTTGTTGCCGGGGTCACCCCGGGCAAGGGTGGCGCAAAGATGGACGGCATTCCGGTGTTCAACACCGTCCGGGAGGCGGTTGGAGAAACGGGCGCCAACGCTTCGGTGATCTTTGTTCCTCCGCCGTTTGCCGCTGACGCCATCATGGAGGCCGCAGATGCCGGACTGCCGCTGGTAGTCGCTATTACGGAAGGCATTCCTACGCTCGACATGGTCAGCGTCAGGAAATTCCTTGACGGAACCCGGACCCGCCTGATTGGTCCCAACTGCCCGGGAATTATTTCGCCCGGCAAATGCAAGATCGGCATCATGCCTGCATCGATTCACAAGCCGGGCAACGTGGGCGTAATTTCGCGCAGCGGGACGTTAACGTACGAAGCGGTTGGGCAACTCACGGCGCTTGGCATCGGGCAATCCACGTGCATCGGAATCGGCGGCGATCCTATTATTGGAACTTCCTTCATTGATGTGCTCAATCTGATGAATGATGACAAGGATACCCGCGGCATCGTCATCATTGGTGAAATCGGCGGCAGCGGCGAAGAGATGGCGGCGGAGTTTATCAAGGCAAAAGTGAAAAAGCCCGTGGTCGGATTCATCGCCGGCCGCACCGCTCCGCCCGGACGTCGCATGGGCCACGCAGGAGCCATCATTTCCGGCGGCAAGGGAACCGCAGCGGACAAGATTGCAGCCTTCAAGGCTGCGGGCGTCCACGTGGCTGAAAGTCCAGCGCTGATTGGCGAAACCATGGCGAAGGCATTGCAGGGCAAGGCTAGCGCCTGAAAGAATCACACCAGGAGAAATAGCGCATTGGAACGTACTCTTACTATCATCAAACCGGATGCTGTTGCGGCAGGGCACATCGGCGACATTATCAAGATTTTTGAATCTAACCAGCTGAAGATCGGGGCCGCCCGCCTGGTGAATCTTTCCAAACAGGAAGCGGAAGGTTTTTATGCCGTACATCGCGGCAAGGGCTTTTTTGAAAGCCTGACAACCTTCATGAGTTCCGGCCCGGCGCTGGTGATGGTTCTGGAAGGCGACGGGGCAATCGCCCGCCTGCGCCAGCTTATGGGAGCCACGAACCCCGCCAATGCGGACGAGGGCACGATCCGCAGGCTTTACGCGCAAAACATCGAGCGCAACGCTGTTCACGGCTCAGACGCCCCTGAAACCGCAGCCTTCGAAATTTCCTATTTCTTCTCAGGCATCGAATTGATTTGAAGTTGTTTCCGCCAGCCGCCAGCGCCGCGTAGATGTGCTTCCGCCTCCTCATCGCTTCTTTCCGGCGGGCCTGTTAAGGGCAAATGTTGACCCTGCAGGCAACCCCCCAAGCCAAAAATTCCCATCCGGGTACCATCTAGTCAATACCTGCGTCGCGCAGAAATATGTGATTTACATCACAGAATCATAAAGCATGGTGTGTTTTAATCACGGCCTCTGGCATTACCCGGCGGTCTGCGCCGGAGGAGGAGGGACAAAAGTAATATGGAATCATGGATACATATGCCTTTGGCGTTCGTTTTTGGTTTTGCGATGGGTTCGGGCGCAGTTTTCCTAAGCTTCAGGTCCAAGCTTGAGTTTTATAGACGATACATCGAGACCCGCCTCGGGGCGATCAACTTGCCATCCAAGGTGCGGCGCACTTCAGCCCCTGTGGGGCATCTTGCAATAGGGTGCGATGAAGCAAACGCAAGCGGAGGGTTCCAAAGAGACCGGCTGGTCTGATGAACCGATGCGCCCTGTAGACAAGATTTCTGCTGGATCCCGCAGCTTCCCTTACAGCCACCGAGGGGCAGAAAGCGTGAACCTGCCGTAACCGCTTCCCACCTCAAGGGAATTTTCCTTGAGCAAAGCAGAAACCCGCGCTTGGCCGCGGAGGTTTCGCATTCGCAATTGGCGAATTCTCCTCCTTCCTGTTGGCTGAACTGCGGCGGGGATCGGCAAAAAGCACAAAACTCCTGTTCAATTCCAATCAGACCTTTGGAAACATCCACTTTTGTTCCCATTGCTTTCAGAGGACCGAAAGCGTGGATTTAAAGCTATGGGATTGCCCAAGAGAATTATTGAACTTGGGCTGCTTTTACTAGTATATTATTTACTGACTGTTCATATTCAGATCTTGCTCATTGGAGCCCGGCTCAGCCCTCGATGCAGTCGGTGCCAAACCCCGATTTCGCCCCGGGGTCCTCGAGCCGGGAAAGATCGACATGAAGGCCTGGACTGGTCTGCTCCTGTCATTTGTTTGTGGACTTGCTGCTGGCATTGTTTTCGCATTCTTCCACTTCAGGTCCAGGCTGAAATTTTACAAGGGATTTATCGAGCATCGATTAGCTGCAATTAACCGGCTCTATGCTTCCGGAAGCTCACACTGGAGGCTCTCCGACCTGTCATTTTTGAAATCTGTGACAACTCGGCGCTCAAAGCAGAGTGAGGGAGCAAAAGGCACGCAGAAAAAGTAGCTGGAGTCCTTCTTGTCATAGAATCATGGATTTGTCTACGTCGTCGGTCCGCTCGAAGCCACGAAGTGTCCTGCTTTCTCACCATTTTGCAGCTTTTTTCATATTCGCCAATAACCCCGCTTCGCAATTTGAGCATTTTAGGTTAAAATTGACTTTTAAGTATGGATTCAGCGAAACATTTCAGGGGCGGGGAGCCCGCTGTCATTCTGTTTGCCCATGGCAGCGCAGTTGAAGAAGCCAACGAAGGTGTTCGTTCGCTGGCCCGCAGGATTCAGCGGGGGGGCTATTGTGGGTATGTACGGGCGTCATTCCTCGGTCCCGGCAAGCCGGAACTGGAGTCTGCCATTGCAGAGGCTGTGGAGGCTGGCTTTCGGCAGATTGTGGTGATTCCTTACTTCTTGACCTTAGGAATCCATCTGCGCCGTGACCTGCCCGCGCTTTTGGCGGCTGAAAGACAGAAGTACCCAAACCTGGAGATTCAGGTGGGGCGCTCGCTGGAAGACCATCCTGAAATGGCTGCGCTGGTCCTCAGCAGGATTCGCGAAGTCACGAAAGAGGGCAAGGCACGCCAGTGAGTCATTTTCGCCACGAAGCTTTTCTTCGCAGCGTCCGGTACACAAACGAGCGGACGAAGCATTTCCAGTTTCAGATCTCGAACGGCCACCGTTTTGACTTCCGTCCTGGCCAGTTCATTTCGCTCGACATCGAACTGGAGGGCAGAAAGGTCCGCCGTCCTTACTCCATCGCATCCGCGCCGCGCGAGGATAACGGGTTCGACCTCTGCCTGAACATGCTTCCCGAAGGGCGTGTTTCTTCCTGGCTGTTTCATCTGAAGCCGGGAGACAAGATCGGTTTTTCGGGGCCGTACGGTTTTTTTGCTCTGCGTGAGCCGCCCGATCCCGTATCGGCTTTCATCGCCACCGGAACCGGCATTGCTCCCATCCGCGCCATGCTGCAGCAGCTTTACGGAGGCCCCCATGATTCCGAGGTTTGGCTCATCTTCGGCGTTCGCAAAGAGGGCGACATCCTTTATCGAGCGGAGTTTGAACGGATGGCGGCTGAGCATTCGAACTTTCATTTCATCCCCACGCTCAGCCGGCCTGATCCCGGTTGGACGGGCCACACCGGGTATGTCCAGAGGCACGTCGTGCACTACCTGGCGGACAAAAAGGGACTGCACGCATACATCTGCGGCCTGCGCAAGATGATTGGAGACGTCAAGCAGGAATTCCGCGCCATGGGCTATGACCGCACGGCTCTCAGCTACGAAAAGTATGATTGACTTTGTTTTGTGGCGGCGAGGGTTATCTCCGCCATTTCCCGGTCTGTTTGCCGGTGGCGGGTGTGAGTTCCGGCGCGAACAGCTTCGTCTCCCGCTGCTTGTTCAGTCGGGATCGTGCTCTCGCGATATGGGAGACGATTGAGGGTGACTTCAATGGGGCAAAAATCCGGTTCAGGAGAGTCCCTGCTTCCGGCTAAGGCCGGGAAAATCTGGGCTGATCTCCTCGCGGGTAACAAGCGGTTCCAAACAGGCACGCCGCGACCGCGCGAGTTTGTCCGCAAGCGGAAAGCGCTGGCTGGCGGTCAGCAACCTCAGGTCATCGTATTGGGATGTTCAGACAGCCGCGTATGTCCCAGCCTGGTCTTCGACAAAAACCTGGGTGACCTTTTTGTCATTCGGACGGCGGGCAACCTGGCTGACGCCGTGGCGCTGGGCAGTATCGAGTATGCTGCGGAATACCTTCATGCTCCGGTACTCTTGATCCTGGGCCACGAGAAGTGTGGAGCGGTGGCTGCGGCTGCGTCCGGAGAGAAAGCACCCACCTCGAATTTGGAATCCATCGTAGCCAGAATTCGCCCGGCACTGAAAAAGGCGAGCGGTCACGCCGAAGGTCCGGACCGGCTCAGGCTGGCCGAACGCGCCAATATCCACCGAAGTGCCGCCGACCTCCTGCGGCGCAGTCCACTGCTTCGGGGAAAAGTGGCGGCCGGCAAGCTCGCTCTGATCAAGGCCATCTACCAGCTTCGCTCGGGTCTGGTCGTTCGCTTGCCGGAATAAACCGCCCGCAGCCTTCAGCAGCCGCGGGTCAGCCAACCTCCGATTCAACTCCCGCCGCGTGCGGGCTGCATTGTTATCTTGTTCCGTATCACGAGGAGTGCAATAACTCCTCCCGCCATCATCGGGATTGAGAAAAGCTGAGGCTCGGTAAGTCCCCACAGGACTCGAGGATTGATTCGCCAGAATTCCACAAGGAAGCGCGCCGCTCCGGAAAGAACCAGGAAAACATAAAAGGGTTTGCCTTCCCCCCAGTTGCGTGTTCGCACCGCCCAGAGAAGGAACAGAGCGATGGCAACATAGAGCAGCGCCTCGAAAATCGGCGTAGGCTGCACCCTCACACCGGGATAAAAGCCGGAGACCAGTTGGTCATGCGCGTTGAGCTTGAGAACGGTTTGCGAATTCCAGCCAATGATTGCGTTGGGAAATGACATGCCCCAGGGCATCTTGGTTGGCAGGCCCCAGTCGCCGTCGCCGGAAAAAAGGCATCCCATCCGCCCGAGCGCGTGTCCGACGAGGACTGCCGGGGCAGCCATGTCCGCGGTGGTGAGAAAACGGATTTTGTAGCTGCGAGAGACAAGGTAAACCGCCAGCAGCCCGCCGGCAAATCCTCCGTACCAAACAAAACCCGAAGTCGAAAAGATGATCGAAAGCGGATGCCGAGCGTAAATGGAGAACTTGTCACACACATCCCACAGCCGCGCTCCTGCCAGCCCGCCAATCGCACCCCAAACCACAATCGATGGTGCGTAGTCGGTGGTGATTTTTCGGCGCCGGCATTCCACGACCAGCAGCAGGTCCGCGGCAATGAAGCCCAGCGCCATCATTAACCCGTAACTGTAAATTGTGATCGGCCCTATCTTGAAAAGAATCGGAAACATTTTGTAGTTTTAATGTTGCGACATTAACCCCAATCCAGAAGGATCTTCCTGGCTGCTTCGAGGTACACAAAGGTATTAGGATGCACGTTGACGCGAATGAGTTCCCCCTCGATAAAGATGTTGAACGTTCAACTCCAGCCCTTGAAGTTTGTCGCTGATGCCTCCAGGTCTTATTGTGGCATATTTGGACAATCGCAATGCAGGTAATCGGGCGGAGGATGGGCGAGAACCATGCTGGCGTTTACGAATGGGGGGTGAGGCTTGCTGTCTGTGGGTTGCCCCTGTAAGAGTGGCAGCGCCCTACCCCGTGCGCTAACGTTGACATTGCCTGTGCTGCCCTCTATGATGATGGCACTTGAGGGCGGGGGCGCTTCAAGTGACGGGCGACGTCATTTCTCACTATCGCGTACTTGAAAAGCTCGGTGGAGGAGGGATGGGTGTGGTGTATAAGGCTGAAGACACCACGCTGGGGCGATACGTAGCTCTCAAATTCCTGCCGGATGAGTTTTCCAAGGACCCGCAGAAATTGGAACGCTTTCAGCGCGAGGCGAGGGCCGCTGCGGCGCTCAACCATCCGAACATCTGCACGATTTACGAAGTGGGCGAACACGAAGGCCGACCCTTCATTGCCATGGAATTGCTGGAAGGGCAGACGCTGAAGCATCGCATCGAAGGCAGCCCCATGAAGATTGGCGTGGTGCTTGACCTGGCCATCGAGATTGCCGACGCACTGGATGCCGCACACCAGAAAGGCATCATCCATCGCGACATCAAGCCGGCCAACATATTTGTCACCAGCCGCGGCCAGGCGAAGATCCTGGATTTCGGACTGGCGAAACTGGCCGCAGTGGTGCCCGCTCAGGAATCGCCCACGGAATTGCCCACGGCCACCGTTGACCGCGAGCATCTGACCAGCCCCGGAGCGACGGTGGGTACGGTGGCTTACATGAGCCCGGAGCAGGCACGCGGCGAGCCGCTCGACGCCCGCACGGACCTCTTCAGCTTTGGCGCGGTGCTCTACGAAATGGCTACCGGCCGCCAGGCCTTTTCTGGCAAAACCACGGCGGTGATCTTCTCACAGATACTGATGAAAGATCCTCCCTCGGCGCGAATGCTGAATCCGGAAATGTCGGCAAAACTCGAAGAAGTCATCACCAAATGCCTGGAAAAGGACCCCGATCTTCGTTATCAGGTCGCGTCGGGAATGCGCGCTGACCTCAAGCGCCTGAAGCGCGACACGGGCTCCGGGCGCTCGGCGGCCACACATTCAGTCGGGGCGGGACTTGTGCCCGCCCAGATGCATGATTCCTCGCAGAGTGCCGAAGGGCGGCCATCAGGGTCGCCCCTACAACCAACCCAGCACTCCAGTTCCGATTCGCAGATGGTCGCGGCGCTGGTCAGGCGCCACAAGAAAGGCTTCATCGGCGGGCTGGCCGCGGTGATTATAGTCATCGCGATTCTGACTTACTGGCTGATGCCGCCTCTGCCGCCGCCTACCGTTTCCGGCTACACGCAGCTCACCCATGACGCGGTGAGCAAGAATCTCAGCCCCACCGACGGCACGCGACTCTATTTGAGCGAAAGTGGTGTTGGACCAGTGCAGATGTCGGTTAACGGAGGAAACTTGGCGCCGATCCCTCACCCATCCAGCGAGCATGGCCAGTTCTGGGCGGTTGGGGACC
>JBJKQK010000019.1:0-4353 GCA_046705285.1 Terriglobia bacterium
ACGACGCTGTCGGTAATTGCTCTCACCCGATCAAACACAGCGATCTGCGAGACTGGGGTACTTGGGAATGCAATAGGGCAAGTAAGCCCTACTAAGCCGTCCTTCTCCAGTTGTCAGTGAGACAGTACGCTGCAACGTTGCCGTTTTTTTCGTGAACAACCACACAGAGTGGGGGACTTCCCCGCTTTTTTGAAGCGCCGAAGAGGGCGGTCCCGTGCACAAGGCAGGCGGAGGTGGCCCTCCCCTAATCCTCCAAGAACAAGTGGGAATTCACACTTAAATCCCCTTCTGCCTCAGCTAATGTTGCGTTCTTCCGCGCCTTCCTTCTAACCCTTCACGAATCCCGAAGCAGACCATCATCATCTGCGTTCTGCATCACGGGCCGGGTTACGTCCCTGCCGTAACCGGATCTCTTCTCGCTGCTTTCCCCCGCGCCGTCGCAAGATCTCTTTCCTGCAAAATGGAGATGGAGGGACGGTATCTCTGCGCCATGGGAAAGTATCGCTCCATCCTCTGAAAACCAACAGGGCTCTCAAGGCGAAGATAGGCAATGTAACCGTAAGGCCTGCGTAGGTCTGCGGGTCGACCGGAGGAAGCGCCATTGTTGAGGAGTGCCTGATAGCGATGGCAAAAGACGGCGCTCTGCAAGCAGTACGTGACGGGGCCACAAGCGGCATCCGCATGGGCGCGACTTTCTGCCCCAGAGGTCCAAATCGTCCAGCCGCAGTTCCATAGCTGGCAGGGCTTGCGATCCCCAGACGTGAAGTAAGGAGGAACATACGGCTGCCTCGTCTTTGACGTGAAGCCCCGCCGGCCGGCCGGGTCCTGTTTGAAGGCCGCATATGGATAGAAGATCATGGCGATCACATCGTACGGTCTGACGGAGTATCCCAACGCCATAATGCTTTCGTTTTCCATTTTGAAAGTTGGCGAGAAAACCTTCAGCCGGGGCTGTGGCTTCGGGTCTATATTTACAGCGAGGAGTCGAGCCTTTCCGAGTACAGAGAGCCGCGCCTGGGCTTCAAATCGCAGACTCGTCTTTGGGGCTATGTGCTCAAGCCGATGATCCCGGAGCCGGCGTCAACGCGCATCCTGGAGGAGTCGAAGATGCCGGTCAGTGAACGCGACTGGCGGCGCGCCGGCTGAACGGGCGGCTGGCCGGCGGAAAACGTCGACGCCGACTCTATTGCAGAGGACCAATCCATGGACAGAATGAATTCCAAGGTCGATGCGTTCTTGAGCAGAGCCGAAAAGTGGCGGGAAGAATTTGAGAAATTGAGAACGATCGTTCTTGGCTGCGGGCTGACCGAAGAATTGAAGTGGGGCCAGCCTTGCTACACGTTTCAAGGAAAAAACATAGTTGTCATACATGGATTCAAAGAATACTGCGCGCTTCTGTTTTTCAAGGGCGCCCTGTTAAAGGATCCCAGGCGAATTCTGATCCAGCAGACCCCGAATGTGCAGGTGCCGCGCCAGGTTCGGTTCACCAACGTTCGGGAAATCGCTAAGATGGAACCCATCCTGAAGGCTTATATTTTTGAAGCCGTTGAAGTGGAACGGGCCGGTTTGAAAGTGAAACTGAAAAAGACTTCAGACTTCAAAATTCCTGAAGAATTTCAAAAGAAGTTAAACAAAATCCCTGCCTTGAAAGCTGCTTTTGATCGATTGACCCCGGGACGGCAAAGAGCATACCTCTTTTATTTTTCTCAAGCCAAACAATCCAAAACCCGGGAATCAAGGGTAGAAAAATATATGCAGCAGATTCTCGATGGAAAGAGATTGGATGATTAGCAGGCAGCCACGGCATCGCCTTCAATGCCGTGTGTTTGTTGCTTGAGCGAGGTAGCGCAGACCGCCGAGGGTGCGGTCTGCGGGTTTTCCTTTGCGCCACGGCGTGATGGCCCCGGGAATGACATCAGGGCGCCCGAGTCGCGAATTGGCGCTAGAATACGACACCATGAATAGCGAAGAACCGCGGACCCCAAAACCGGGGGACCGCGCTACTCGCTCAACCCAAACAATCCAAAACCCGGGAATCAAGGGTTGAAAAGCATATGCAGCAGATTCTCGATGGAAAGGGATTGGATGATTAGCAGGCAGCCACGGCATCGCCTTCAATGCCGTGTGTTTGTTGCTTGAGATCTGTGACGAAGAAAATTAGTGAAATGGATGGGCTCGGCACGAGGCAAGCGGGTTTATAATCCTTATCACCGGGGGCAGAAGAGCCAATTTCGGATACGATCCAGGGTACGGAGACCCAAACCGGAATTTCCGGGTTAAGACCCTCAAAAACCGGTTTCATGATGTGCCTTGTGCGCTGAACGTTTCGGCGGTCGGGTAGGCCATCCCACACGAAGGTACACAGATTGGAGGATCAGGATGGGCGAGTACAAAGAAACTCCGGGAGAACTCATCTACGAGTACACGGCGCAATTTACGCAGGTGGTGGAATACGGCATCCCGGCGAATGCAGTTTTCTCAGGCCAGACGACGCCACCGGCCGAAGGAGCGCGGTTCGACGTCTATTTCGAGGGGCCTGTCGCCGGGCCGAAGCTGCAGGGGACGGTCAAGGGCGTGGATTACTTGCACGTGCGTGCCGATGGCCGCTGCCAGCTCAATATCCACGCTGAGGTCACGACGGCGGACGGAAAGAAGATCGCGCTGGCTGCTGACGGCGTGTCGATTCCGGAGAAGGGGTCGCCGGTGTTCCAACTCCGGGAGAACGTGACCCTGACGACCCACCACCCTGAGTATTCGTGGGTGAACACGATCCAGGTTTGGGCCCCTGGCTCGGTTGACGTGTCGAAGGGAGAAATCCGGGTCAAGGGATACGCTGCCTGACGGCTGGGAGCGACGGCATCGCTCCTCTGCCGTGGGGTTGCAAAGTCCCGCGCACAAAATTCCTACGGTGCAAGCCCGATGGGCCGGTTCCCCGCTTTCCGCTAGAATTGCCATCAAGAATGGGGGCGGACCACTTATGAAAAAGACAAAGAAGGAAACAACCCCAAAGGCCGGCCCGGGCGCGAAGAAGGCGGACGGGGAAAGCGACGTGCTCGCCAAGATCGCTACGATGCCGGGACCGGATCGCGTCCTCGCCGAGCGGCTCCATGCCATCATCAAAGCCAGCGCGCCAGCCCTGGCGCCGAGGCTCTGGTACGGGATGCCCGCGTATGCCAGGGACGGCAAGATCGTTTGCTTCTTCCAGAGCGCGCAGAGATTCAAGACGCGGTACGCGACGTTCGGTTTTATGCACGAGGCGAACCTCGACGATGGCGCGATGTGGCCGACCGCCTTCGCGCTGGAGGAGTTGACTGCCGCTGAAGAGGCAAGGATCGCCGCGCTCGTGAAGAAAGCGGTCAGCTGAGGAATGGCTTGCCACTGGGCCCAGGATAGGCGGGTGTCGCAAATGCTTTCCTTGGAGACGCGAACAGCAGAGTATTGCGCTCGCCGCACAAAACCCTTCAAAACGCTTGCCCGGCTTCTGATTCCCAGGGTACTTTTGTTGGCATTTAACCTGTGATAGAATGCCGCCGCTCATGTGCATGGCCTTATCCCGGACAAGGCGTGATGGTCATGGGCCCGGCGCGAGCAGGGGACATGTGTTGAGCGGGCAGGGGGCTCTTTGATCCAGCGGTGCCACGAGAAAGATTTCCCGTGTCAAGCGGAGGGCAAGAGCTAGACGGTTCGGCTCTGTGGCACACAGCAGGCAGTGTTACAGGGATTGCGAACCTGAAAGAGCAGGTCCGACCTTCTTAATTTACCCCTGGTGTCTTCATACCGCGGCGAAATGCGAATTGCTATTTTTGCCTTGCGTGGGGATGGCGAGCCGGATTTCGATCGAGATGCCTGCAACAGGAGGAAATAATGGACAAATGGTCGCGAAGGGGATTTCTAGGATCACTCTCGGCGGCAGCCGCTGCATCGTCGTTGGCCGGTGAATCGGAGATAGCTCAAGCAGCGCCGCAAAGCCCGCCGTCACATCGGGGCATGAAAATCAAAATCACCGACCTTAAGTGTGCAATCATCGGCCGCAACCCGGTGGTCCGAATCGTCACAGATCAGGGGGTTTCCGGATTTGCCCAGGCGGAGTCTGTCACATATCTCAAACCCATGGTGCTCTTTTATAAAAGGTTTCTTATAGGCGAAGACCCGACGGATGTGGCACGGATAATGCTGAAGATCCGCCGGATGGGAGCATTCAAGCCCTGGGGCAAGGCGGTCAGCATCATCGAAATCGCTCTCTGGGACCTCACCGGGAAGGTAACAGGGTTGCCGGTGTATCAGTTGCTGGGCGGAAAGATCCGCGACCGCGTCCGTCCCTACGGAAACACCGAAAACAACGCGGCTCACATG
>JBJKQK010000020.1:0-24322 GCA_046705285.1 Terriglobia bacterium
ATCAAGCACACACTCTGATGGTTGCCGGCCGGCTTCCTCCCGGCCGCACGCTCGCTCAGGCGAATTCATGGATGGCGGTCATCGAGAAACGGTACGTTCAGAGCCACGGAAACAGATTTCCAACGGATGCCAGGCTGCAGGTCGTTCCGATGCACAAGCGGCTGACCAGCGGCATCCGGCCAACGTTGCTGGTCCTCCTGGGGGCGATAGCGCTGGTGCTTTTGATTGCGTGCGCTAACGTTGCCAACTTGCTGCTGGCGCGCGGAGCCGGACGTCGAAGGGAAATCGCGGTTCGGTACTCTGTCGGAGCGTGTCGCCAACGCATTATTCGTCAAATGCTAACCGAAAGCCTTTTGCTTGCTCTTGCCGGCGGAGTGCTCGGTTTGATTGTCGGCTCATGGGGAGTGCGGGCGCTGCTTGCATTAGCCCCAGGAAACGCGTACTCTCCCGCTGGCTTTCTGCCGACGCTCCAAGAAGCGCCGTTGATCTCAGCGCTTGATCCGCGGATGGCGGGGTTTACGTTGTTGCTTACCGCCGTTACCGCGCTTCTCTTCGGACTCCTTCCCACTCTCCGCCTTTCACGAACGGACCTGGCAACTTCTCTTAAGGAATCGGGCAGATTGGCGAGCATCGGCCCAGGAAATGACCGCACCCGCACCGGCCTGGTGGCAGCAGAGGTGGCGGTTGGTTTTGTGCTACTTTGCGGCGCTGTTTTGTTGATCCGCAGTTTCGTGGCTTTGCGCAACCAGAAGCTTGGTTTTGACCCAAACAATGTTCTCACCATGGCAGTATCGCTTGCCGGGTCTCATTATTCAAAATCGAGTAAGGTGGCCCAACTTTCCCATCGTGTTGTGAACCGCTTCGAAGGCATCCCCGGCGTGGAATCGGCGGCCATGGCAAGCGCCTTGCCGCTTTGGGGCGGTATGGACATGATCTTCGACATCCCCGGGCGGCCGCCGGCAAAGGACCAAACATTTACCGGCGACGTTGAATGGCAAATCGTCTCGCCCCAATATTTTGAGGCCCTCCGAATCCCGCTGCTCTCCGGCAGGCTCTTGCGTGAAGACGAGCCGGAGCGAGTCGTGGTTATCAACCAGTCGATGGCTCGCAGGTTCTGGCCGAAATCCAATCCCGTGGGGCGGAGCATCATCATTGGTCCGGGTCTGGGTCCCAAGTACGGAGAAGGTTCGGCGCGGATCGTGGGGATCGTTGGGAATGTGCGTGTGTGGTCCATTTATCAGCAATTCCAGCCCACCATGTATCAGATCCCCTCGCAAATTCCTGATGCAACATTAGCAGTGGTGAGCCAGCAGTGGCCGGACGCTTTCATTATTCGCACGAGGGCAGGAGTTGACCCGACGAGCGTAAGCCACGCAGCTCAGCATGTCCTGCTGGCCGATGAAGGTCTGGCGCCCACAAAACTCCGCACCATGGAGCAGGTTGTTCAGGACTCAACCGCGAGCCGGAAGTTTACGCTGCTGCTTATGGAAATTTTCGCCGCAATTGCGCTTGTGTTGGCCGCGATTGGACTTTACGGCACGATTGCTTACTCTGTATCGCAGCGCACGAATGAAATCGGCATCCGCATGGCGCTGGGGGCAGAGAAACGCGACGTTCTCAGGATGGTCGTCAATCAAGGGTTAAAGCTGGCACTCATCGGCGTGGCTATCGGCATTGCCGGCGCACTTGCGCTCACGCGCTTCCTGGCAAGCCTGCTCTACGGCGTTAAGCCCACCGATCCGCTCACGTTCATTGCTGTCTCGCTGATTCTGATCGCGGTCGCTCTGCTGGCCTGCTACATCCCCGCCCGGCGCGCGGCGAAAGTAGATCCTGCAGTGGCGCTGCGCTGCGAATAATCCGTTTGTAATTGAGCAATTGAAATGATGACTTATGAAGCATGGGCCGTTTGGTCGGGATTGGCTTCGTCTCATTAAATGTCGAGTGCACCCATTAACTCACGCTTCACAACTCATCAAGTTCTACTCATCGTTCATAATTCACAATTTTTAATTCATCATTAGGTCCGCGAATTTGCTTGACTTTAGTCGGCTAGTATGGTAGCCTTTATCTATCCCGTTCCGGAGGGCGCGTGGCTGCCTGAAGGCGCCGGGAAGGATGGTCACATTGAAGCAGCCGGAAAAAGGCGGGCAAACGGGGGAATTTCATTCAAAACAAGATGCAACCGCGTCGATTTTGGCTCCGAAACTCCTGGAAAATGGGACAAAAAATATCTATTTTTGCAAAACGAACCGGAGAAGTGATTGAAAACAAAAGGTTGGGGTACAAAAACGAACCGAAACGAACCTGAAAACGAAGCGGAGAAGTTGTTGAAAACACTAGAGTGCATAAAAAACGAACCGAAACGAACCGAAAAACGAACCGGGCCATGTTATTGAAAACAAATAATCGCCAAAAAACGACCTGGAGAGAGAAACGGGAGAAATTGAGCCCCGCATCGCATCTGCTTTTTCCCAATCTTCCCTGCCCCGCCAGGCTGATTTTACAAACAACCGTTGACACCTGCCGCGATGCTGGGCTCTCATGAGCACTGTGTCGGCAGCCTCCCCGCCCCGGCGGCTAGCCCCCACTACCGGACAAGCGAGGCACAGATCGACCGCCAATGAGAACTCGTCCACATTTTGAACTCCGCGTGATGGGCAGGAAAGTCCGGCTGGGTGCGCGGACGCTGATCATGGGAGTGGTCAACGCCACGCCTGATTCCTTTTCCGACGGCGGTCTCTATCTCGATCCGGCGACAGCCATCGCCCGCGGAGTTGAAATGGCGCGCCAGGGTGCCGACTGGATCGATGTGGGTGGCGAATCCACCCGCCCCGGCTCGCGTCCCGTCTCCGCCAAGGAAGAGGCTGCGCGCGTACTACCCGTCATCAGGGGGCTGCGCCGCAAGCTGCCTGCAGTTCCCATTTCGATTGACACCACCAAGGCTTCTGTGGCTGAGCAGGCCGTCGGTGCCGGCGCCTGCATCCTGAACGACATCAGCGGCCTCCGTTTTGACCCGCGCATGGCGGAGGTGGCGCGGCAGAGCGGCGCTCCGCTGATTCTCATGCACATTCGCGGGCGCCCGGCGGATATGCAGCAAAAGCCCTTCGCCCGTTCCATCTGGAGGTCTCTGAGGGAAGGGCTGGCCCGGTCTATCGAGCACGCACTCGCTCATGGGGTGCGCCGCTCGCAACTGATTCTTGACCCGGGGCTGGGCTTCGGAAAGACGCGCGCCCAGAACTTCGAGATCATCGCTCATCTCGACCGGCTGCAGCGCTTTAACCTGCCGATTCTCGTAGGGAGTTCCAGAAAGTCGTTTGTGCGAGCCATCGTTCGAGGCGAAGGGCTCATGCCCAGGCCGTCGCGTCAACACGGCAGGGGGCGCAATGCGCCTCCGGCCAGCCGCCTCTCGCCCGAGGCATTACAGTTTGGCGACGCGGCAGCCGTCGTTGCAGCCATTCTTCACGGCGCACACATCATCCGGGTGCACGACGTAGAGCAGATCGTTCCAGCCGTAAGAATCGCCGATGCTGTCGCCCTGGCCGCCAGCAGCGCCATTTCTCGGCGGCGCTGATCCGGGCCGAAGACGTTCTGTTGGAATTTCGATGTCCGTGACCAGGTTGCGTCAGGCGATTTCAAAAGGAAGGAGGCAGGCATCAGTGCCCGTGCGGCGGCTGGAATTCCAGGCCGAAGGGCATTTTCAGGCCGTTCTCGACCGCGCGCATGGCTTCCGGGTAGGCGCCGGCCGTAAGAGAGGCAGCATGGTATTGAGCAAGAGCTTTGGTGCGCTCATCGTTGATGTCGTACAGCCGGCCCAGGTAGATGTGGGACCAGGTAACAATGCGAAGGTCGTGAGCGGTGTTGAGGGTCTCTTCGAAATACTTCTTGGCAAGATCCGGCTTGCGCGTGTTGCTGGCCGCCACGGCCATGCCGAACAGGGCCCGTTCGTTCTTGGGGCTTGTCTTGAGGACCTGCTCAAACGCCGCCTCGGCTTCTTCATAATTGCCTTCGTAAATGGCGTTGTCTCCCTGGTCAAGCAGCCGCTCGATCAGAGGGAGTTTTGGGGCGGCGGCCACCGTCGGCGTGGCCGGCTTGGCAAAGTGAATGCCTGCCAGATCTCCCAACACCTTTTGCGGCTTGATTCCCTCAATCATCTGCTGGTAATTACCGTTCATGGACGCGTCCTGCTTCTCGTATTGCTGCAGCGCGTTGTAGAAGTACGGAACCAGAATGAAACCGGACGTCAGCAACTGCTGGACCTGTTTTGTCGCCTGCGCTTGCGGCAATTTATCCATTCGCAGTTCGATCGCCCGCACCAGGCACTCGTCCACCAGCAGGGAAAAGTCGTTCTTGTAGTCGGCACGGAGCGCGGGAGCCTTTCTGGCCAGCGCTTCCAGCGCAATGGCGTGATGGATTTCCGGCGCATACTTCACCGCCAGCGGATCCAGAAGAAAATGAAGGTAATAGTAGCGGATATAATGGATTCTCAGCTTCGTAGAGGGCGTGATCACCAGGTAATAATTATCTCCATAGATGCGGGCCTGGACCTGATTCGGCGGCCCGAGCATGTCCAGATAGATTGCATAGGTTCTGCCCAGGTATGCGCCTGCGGGAAAGCGGAGATAAGCGTCCGTCAGCTCGATGGACTTGCGAACGGGCGCGCTGTAAGTCGCGATGGCGGATTGACTGTCCACCGAAGCCCGGGCCCACAGGTCGGCCAGATCGGCCTCTTTGTAGAAGGTCCGAAGCAGGGGAACCAACCCGACAACATTCTTGGCATCTGGTGGAAGGTCGGTGAGGGCATATGTAGGCTTAAAGTCCGGGGGAGGACCCAGCAGCAAGGCCAGGGAGACATACTGCCCGAAATCCCTTCCTGGATGGTCCGCAATCTTGTGGGCTTCATAGAACTTCCTGATCTCGGGGAGAACCGAGATCTGCTTGCCGGCAAGGTCCGCTCGAAGGGCTGCACGGGCCTTGCTGCCTGCGTCAATCCCTATCCCAGCGTCATAGCCAGCATCATCAAGCGCCGCAAGCACGCAGAAAAGCTGTTTGTTGGATTCGACCAGAACTTTCCCCTGTTGCGCCCAGGAAGACAACGGGGCAAGCACCAGGGCAAGCAGGACCACCGCCGAGGCCGGGAGGATCATGCGCTGACGGCGTTGCGCCCTTGAAGGTTGCCGCAGACTGTGGGAGGAATTGCAGTGTCGGGAGAGCAAGCCAGCTAACCTCGGACCGTAATTCTTCGGAATGAGAGGACCACCCGGCCGCTCGTCGGCTGGCCAAACACCGTTGCGGGTTGGAACAGGCTGAAATACATCATCTGATCAAGCTGCTGCATCAGCCCTGGAGAATGCTGCCCGGAAAGGACTTTGTATGAAGTGACCCGGCCTTGCGCGTTAACGTAGGTCACCAGCACAAGAGGCTGGCTTCCCATATCAAAATTCACTGGGGCAAGCAACTGGACGCGCGGCGGCGTCACAAGATCCAAGGGGACGTCGGGGGTTTTGCTCACCGGTGGCGTACCTGCGGAGAGCATCAGGAGGATGCAGAAGAAGCCCAGCACAGTTCCCGCAACCGAGGGAAACAGAACAGGCCGGAACAAATTCTCCAGGCGCAGCAGAAGACACTGAAAGGGATTTCGATGCAGCTCCTGAGATACCTGTACGCGCAACCGCAAGGCGAGTTGCGGCGTAACCTGCTGACGCGACAGATGGTGCAACTCACTTCGCAGGGCCTGATATCGTTCAAGTTCCGCGCGGCACGGCGCGCAATGGGCCAGGTGGTAACGGACCGAATGGTTCATTTCCGCCGGGCACGCCCCGTCGATATAGTCCGAGAAGAAACTCCGAATCTCCGAGCAAGATTCAAATATCATAACGATCCGCTCAACCGGGAGGCCAGTTTGCGTTTCAGTACTTCCCGCCCACGCCGCAATCGCGACTTGACCGTCCCTTCGGCAACTCCAAGAACCTCGGCAATCTCCTCGTAACTCAGCCCCTCAATCTCTCTCAGGACCACCACAGCCCTGAAAGGTTCAGCAAGGCTTGTGAGAGCCCGCTCGACTTCGGCCTGACACTCAGCCTGCGCATAGACATCGTAAGGGCTCTTCCGCTCGTTCCTGGAAATCACAGATCGCACACTCAAGCGCAGGGCCTCATCATCCATGGAGAACGGCTCATGGAAAAGGCGCCGCCGCAAACTCCTGCGATGATTGGACGCTTCGTGAACTGCAATACGATAAATCCAGGTTTTCAGGCTGCTTCTCTCGTTGAACTGGCGGATGCCGCGGAGAATTTTGACGAGCACATTCTGAAGAACGTCCGATGCTTCGCCCTGATCGGCAACCATGTGCAAAATCAGGTTGAACAGAGGGTTCTGATAAACGGCCAGGAGGTAGGCAAATGCCTCCTCCGACCCCGCTTTCAGCTCAGCTACCAACTCGGCCTCATCGCTGATTGAGGGAGCCGTTTGATCGAGAGCAATACCCACCGACCGCATCATATCCACTACACCTCCAAGATAACAGTTTCAAACCTTCAGAGCAAGGCGAAGGAGAACTCCTTCCTTAGGAGAGATCTCCTCAGTCGGCCCGAACGCAAATAGACTTCCCCGGCGGAAGGCCGGTCCACAAGCAAGCCGGGAAACTGCACAGATTCCATCTCAAACGCAGGCACGCGGAGCATTCCCCCGTCGGTGCTCATGAGAATTCCGCAGCTTCGGGAGCTTCCTCAACATTGATTTCTTCGAACTCGAGGCCATGTCACCTCAGAAACTGTTTGGCTCTCGGGCAGTCAGGCACCAGTAAGTTGTAAACGTTCGTAACCTACGATCCAAGGTTCTTTCTGTCCAGCGCGAAAGAACTCGGACGGGAGGCACCGAAACACTGCCGATTGTCCGCTACGCAGCATCTACGGACATTGTCAGAGCAGAGGGCATAGAGACTGGTCGCCCACGCAGAAGAAGACGGTGAAACTCAGGACCGCATCTGCCGCGCGGTTTCCAGGCGGCATGTCGCTCTGTGCAATTGTTCCCGCCAGTTCTCAACACTGGCGTCAGATTCAGAATGCGATTTCAGATATTCTTCGGCCTGCTCCCTGTCCTGCTCAGCTTGTTCGACATTGATTTCTTCCGCCCGCTCTGCATGCTCTGCCAGAACAATCACACGCTCAGGGAGAACCTCAGCGAAGCCCGAATGGACTGCCACGTAATGCTTATTGGCATTCTGGCGATACATGAGCGTCCCAGACTGAAGTTCGGTAAGGAGTGGCGCGTGTCCAGGAAGCACCCCCAGGTATCCTTCCCTCCCGGGGATAGACACCTCATCCACCTCTTCTTCGGCAACCTCGCGCTGCGGTGTAACAATCTGCAACCGGATGTAAGTGGGAAGGGTATCCGCCATGTCACTTATTCCTGGGAAAGGCCAGACATCAGGGATTTATCCTGTCGTCTACTCCGACTTTATCCTCTCTGCCTTTTCAAGCACCTCTTCGATGGTTCCAACCATATAAAATGCTTGCTCGGGGATGCCGTCGTGCTTGCCCTCGACGATTTCCTTAAACCCCCGAATGGTATCCTCCAGCTTGACGTATCTACCTTCAAGACCGGTGAACTGCTGAGCCACGAAGAAAGGCTGCGAGAGAAACCTCTGTATCTTCCGGGCGCGTGCCACCGTCAACTTGTCTTCTTCGGAAAGCTCATCCATGCCGAGGATCGCGATGATGTCCTGGAGATCCTTGTATTTCTGCAGGATCGCCTTCACAGAACGGGCAACGTTGTAATGCTCCTGGCCCAGGACGCGTGGATCGAGTATCCGTGACGTGGACTCCAGTGGATCGACGGCAGGATAAATACCTATCTCGGTCAACTGGCGGGAAAGGACCGTCGTGGAATCCAAATGTGAAAATGCCGTGGCAGGCGCCGGATCTGTCAGGTCATCCGCGGGAACGTAGATTGCCTGGACGGAAGTAATGGAACCCTTTTTGGTCGAGGTGATGCGCTCCTGAAGTTCGCCCATTTCCGTGGAAAGATTCGGTTGATAACCGACGGCTGAGGGCATCCGGCCCAGAAGAGCCGAAACCTCAGATCCAGCCTGCGTAAAACGGAATATGTTGTCAATAAAGAGCAGTACATCCTGACCACCGACGTCTCGGAAGTATTCGGCCACGGTCAGCCCCGTCAGGCCGACGCGAAGTCGCGCGCCCGGAGGTTCAGTCATCTGCCCGTAGATCAGCGCAGCCTTCGATTTCTCGGGATCCCCGGGATGAATAACCCCTGATTCCGTCATCTCCAACCAAAGGTCATTGCCTTCGCGCGTGCGCTCGCCCACACCGGAAAAAACAGAAACACCGCCGTGCTTCATGGCCACGTTATTGATCAATTCCATAATGATGACGGTCTTTCCGACTCCCGCGCCACCGAACAGCCCCGTTTTGCCACCTTTCAAGTAAGGCTCGATCAGATCCACCACCTTGAGTCCCGTCTCAAACATTTCAGACTCTGTGTTCTGATCCTCCAATGAGGGAGCATGGCGGTGTATCGGAAAAGTCGTGTCGGCCTTGATCGGCCCCAGGTTATCCACCGGCCGCCCGATAACATTCATCACACGCCCCAACGTGGCTCTGCCCACAGGAGTTGTGATTGGCTGCCCGCTGTCGATCACCTTCATCCCCCGCACCATGCCATCCGTCGGAGCCATAGCAACACACTTGACCCGCCCTTCGCCCAGATGCTGTTCAACCTCAACTACAACATCGATGGGCTGGGGAACATCAAACCCATCCGACACAACCCGGAGAGCATTATAAATTGGGGGAAGTTCAGTCTCTTCGAACGCGGCCACAACCACCGGCCCGATGACTTCTACAACCTTCCCACTCTTTTCCTGTGTCATGGTTCTCCCTTTGGTGCTCGACCGTTCTCCTGTGAATGCGATTCGGGAAGAACGGCGCCTGCCTGTCTCAGTACTCCAAAGCCTGCGCCCCGCTCACCACCTCAATAATTTCCTTGGTAATTCCAGCCTGGCGCAAGCGGTTCAGTTTCAGCCGGAGCGTTTCAATCAGCTCGTCTGCATTGTTGGTGGCTGAATCCATCGCCGTCATTCTCGCCGCGTATTCGGCAGCCTGCGATTCCAGCAGGGCCCGGAAAACTTCCACTTCCACATAGCGGGGGAGGAGGATTCGCAGGATTTCCGCTGGTGGCTGCTCGTAGATATAGTCAGCCAGATATTCGCCTTCGGGCGGTGTGAGCGGATCAATGGGAAGGTATCGCTCCACCTTCACGTTCTGAACCATCATGGATTTGAATTCGTTATAAACAAAGTCGACCGCATCAATTGATTCACTGGTATAGAGTTCGATGATCCTGGACGCCAGCTCCTTCGCATGTGAAAAATCCAGTTCCCTGAAGATGTTCACGTATTCCGCGGTAATCTTTACCGAGCGCCTGCGGAAGAAATCCCTGCCTTTGCGGCCTACGGTGATGAGCGACACGTTGTCCGCGCCACGATCCCCGATATAGCTTTGCGCCGCACGGAGCAGGTTGGCGTTAAAAGCGCCGCAGAGTCCACGGTCTGCCGTTACCACCACCAGGAGGATCTTTCGTTCCGGACGTCGCGCCAGCAGAGGATACTGTTGCTGCTCAAGCCGGGCCGCCACGCTTTCCAGCATAGCCATCATCTGACTGGCGTACGGGCGGGCACTAAGGATCCGATCCTGAGAACGGCGCAATCTGGATGCAGCCACCACCTTCATGGCACGGGTAATCTGCTTTGTATTCCTAACCGAGCCGATGCGGCGCCGGATGTCCCGTAGGGTTGCCAATTTCCTTCTGCCTCATGCTTTCGCAGCTTCGCGCTCTGCCTTGAATTTCTTCTTGTAATCCTCGAGCATCTTCTTGATTTCGGAGCGCAATGTATCGTCAAGCTGTTTCTTTTCGAGGATCTTCCTTCCCAACTCCGGATAAGAAGAGTCCAGAAACTCATAGAGTTCTGTTTCAAAATCCCGGCACTCTTCCACTTCCAGATCATCAAGAAAGCCCTGGGTGCCGGCAAGCACCGCGACAATCTGCTTTTCAACGGGCAAGGGCGAATACTGGTCCTGCTTGAGGATTTCAGTCAACCGCTTCCCGCGCCGCAGCTGTGCCTGGGTCGCTTTATCGAGGTCACTGCCAAATTGCTCGAAGGCAGCCAGTTCTCGGTACTGTGCAAGATCCAGCCGCAGCGTCCCTGCCACCTGCTTCATCGCCTTGATCTGCGCGTTCCCGCCAACACGCGAAACCGACAGCCCCACGTTAATGGCAGGGCGGATGCCGCTGTTGAACAGGTCCGTTTCCAGGTAGATCTGGCCATCCGTAATGGAAATGACGTTTGTGGGAATATATGCAGAAATGTCACCCGCCTGGGTTTCGATAATCGGCAGCGCAGTCAAAGACCCTGCTCCCTTTTCCTTGTTCAGCTTCGCAGCCCGTTCCAAAAGCCGGGAATGCAAGTAAAAGACGTCGCCGGGGTAGGCCTCGCGTCCCGGTGGACGGCGCAGGAGCAGCGAGATTTCGCGATAAGCGACCGCGTGCTTCGAAAGGTCGTCGTAAATCAAAAGTGCATGCCCGCCTCGGTCACGGAAATACTCCCCGATGGCGCACCCCGCATAGGGAGCCAGGTATTGCATGGGCGCAGGGTCCGTGGAGCTTGCCTCAACGACAATCGAGTATTTCATCGCATCATACTGCTCGAGAGTCTTAATCACCTGTGCAATCGTTGAGCGCTTCTGCCCAATCGCGACATAGATGCAGATAACGTCGCCGCCGCGCTGGTTAAGGATGGTGTCAATCCCAATCGCTGTCTTGCCGGTCTGCCGGTCGCCGATGATCAATTCCCGCTGACCCCGCCCGATTGGAATCATGGTGTCGATACCCTTCAAGCCTGTCTGCAGTGGCTCCCGTACGGGCTGGCGGTCTACGACACCTGGCGCCAGTGTCTCAAGAGGATTGAATTGACTGGTAGAGATGGGTCCTTTGCCGTCGGTGGGCCGGCCCAGCGCATCTACAACACGCCCAATCATCGCCTCGCCCACGGGGACCGACATGATGCGCTTGGTGCGCTTAACAATGTCGCCTTCCTCGATCTTCGTGTAATCCCCAAGCAGCACCGCGCTGACCTGGTCCTCCTCCAGGTTCAGGGCCAGGCCTGACACACCATGGGGAAGTTCGAGCAACTCGGTAGCCATGACGTTCTCAAGCCCGTGAATGCGCGCCACACCGTCACCGACAGACATCACGGTGCCAACCTCGCTGACGCTCACGCTCCGGTCAAAGTTTTCAATTTGTTCGCGAATAATATCCGTGATTTCGTCTGGTCTGATCTTTGCCATATTCCTCTGCTTCAGCTCACTCCAATCTCGACGATCTCCCTTGCAGATGGGCCGGACACACCGGCAACCTAGCCTCTCACTTTTTTAATTCTATCTTGCGCAGGACACCCGAAGATACTTGCCGTACAAAAAACCGAAGGCAAGGCGGACCCTTCGGGAGGCAACACTCCGTCCAAGGCGATGTTTCACTCTACTGAGAATAATGTAATCGGTAAAGGGCTTTTTACCGTCCGGCTAAGATGATGTCAACTGTCCGCGAAGGCGCTCCAGGAATCCTTGGGCTGAGCCGTCATAAACCGTGCTGCCAATCCGCGCTTGCAGTCCTCCCAGTAGTTTCTCCTCGCGTCGAAACTTCATCTCCACTGTCTTGCCGGTTAACTCTGCGAACTTCCTCCGAAGGGCATTCTGTTCATCCAAAGTCAGGTCCTGGGCAAACAACACCTGCACCTCGACAATGTCAAGGCGCTCATCCGCAACTTTCTGAAAGGCCTGCAACACTTCTTCCAGCAAGGGCATTCGGTAGTTCGTCAGCAACACTCGCAGGAAGTTCCCCGCCGTCACAGACGTCCCAAGTCGCGCCAAAATTGCATTCAGCACGCTCTGCTTCTGTTCCATCGCGATTGTGGGACTGGTGAGAACCTGCCGCAGGTCACTGCTTTCCCGCCAGACGGCGGCAAACTCCTCAAGTTCCTTAGACATCGCACCAACGTCGCCGTGCGGCCCCAAGACATCTGCTAAGGCCCGAGCGTAGCGGCTGGCGATGGCCATCGACATAAGTATCTACCTTTCCGTCTCTTTCTGCTCAACAGGGGGAAGCCCCCTGCTTTGCCGCTCAGTTGCTCTTCATTTTTGATCCCAGATCATCAAGGAAGAAACTGACCAGCCGTTCCCTGTTCTTTTCATCCATTCGTTGCCGGATCATCCCGCGGGCCTGGCCGAGGGCTTGCTCCACAACGTAATCCTTCAGTTCCAATTTGGCGGCATTCGTCGCAGCCTGAATCCGGGCCTTGGCAAACTCTTCAATCCGACGAGCTTCATCGTCCGACGCTTGCCGCATTCTTTTCTGCTCCACGGCAATCTCAGCCTCGGCCCGTTCTTTCAAAGCTCGGACCTCGTCCTGGAGACCAGCCAATTTCTTTTCGGCCTCGGCAAGCCTCGATTGTGACTTTTCGAGCGCCCGCCGGCTTTCTTCCAGACTTTTTCGGATCGCCTCAGAACGCTCATCAAAAAACCCCCTGCCACGTTTCCGATACAGGTACACGAGAAGGCCCACAAGAAGGATGAAATTGATCGTCTCGAAAAGCAATTCGTGGTTGACCTTCAGACTTCCTCCTTCTCGGGCTGCCTGGGCACCAGGAGGGGCAGCGGCAAAAGCCATCTTTCGTGAGACTTGGAAGGCCCCCAACAGGCACACAGCAAGAAAAACTGCTCGCAACGCCCGGCTCATGACTCCAGGCCCTCCCGGCTGCTCCCGGTATAGCGAGGGGCAAAAAAGGAAACAGTCACCTCGTTCGCCAATGATTCGACGGAAGTCCGCAAGGCGATTTTGGAAATCTCCGTTTCCTTGTCGAGATCGGCCTGGGCAGCCTTGACCATGGCTTCGGCCCGGCTTCGCGCCTGCTGAAGCTTGCTGTCCCGCTCACTCAGGGCTTTCCGGCGCACATCTTCGCGGTGCTGATAGATCTCCTGCCGCGCCGATTGCATGGCCTGTTCGTACTCGTGCAGGATCTCCTCCCCTCTCATCGCCTGTTGCCTGGCCTCGGCAAGAGCCCCACTGGTAGCCCTCGCACGGGCATCCACAGTCTCGGAAAGTGGCTTAAAGAACAGGCGGTTCAGAAAGGCCAGGAGGAAAATGACAAAAACAACGGTCGGAATCGACTGGACAAAAAGATTCCCCAACTGGCTCGCAACTTGGTCCATAAGTGTCCGTCAGCCCCACACATCTTAATAAATCCCTGTGATTTTAAAAGCTTACAAATTTAGCACGCCAGTCTTTTACATGTCAAGAAAACCAAAGCAGCGAGCTCCACCAAAAGTCAAGAGATCCACCTTTTTCACCACCCCTCGAGATTTGGCAGAAAAGAGTGGCTTTTTGCCTTTTTGCGTTGGCGCCAGCCAGTTACATGCCGAATGAGACTGACTACAGCCTTATTCTACATTATGCTGGACGCCGACCGATCGAGTTGACGAAGAATCACTACTTCAGCAGGTCCGCTGCGCACGCACTCCTGGGCAGGGCGATCTGGAGGCATGCTATCAGTATCCGGCACGTGCTGGAGGGACGGCGGCCGCCATTCCGCCGGCGTGCTCACTTGGTCAGATTTCGAAGGTCGGCCGCTGCGGTGTTGATCGCCTGAGCCTCATCTTCCAGCACTTTCCCGACAATCAGAATCTGCTTGCTCGCTTCATCCCACTGCCTGTGTTCGATGGCTTCACGAACCGCTGGCAAGGTCCTCACATCGTAGCCGGTATAGAGCCCTGGCGCGTAAAGTTCGTGCCGGTACCAGGGCCGTCCCGGCAGGCCCTTGGACGTAATGAGCTTCCGCTCGGTTTCAATAATCTGGCGATTTACATTGGCAAGCGAGGCGTGCTCCAAGTCGGTGCCGCCACCGACCTCCGCAGTCTCAAGCGCTTCTTGGTAGCGCTCCGCGCTTTGTTCAAGCGCTGCCACGCCATTGTCCAGAGGCGCAAAATTCAAGTAGGGGGGCATCGCTTTGGGTTTAGGCAGCTCGTATGTCTTTTCCGGATCCGAGGTTGCGGCAAAAACGCCTTCCCTGATCTCTGTATCCAATTCCTTCGACTCGGCCTGCTCACGCGCCAGCAAATCCTTGAGCTGATTCACGTATGTTCGGACAGTGTCAGTAAATTCCCCGTAGCCGAGAGGGAGAACGTCGGCGTCTGCCAGGCGCATTACGGCCGCTCCCGCTGTCTGGGCCAGAGCGCGCTCATAGACAAAACGAGTGTCGTCAAAGTGCGTATACCAATAGAAATCATCGTACACTGAATGGTAAATGCCCGCGCTGTTACTTTCTCCGCCGTAAGAGAGGTTGAGAGAGGCAATCCCCAGGTGATCAAGAAACACGGTGTAGTCTGAACCTGAACCCAGTGCGCCAATCTTCAGGTCCGACGTCTGCCGAAGAGCCTGGCGTTCCGCGGGTGTTTTCGCCTCGCGAATCTCGAGATCCCAGTCCCGCTGCCAGACCGATATGCCTTTTTCCGGATCCCGAATGTCTCTGGTGACGCCATTGATGAATCTTTGGAGCGTGTGCGAACCTTCCATCGAGAGATACCCGCGACCGTTCGAGTCACTGTTGATATACGCAGCCGCGTGCTCTTCGAGTTCCTTGGCGTGTTCCTCTGCCCATTCCGTCGAACCCAGCAGTGCCGGCTCCTCGCCATCCCAGGCGCAGTAGAGGATGGTTCGCTTGGGCCGCCATCCCTCCTTCAGCAATTCACTCAGGGATCGAGCCTCTTCGATCAGTGAGACCTGGCCGGAAACAGGGTCCTCCGCTCCGTTTACCCAGGCATCATGGTGATTGCCTCGGATGATCCACTCGCCGGGGTAAACCGAGCCTGGAATCCGGGCGATCACATCGTATATGGGCTTGATGTCCCAATTGGACTTCACAACCAGGTGAACCATGGCAGGGCCTGGCCCCACGTGATAAGTCATGCCGAGCGCGCCACGCCATCCATCAGGCGCCACCGGACCCCTGAGCGCATCGAGCAATGGTTTTGCATCGCCATAGGAGAGCGGCAGCGTAGGAATCCTGGTGAACACCTTTACGTCCTTGAGCGGAAGCCGTTTGGCGTCTTTCGTGGCGCCGATGCCGGGGGTCAGCGGATCGCCGGAGTACTGAGTGATATCCATGACGCTGCCGCGCTGAACGCCCTCGGGAGGACGGAAAGCCCCTTGCGGGTAAACGTCACCCCGGAAATATCCATCTTCATGCGGATCAGAGTAAATCAGGCAACCGACAGCCCCGTGTTCATAGGCCACCTTCGGCTTGATTCCCCGCCAACTTTGCCCGTAGCGCGCGATGACAATGTCACCCTTCACAGAAATGCCCATGCTCGCGAGCTTATCGTAATCCGATGGGACTCCGTAGTTCACATAGACCAGCGGGGCCGTTACCTCGCCATCAATCGAATAGGCATTGTAAGTGGGAAGTTGCAGGGAATGCTGGGCAGTAGTGGGATCGACCGGGATGGTCGGTTCCCGCATCCTGGCAATAAAATGCGCGGGCGCAACCATTTCCACTTTGCGCTCTTTGGGTGTCGGAAAAAGGACGTAAAAGGTTTCGATGTGAGCATCAAGCCCGAATTGCCTGAACTTCGATAGAATCCACTCAGCGTTAGACTTGTCGTAGGCCGAACCGACTTGATGAGGGTAGGCCGAGAGGTGCTTCATATACGCCCGCATATTGTCCGGCTGGGGAATGGCCTGAAACCTCACTTCCCACTGCCGCTCGGCCTGCGACCCCTGAGCGGTATACCCCATCAGAGGACTTGAATGCTGCTCGATTGTGTTGGCCGCAAGCCCGATGCTGGCGGCACAAAAGATAGCGATAAATCCCAGGCGTCGCACAAAATCCTCCCCCCGCTGGAAGTCCGATGCTTCCTGCCTGTCCTCCTGGTCTCAAGCCAAGGCTGCGGTTCAGCAATATTGAAATTCAAAGAATTCTGTGACCAAGATGGCTGATGGTAACAAATTCCCTGCCTGGCCACAAGCGGGTTGCAGATGCCCTCGAGTACCCGCTCCTCCGTCTTGGTAACGCAAGCCGTGATCACATTCAGCAGATGGCGCGATGCACCGCCCGCGGCACCGTCCAGCAAGACGACTTGACCAATTGGGCCTTCGCGGGTTTATGGAAGTGAAGGTCGGAGTCCTGCTCCCGCTGCGTCTTCTTTGCGCCGTTGTCCAGAGTTTCTGAGGAGCAGATAGATTAAAAGGATGGCAATGCCAAGAATCAAGCTTTCGACCGGCACCTTGTAACGGTTGTTATCTTCCGGGTTGCCGAGCGAGGAGAACACAGCTTCATACAAGATCACGACATTCAGCATGAGTACGCCGGGAGACCAAAGGAGCGGTCGCCATCGCCGCCAAAGAAGAGGTCCAATCAGGGCGAGGGCGTATAAGAACTCAAAGGGCAGATAGATGTACGCATACAGACGTTTCAACCATGAAGCCCGCCCAGCCATGACCTCGTGAAGGCCATTGCGGAAGTCTTTCCAATTACATCCACGCGCATAAAGGGGTGGCCGCCAGAAAACCCTGAATGCGCGCCCCGCAAGCTTGAAGTAAGCCCCTGGATGTCTCAAGAAAATACGGAAACAAATCCTGAGCAACTCCCGCGACATCTGGGCGTCGGTCATGCCCGTCGCTTTCAGCATTGCCGGGCGGGCCTCCCAGATGATATCAAATGGCCAACTTGTTGTCCGAAGGTGAATCGTCCTGTATCGAAGAAAAATATCGGCCAGTTTCTTGTCACGGGCTGGAGCCTCGTTGAAGTACGGGCCGAAAAACTGGGTCATGTCGTATCCCGTCAGCGTGGAGAACTGGAACCAGTTGAACCGCACCAAGTTCACTGTCGACCATCCTATGATCAGCAATAGGAAAGGTAACAGGCCCGCAACTACGCCTCGAAATATTTGACGGCCTGCCAGACGCACCGATTGAGAGCTGGATCGTAGAATCAAGACCGCAGCCGTTACAACCAGCGGCATCAGCTGGTACTCCGGCCGGGCAAAGCTTGCCAAAGAAAAGAAAAGGCTGGTAAGGAGAACTCCGGGCACGAGTCTGGAACGATGACAGCAGGTTCTCACGGCAAAGAGCGATCCCGCAGTCACGAAAAGCGTCGTCAAGGTCGTCGCGAGTGCCCAGGCTTGGAATTGAGCGGTACTCGGGTTCAGGTTATAGATGATGGCAACAATCAGGCCGAGGGCCGGGCGGCCAGTGATCAGATTGAATATCTCGAAAAGCAGCAGTGAAACGATGATTCCGATCACCAGGTGGATCGCAAACATCACGCGAAGGTTCTCTCCGGCGGCGGCCAGAAGCAAAGGAAAGAGGGGTGGCCGGAAGCCGTTATCGAAGGCGAAATAATTGCCGTGGGAGATGGCGAGGGCTGCCTGAAGGTATTCCTGACTGCCAATCAGGTAAGAAGGAACGTACCTGAACCAATGATCGATGGCGAGAAGAATTGCGACAACCAGAACGATGCCGCGAGCAACGCGTGCGGTCAACCCCCAGACAAAACTTCGGCCCGTAATGGATGTTTTAAGACGCAAATCTCTGCTGTATTTAACGCGTGCTTCCCCTGGATCGCGATGTTTGCGGCCTGTACGGTTGCCTGCAAGCACGAAATCGAAATCTCAACTATATCAGCAAAAATGTTGCATGATGAAGGAGGAAAATCAGAGGCCCCAGGTTGTGGCTTCCCGGTTCAGAGCAGGATTCTTCGTGGAGCTGACTGAGGGCCCCAGGAGCAAATTTCTGCTGAGCTCGGAGTGATGCAAAGCGCGACGAGCCTGCCTGGTAGAAGCGAATCAACACGGTTCCGAGGACTTTTCAGCGACCTGCCAGGCGGACCGGCCTACAGAAGAGGGGATTATCCGAACGCCACGCAATGGGGGTAGACATGCCAGCAAAAATCCTGGCTGTTGTTGACGACATATTCTTCCTTGCAAAAATCCAGCAAACCGGACATCGGCTGGGAGTCGTAGTGGAGGTGGCCACTCCCGATGCCCTGCAAGACCGCGTTGCATCGGACGGCCCCGGCGCGATTCTCCTCGATTTGAATCACCGTTCCGGAAGGGCGATCGAAGTGTTGAAGGGCCTGAAGAACGATCCTGCGACGCGGCCCGTTCCCGTCATTTCATTTCTTTCTCACGTACAGACCGATCTGGCCACGGCGGCACGTGCGGCGGGCTGCGACCGGGTCCTGGCTCGGTCGGCTTTCAGCCAGCAACTGCCGCAACTGCTCCGCGAATGGTCAAGAGAAGAAGATCCAAATCGATAATCACTTGAGCGAACAACTGGTTTTCTAATTGATTAGCCGCGGCCTCAGAATTCGAGACCGGCGTTACGAAGGTCCTGTTCAAGCTGGGTGGCATTCTTAAAATGCAGTGTTCGAAGGCCGCACCGTGCGGCGCACTCGACATTCAATTCGCGGTCATCAATGAACAGGCAACATTCTGCCTTCCGCTGGGTCAGATCAAGAGCCAGGTGGAACATTTCATCCTCCGGTTTCTTCACGCCCAGGAAGCTGGAGGTCATAAAGATGCTGAAATATCGGGGAAGGCCGAAATGTTCAATGCGGTAGAGGTTGAGTTCCCGCGATTCATTGTTCAGAGTTCCCAACAAATATCGACCCGTGCGGGCAAGCTGCCCCACAACTTCCAGGGTGCCTTTGATTGCTTTTGATTGCGCGAACATGTGTGCCTTGAACTCGTCCTTCCCGTAGTCGCGCGGACGGTAAAAGATGGTGCGTTCGAGATAGTGATCCAGGCTCAATCTGCCCGTTTCAAAGCGCCCGACAACCAGCTCGTGCCGGTCTTCAAAATCTTCCCAGTCGAGTTTAAACTTCTCGGCTGCGCGCCGGCGGGAGTGCCGGTCCCACCCGTTGGTCAGCAAAACACCACCCACATCCCAGAACAATGCTGTAATTCCTGCCATAACAAGACCTCCAATAAATTGGACTCTTCGTCAACGGAGTGCATGCGCGCAACACGAGGATCGCCCTGAAAGAACTCATTGATGTGATGCGCCATCCGTGTCCATCGTTTGTAGGATGAACAAGGACTGCGAGTTTTCCAAGCCTATTTTGTCCGCAAAACGCGCTCGGTGGCCTGCGCGGCGAAGGAGCGGCTGCAATTCGTCCCCAGAGGCGACCTTTTGCTTTCCTGCTTCAAAGTTTACGTGACCTCTGTACAATACTAGGCAGGACCCACAAACTGGCTGAATTCAAACAGGGGTCCAAGGAGCGGGACTAACGTGACGCGAAGTACAACATATGTGGCGCAATTTCTATTTCTGATCGTGTTTGCCGGATCGATTCCTTATGGCGTGGCAGTGCCGCAATCTGCGACGGCACCGAGCGCGCAGGCCGCATCGTCCACAAAGGTCGTAAGCGGATCTGACGTGGAAGACCTGAAGAATCCCAATCCCAAAATAAGGGCAAAAGCCGCGCGAGAGATCGGCCAGACGGGGGACCCTTCCGCTGTTCCTGCACTGATCTCGGCGCTCAGCGATCCCAGCGCCAAAGTCCGGCAGCAGGTGGTGGTTGCGCTGGCGTCCATCCGCGTGCCCCAATCGCTTCAGGGGCTGATCCAGGCAACGAGCGACAATGATTCCGAGGTGCGGTGGCTCGCGGTTAAGGGCATTGAAGGTTATTACACAGGCGTGACACCCAAGACCGGCTTCTTCGGTTACATGCAGCGGCAATATCGAAGCACGAAGAGAAAATTCGAGGGTGGGACAGTGCACGTCAATCCTGGCACTGTCATAAATCCGCAGGCCGTTTCCGCGCTCGAGCGCGCGATGATGGATACGCAGCATTTGCGCGCCGCGCAGGAGGCCACACGCGCACTCGGCATTCTGCTGGCCCGCCAGGCTGTTCCGAACCTTGTGCTTACGGCACACTCCCCCCACGTGAATCTTGCCCGCGAGGCATTGAATTCGCTGGCCAAGATTAAGGATACTTCTGCCGGGCCCAAGTTAGTCGACCTGCTGAGTTCATCCAACAGGGATATCCGGCAGGATGCGGCTGTCACCGTAGGAATCCTGCGCGCACGCTCTGCGGTTCCGAAGCTCCAGGCCATGTATGAAAACGCTCCCAACCGCCAGACCCGTGACAAGGCGCTGGAGGGACTAGCTTACATCGGCGATCCGGTTTCCGAGCCGATTTTTCTGAAAGCCCTCTACAGTCCACGCGCTCTAATTCGAGGTTATGGCGCCGAAGGGCTGGGGCGCGCCAAGGACCAGCAAGCGCTTCCTGACCTGCTGCGGACGGCTCCGGCAGAGAAAAATGCATCGGCAAGGCTTGCCATGGAATTTGCCATTACGGCACTGGGGAGAAATGATTATGTGAGCTCGCTCATCAACGCGCTGGGGTCAGGACAAGAAGACGCGGCGCAGACCTATCTGGTGGAACTGGCTCGGAAACCAGGTTTCCTCTCCGAGCTTTACCCATACCTCAACAGCCGCAACGCGGACGTCCGGCGAAGGTTGTGCAACGTCCTCATGTATGACGGCAACAGCACCAGCATCCAGCCACTTGAGCAACTCACCCACGACCCCAGCTCCGACGTGGCCGCCGCCGCCTTGCGTGCGCTGAGCGCGGTGCGCTCGCGAACCTACGCTTCTTCCCCTGCGGGGAACTGAAAGAGAGTTCTGCCGGGCTGAAGGTTGCCGTTACAGGAGCAAAATGCGCCATCAACAGATGGCACAGCCTTCCATGGGTAGTCCCGACCTGCGGTATACTGAAATTTGGAAAACGGGGAGCAGTTGCACACCAAGCTACGACGACTTCATATTCCCCTTCTGGCGGGTTGCCTGCTCCTGACCCCCTTTTTTGTGGGGGCGCAATCCTCTCCGCCCAACGACCCCGTCACCCGGGAAAGCCTGAAATTCGCGCAGATATACGGGCTGGTACAGCAGTACTATGATGCCCCAATCCACCCCGATCACGCGATCTTTGACGGCGCAATACGCCAGATGCTCAGCACTCTTGATCCGTTTTCGGCGTTTTTCGATCGCCAGCAGTTCAAACTTCTACAGGAACAGACAAGCGGTGAGGCGTTGGGGTTCGGCTCAATTCTTTATGTTCAGCCCGGGAAGGTACTTGTGCTGCAAACGGCCCAGGGCTCGCCCTCCTTTCGAGCGGGATTGGGTCCCGGCGACCAGATCCTGGAGGTCAACGGACACCGAGTCGACCAGCTCGATTTGAAATCCCTGATCGAACTGTTAAGCCATTCCCGATCGCACCCCGTCCGCCTGGAAGTTCTCCATCCGGGCAAAAATGTGCCGCAGAATGTGCGGCTCGTCCCGAGCGAAGTCCAGCTCCCGACCGTTGATAATGCTTTCGACTATGCCTCCCGCGACATCGGCTATATCCACATTTCGGGGTTCGATGCCAAGACGACCAACGAGGTCGAGAACGCCGTCGAGAAACTGGGAGGATCAAAGCTGAAGGGGCTTCTACTGGACCTCCGAAACAATCACGGCGGAGTCCTTTCGACCGCAGTCGGCGTGGCCAGCCTCTTCCTCCGGCCGGGGATTCCTGTGCTGACGATTCAGGGACGCGGCATCCCCGAAAAGGTTTACAACACAACACTGATGAACATTCATTTCCACATGCCGATGATAGTGCTTGTGAACGGCGAAACCGCCAGTGCGGCCGAGGTCCTGACGGCAGCCCTGGAAGAACACGACCGTGCCGTCGTAGCCGGTGAGCCAACGTTCGGGAAAGGCCTCGTCGACAACATCATGCCTCTTTCCGACCATACGGGCCTCGCCCTGATAGTAGCCCAGTACTTTACACCCAGCGGGCGCTCGATTCAGCGCCCTTTGCCCGGTACGGCGCTTGCCGACGCCGAACGGGGACTCGGCAAAAGCAACAGTTTCCACACCGATGATGGCAGGCCTCTTTCCTCCGGGGGAGGAATAAAACCAGACGTCATCATTCCTCCCAGAAAGCTCGATCCCTGGGTCGTGTTCCTCAATCAGCGGGGCGCTTTTACTGATTTCGCCTCGCAGTACCTCACCTACCATACCGATGTGAACAAGTCGTTCAATTCCGATGCCGACGTACTGTCAGAATTTCGGAATTTCCTCAACAGCGAAGGGGTCCGAGTACCCCTGGAGTATTGGGTTCAGGATCAGGACTACCTGAAACTCAGAATCAAAACGGCGGTCTTCAACCTGCTCTATGGACTGACAGCAGGAGACGAAGTGGGAATCAGGGGCGACCCTCAAGTCCAAAAGGCATTGGCGCTGTTTCCGCGGGTTCCCGAGATCCTCAAAGGCCCTCTGTCCCAAGGAGTGGAGCACGCCAAGCGGCCAGCCGACCGGGCAGACTCTCACGCGCACTCAACTCCCGACCCGGCAAAAGATCGTTAGAAGAACCGCCGCGATTCACTCCCCCCAATCAACATTCCGGTTCAAGTTCACGCCACCGCCAGCGCTTCGATCTCGACCAGCATCTCGGGATCGACCAGTCGCGTGACTCCTACGAAACTGGTCGCAGGGTGCACCTCACCAAAGCACTCCGAATGTCCCTTCGCCACCTCTTCCCATCGGTCCATATCGGTGAGATAGATGCGGGTCCTGACAACATGTTCGAGACCCAGACCCAGCCGCTTCAAGGCGTTCTCGATGTTCCGCGAAGCCTGGACGGTCTGCGCATAAGCATCGCCAGGAGCAAGGACCTTTCCTGAAGGGTCCGTCGCGGTTGTCCCCGAAACATATACCATGTCACCCACTTGCACGGCACGTGCATAGCCGACCTTTGGCTCCCAGGGAGTTCCGCTAAAGATTTTTGTGCGCTTGTTCTTCATCCATCCCTCCTTGACAGGTCCAGCCAGGCAAGCACCAGGACTCACCGACCTGAGCTGCTGTCTGCTTCCAGACTATTTTTGCTTCTGTTTTTCGAAGTAGCGCCGATGAGTTCGCGCAGCGGCTGCCAGGCGATGCCGGCGCCGGCTCAAGGCTTCCCGGTACGCATGCCTCTCGTCCTCTGTCAACGGAATCACCGGGGGTACCCTTGCCGGTTGCCCTTCAGCATCCAGAGCCACGTAGGTGACAAAAGCCGAACTCGTCTGCCGGCGCTCGCCGGTCAGCAAATCTTCAAGGTGCACTTTCACCGCCACTTCAACCGAGGTGCGGAAAGCCCGCGTGACCTGTGCACGCAGGATGATCAGTTGCCCGACCCGGATCGGATGGACAAAATCCAGATTGTCCACGGAAACCGTCACCACCACGCGGCGTGTGTGACGATGGGCCACAATGGCCCCGGCAATATCGATCAAATGCATCACCTTGCCGCCAAGGATATTGCCGAGTGGATTGGCATCGTTGGGCAGGACCACTTCCACCATTTCCACTTTGGACTCGTTGACTGTTTTCCCGTTCCGTTTCCGCTTCTGCAATTCTCAACAGGCTCCGCGATGATCCAACTCTGCTTATGCTGCACTCGGGCGGTCTGGCAGCCTCATTTCGTCCCAAAGGAGAAATGCCAGGGACCCCTCCTGCCCGCTGCAACTCACCGACCGATTCCACAGAACTGCTGGGTCCGCAACAACGTTTGCTAATTTGCGTCTTCTTAATTGCCTATACTACGTCACTCACGAACCCAATACAACCCGCTTTGAAGAGCTGTCAGGTTCCCGGGGGCAGACTGAGCAGGCAGACTTTGGCCGGGGTTATCGCTTGCCACAATACCCCGCTGGCAGGCCGCAGCCCCAAGCGTATAAACTCTGCCGTGCAGAAAACGGACCCGATCAACGAGATTCACCGCCCGGGCGAAGGCCAACACGGGTCGAGGCGGCGTATCGCCCGCTACTAACCCAATCTGCCTGGCAGACGGCTGGCGGTTTGGGCTGATTCGCGGCATGGCGACCCTATTATGGAACCGGGAAAGGAAGTGTTTGAGGCTCTGAATAGGCTAGATGATCGTGAGTGCGTGTTTAGGTTCGTTTTCGGTTCGTTTTCGGTTCGTTTTTTCCACAGCCTATTGTTTTCAACGAGATCGGTAGCTTCGTTTTAGGTTCGTTTGGCCGTTTTTTCGGTTCGTTTTTCAGGCCGATCATTTGTTTTCAGTAACTTCTCCGGTTCGTTTTGCAAAAAAGAACTTTTTTGTCTCACATTTTTAATGCCAAACGATCCAGCCTTGCATTTTCAATAGGTTAACGTCGAAATAGCAGTCTGCCCAGACTATCTATTTCGACGTTAACCTATTGAA
>JBJKQK010000021.1:0-2911 GCA_046705285.1 Terriglobia bacterium
GCAGGGTCAGAAAAACCACCGCCCAGAACATCCACTTCATGAACCCGCTGCCGATCACGAAGCTGATGCCGCCTGTTTCGCGCCGCAGGCTGATGCCTGCCAGCACCAGGCAAAGAATCGACGCCGAGGGCGCGAGCAAAAGCAGCAGGTTCGCGATATCGGTCAAGAGTTGCGGTGTCGTCATAGGCTTTTTCAAGAAATCCCGGCTTGGTTGTGGGCAGGCAGTTTGGGTCGCGCCATGGTCTTGGGCCCGAGCCGCCTGCCCGGGTTAGAGTTAAGGGGATACTCGGTTTGGTTAGGTGACACCCCCTGTGCCGTTGGTGATCCAGTACTCGATCAGCCGCGTAACGCCCGAAACGGCAAGCAAGGCTCCGGCGGCAAACAACCACCGCCCGAAGCCCCGCCCGGTAAGCCAGGACACGATGGCCCCAACTACCGCGCCACCAGCCGCCACCGGAGCGATCACGTTGCCGATCCAATTGATGAAATTCAGGAACGCCCCCTCGGGCTGCGCTCCCGTTTGCCCCTGGACTGCCACGTTGAACTGGGGCGTGCTACCCAGGTTCTGGGCGATGGCATAATCCCCGAGGAGGATGAGGGCGATTGCTGCGAGAGCCAGGGGCCGCTTAGCGCGTGCGGCCCATGATTCCCGCCTGGCGGGATTGGTCACAGATTCCTCCTTTCCGGTTGGGCCGATGCCCGCTGAGTCTGGGATCATCGAAATTCAGCCGGCTTTTCGGCCCAACCGCGACTGTTTTGCACTGAGAATTTCTTTTCGTCAAACGGCGGACAAAATCATCGTCGAGTGGCTAAAGTAAATTGGATTAGTGGAGGGCTAAAATGCATGGTTACAACTTGACATTCCCTTTATCGCACCACACGGGAAAAGAAAGAAGCCGCTACAATCTGTCAAAACCCAACACGCATAGTCTGGGCTACGGCTTGGCTGCCGAAGATGTTCAGGCACCATTTCTGAACTTGGAGGCACGACTTACGCCAAACGTCCCATCGCGCATCCGCGAGCGACTGGTAGTGGCGCGAGATTTGGCGACGTATGGTTACTTCTGTTATGAGTTTTATGCGGTATCGCTATTCTGGTCTGTCTCTTGCATTGAGATGGCGCTGGGACACAAGTTTGCGGAATGCCATCCCGGTCCCGTTTTGCTTAGAAGAACTGGGAATGGGCGAGAAGAGGTGTGGAAGTTCCTTTTAACGAGTTGAGGTCGCGGCTACGTCAGCGCTGGCGCATTCCCGGGATGAAGTGGTTTAATTTCAGCTTCAGAGCACTGTTGAGGTGGGCATTTGAGGCCCGTTTGCTTCCAGAAGACATTCCGATTCCATTGCAGGAGCTTGTTTACTCTGCTAACAACCGGTTCCTTTTCGAAACTTTCTTCGAGAGGGCGGTCAAGGATGGACTGATCAACCTCAAGGACGCGACGATCGGCGGCCTCCAGATGTGCTGGAACAAGCTATCCGACGAGCAGCGGCACCACTATTCTCCTAAACCAAGGGACGCGTTGATTGAGGAGTTGCCTCGAATTAGGAACGATTTAGCCCATCCTTGGTTCAACACGATACTTCCACCTCGTTCTGCCGTGGGCGCGTATGATCTTGCAACGGACATCCTGAGACGACTGTGGCCCGATGTCCCCGCGCACTGCCCGGAAGACAGTGAAGCAACCCCCTATTCCGCAGCCGCACAGAAAAGTGGGCAGTCACGGCGCACGAAAAAGTCGTCATGAATCGGCAAGAAATTCAGCTCCGTTTCCTTCGTTCTTATGCTTGCGCCAAGGAGAGCAGGAGCAGCAAGGCGGTTCCCCCTCTGGGCTTTCATTGCCCCTTTGGGAGAACCAGGTAGAGGCGGGGAGCAGTCAGGTGGGTTCGTTTGGCGGGAAGAACTTTTGTCTGTGTTATTTCGAATTCTGGCTTGCGTTCGGCTGTGGCGGCGCGCCTGTTCCTTGGGGGTAAAGCTGGCTCATCTCCCGTTGCAACTCAAGGAGTTCACGCAGTTCCATAAGGTTCGGCGCGCTCTGCGCAGCGCGGAGTGGCAAAGAAGTATCAGTTCTTCGGCGGGCGGTCGAGGTCCGCCCAGACGCATCATCTGTCTTCTGCAACACGATGAAGAAGCGAGTGTTGCCGGGGACCGTAACCGTGATGTTCTGATTGAAGGACAGTTGGTTCAGCTCGTTCTGGCCTGCAATGCCCACGTTATCTGCAATGCGCTCTCTGAGTAAGCCGCTCTCGGAAAGTGGCCCGGAAAAGTTTCCGGCACCTACCAAATACGAAGCCATCGTTCCGAGCCCTGTCATGGCTTGAACGAGGAAACGCGCGCCTCGCCTTCTTCCGTTGACCAGTCCCTTGACCGGCCCGTAGTTCAATCCCATGGAAGTGCCGTCGATCTTTTCGCTCGTTCCATCCGGCAACTCCATGCTGGTGAAATGCAGCGAAACATCCCCGGAGGGATTTGCTTGTTCGAGCTTTCCAATGGCCTTTGACCCGGCTGGTACGACGATCTCACCATCTTGTTCATAGTTGTACTCGATTGCGGCCACGACAGGACCCGCAACTGCGGTGCTTGCAGGCGATTCGAGCCGTGCGACCAGACGGGTGCCGGGCGGCAGGATAGAGTCCAGCGAAGGAGGTACCACTGACCCTGTGACGGGTGGCGCAACTTGATGCCTTACAGGCAACAGATTCCGAGCCAGAGTGGGGATTGTGTTTTCACTCCTCACGAAAACCAGTGAAGGCTTCTTGAGGTCATCATCGGATTTTGGCGAGGTCGAGGCGTTGTTCGGGGAAGTTGCCGTGGCGAAATCAGGGTTTTGTCCTGCTTTTGCATACTCCTTCTGCAAGTCTGTGTCCGGGAAGCTGATGTGGCTAAGGGCGTATTGCTGGCTGCCGTTCGGCCTGG
>JBJKQK010000022.1:0-62075 GCA_046705285.1 Terriglobia bacterium
CCTGGGCGATTGCCCGCGAGCAGGCACGGCCGGGCATGCGCGGGGCGAGGGTGGAGGTGGAACAGCGGTTGGATGGCTCGGCCTGGCTGCGCTTCCGCGGTTCCTCCCTGAAGCTGACGCCCTGCCCAGCGCCGCGCCCGGCAAGTCCTTCCGGCCTACGGCCTCCAGGACTTGCCGCCAGCAAAGCCCACACCCCTCCCCCAAACCACCCTTGGAAGAGGAAGTTTCTATCTGGCTAAATACCGGAACTTTCTACTTTGCGTTGACAGCAAATTCGCTCGAAAATTCCGCCGCAGCGCCACGCAACGAAATGATAAATAATGGCTTTTGGTTATAAAGTCTGAAGAGTGAAGTCAGCCGAGCGGGTAACGAGGTATGGGTTCTGAGATTAACGCATGAGATCATGCAACTCCGGAGTGATAAGAGAGATCCGAAAACCCAGAATTCCTAATGCATCGTTCGTGATTACAGCCCCTCAATTCCCAAACCACATTACAAATCAACAATACAAAATGGGAAGGTAAATCCGCCGCTACTCATAGCGGAGTGCCACCATGGGATCGACTTTGGCCGCGCGGCGGGCGGGGATGTAGCAGGCCAGCAATGCGACAGTGATCAAAATGAGCGAGACTGCGATGAAGGTGGCCGGGTCGGTGGGTGTGATGCCAAAGAGCAGGCTGGATAAGAACCGTGTGAGCCCAAGTGCGCCGGCGATTCCGATGATCACGCCAACCAGTGACAGCCTGAAGCCCTGGCCTACCAGCATTTTCAGGATGTCTCGCTTCTCTGCCCCCAGCGCCATGCGAATGCCGATTTCGTGGGTGCGGCGAGTTACGGAGTGCGCCATCACACCGTAGATTCCGACGGCAGCCAGGCCAAGGGCAATCGCGGCGAACAGGCCCACCAGCAGCAGCGAGAGGAACCGTTGCGCAAGCCACTGAGAGCGCAATTGCTCCATAGTTCGGATATCGTAGACGGGCTGGTTTGGATCTACAGATAGAACTTCCCTTTCCACCGCCGGGACAAGGCTCAATGGGCTGACAGAGGTGCGAATGGCGAGGCTCATGGCGCCGGAAGGCATCTGCGCCTCCGGCCAGTAAACCTGGACGCGCGAAGGTGTCTCAAGTGAGCGATAGCGAACATGCGCGACGACGCCCACAATCGTCATCCAGGGTGCCTTCGATCCGCGTCCGCCGAGACGCAGCCGCTTGCCAATGGGATTTTCATCATGGAAGAAAGTTCTGGCAAGTGAATCGTCAATAATAGCGACGGGAGCGGAATGTGCCGAATCCGCATCGGTAAAGAAGCGGCCCCGGATCAGGGTCATGCCGATCGCCTTGAAGTAACCGGGTGTCACGGGGCGCAAGTCGGCTTCAGGAGTTGTTTTATCCGGCGGGACCTCCTGCGTGTCGATGGTCGTTGTACCAGAGCCACCTTGTCCACTGATCGGAAGTGCAGCCGTTGCTCCTGCCGCCTCAACTCCCGGCAGCCGCTCGATGCGGTCGAGGATTTCGTGATAAAACGTTTGTCTCTGTTCGGACGTGCTATAGCGCTTTTCGGGCAGGGCAACGCGCATCGTCAGTACCTTGCCGGCATGGAAGCCCGTATCGACGCCAAGCACCTTGACAAAGCTCCGCAAAAGCAAACCGGCGCCAGCGAGGAGAGCCAGCGACAGGGCAATCTCGCAGATCACCAGGACGCGGCGAAGACGCCCCGAAGAACCTCTCTCACTGCCGCCGCGGCCGCCCCCCTTCAACTCTTCATAGGGAACCCTGCGCACTGAATGAAAGGCCGGAGCGAGTCCGAACAACACGCCGGCCAGCAGCGAAATTGCCATCGTAAACAGAAGGACCGAGCCGTCGACTTTCACATTCGCCATTCTTGGCAGGCTGACGCCGGCGACCATGATGATTTCATGAAGCGCGAAGGGTGCTATGAGCAGCGCCGCCAGCCCGCCGATGCTGGAGAGCAAAACGCTTTCAGCGAGCAATTGGCGAATGATGCGTCGGGGCGAGGCTCCCAGGGAAATGCGAACTGCCATTTCGTGCTCGCGTGCCGAAGCTCTTCCCAGCAACAAACTGGCCATATTGACGCAAGCAATCAGCAGCACGAAACCCACGGCTCCGCACAACACCCAAAGGGCCGTGCGAACGTCACCGACCGTCTGCGTGAGCAGAGGGACCAGGAGCACTTTGAAATTGAACCGTGCATAGGGATAGTCGGGATTCCGTTCCACGATCGCGCGAGTAACGCGCTGCATGTCGTCGCGAGCCTGTGCAAGGGTCAGGTCGGCGCGGATGCGTGCAAGGACCTGGAGGCCGTGGTTACCACGGTTGTCCGGCGCAAGTTGACTCGGGGAAAACGCCAGTGGCTGCCACATCGCAGCATCAAAAGGATAGCTGAATCCTTTCGGCAGCACGCCTACAATTGCCGCCGAATACCCATTGACATCAAGAGTGCGGCCTACAATCCCCGGGTCGCCGCCAAAACGGCGCTGCCAGAGTCCGTAGCTGAGCAAAAGTTCCTGGTTATTGCCGGGCTCGCCTTCTTCGGGCGTGAATGCGCGTCCACGAACCGGGTCGACACCGAGAATCGAAAAGAAACTCGGTGAAACGAATGCGCCTTGAATACGCTCGGGGCGGCCGCCGCCCGCAATATTAAAGGTGGCGTTGTCCATGGCCGCAAGGCCGGTGAAGCAGTGACTGAATTCCTTGAGGTCGCGGAACTCGGGCGCGGAAATCCAGTTCCGATCCTCCGGCAAGCCGATCCCTGTGAATCGTCCCCAGACGGTCATGAGGTGACTGGGCTGCGGATAAGGCAACGGCTTCAGCAGAACTCCATTGACTATGCTGAAGATCGCCGTGTTTGCCCCGATGCCGAGGGCGAGGGTGAGGATGGCAACAGTCGTGAAACCGGGGTTGCGGCGAAGCTGACGGAGGCCGTAGCGGAGGTCCCGGGCGAGTTCTTCGATGAAACGGACGTTCCAGCGGTCGCGGCACTCTTCCTGCATGCTGCTGACGTTGCCGAACTGGCGCAAGGCGGCGTAGCGGGCTTCCTTCGGGCTCATGCCTTGCGCGATGTTCTGCTCGATCTGCTTTTCAAGATGGAAACGGAGTTCGTCGTCCATCTGCTTTTCGGCCCGGTTTTTGTGAAACACCGACCCCAGATTGAACATGATTTTCTCAGTGTTGTAGAGGCGGCTTTACGCCGCCATTGGCCACGAAGCTATTGGCAGGTAAACTCGCCGCTATAACGGCAAAAGCGGGCGGGTCTGAAACCCCTCCCCGGAAACCGCACGGGTCGCTGCGACGGTGCTGTTTCCGTCGTAGGCCTGTCATTCAGTTGAGAGCCCACGGCGTACAAACCAGTGCCGCGGCTTCCCAACCTGATCCCAAACTCCGCGGTGAGGATACCGCCGTTACAATTCTTTGCCTGCCCGGCTGTGTATTTCCCTTTATCCTTCATCATTCAAAATCCATAATTCAATCATTCGTATCTCAGCGCCACCATGGGATCAACCTTGGCAGCCCGGCGGGTGGGAACAAATGCCGCAACCAGCGCGCAGACAACGAGGACGACGACGGCCAAGCCCAGAATCCGCGGATCGTAACTCTTCACACCATAAAGCTGGCTTGAAAGCAGCCGGCCGCCTGCAAGCGCCAGCGGTACGCCCACGGCGAGACCGATGCCGAGTTGCATCATCGCTCCACGCAGCACCAGCCGGATCACATTCGGGCGGGTTGCGCCGAGCGCCATGCGAATGCCGATTTCGTTGGTGCGCCGGGCCACCGAATACGCCGTGACGCCGTAGAGTCCGACGCTGGCAAGAATCAGGGCCAGAAGGCCAAACAGCTCTGTCAGCCGGGCAATCAGGGTTTCCTGATTGAAATTGAGGGAGACCTGCTGGGAGAGGCTCATCATGTTGAGCACCGTGAGGTTTGGATTGATGTTGGCCAGCGTCTGGCGAACGGTTTCCTCAAGGTTCTCTGGCCGGCCTGCAACGTGAAGCTCGATATCGCCAATGTATGATGCGGCGGAGTCCAGGAAAGCCAGCTTGGGATCTTTCGGCATCTGGAAAAACGGCATGAAGAAGGTCGGGTAAGCTGGAACGTGGGCGTTCTGATACTTGGCGTCCTGCACGATGCCCACAATCTCCATATCTCCGGCGTGGCTGGCATCGCCCAGGCCAAGGTGCTGCCCGATCGGGTCCTGCTTGGGAAAGAATTTCCTGGCGAAAGCCTGATTGATGACTGCAACCTTGAGCGAGGCAGGCGTATCCCGATCAGTGATCGTGCGGCCGCGCACCAGACGCGTGCCGATGGTCTTAAAATAGTTCGGGCCCACGACGTCAAAGGAAGATCCATCGCGCTCGTCGGGCGAGCGGCCTTCGATGTGAAAGCCAAATCCCCAGTTGTTACCCTCCATCGGACTGTAGATTGAATAGCTGACACTGAACACTCCCGGGATCTGTGAAAGCTGCCGCTCAAGCTGCTGGTAAAGTCCATAGAGTTGGTCGGGCTTGTAACCGGCGAGCGCCGGACTCACTTTGACAATCAGGCGACCCTGGGTCTCAAAACCAAAATTCTGGTTCACGAGTTTTCGCAGGCTTTCGGTCAGCAAACCCGCGCCGATCAGCAGCACCACGGAAAGAGCCACTTGGAATACCACAAGGGATTTCTGCGACAACGACGTGCGCTCCACCGTGGAGCGGCCCGCGCTGCGCAGGGCCTCTGCGGGGTTGGAGTGTGAAGTGACCCAGGCGGGCGCCGCGCCGAAAATGACTCCGGTGACC
Source organism: Terriglobia bacterium (assembly GCA_046705285.1). Classification (GTDB taxonomy): domain Bacteria; phylum Acidobacteriota; class Terriglobia; order UBA7540; family UBA7540; genus SCRD01. Next base: position 4,793 of record JBJKQK010000022.1, read on the forward strand.
AGCGAAAGCAGGAAGGCGAAGCCGAGCACGGTGAGCGAGGGCGAGGCGCTGATGGGGACGAAATGCGATCCGCGAAAAGCAACCAGAAGAATGGCTCGCGTTCCGGCGTAAGCCACAAAAAGTCCCGCCAGCCCGCCGGCAAGAGAGACCAGAACGCTTTGGGTAATGACCTGGCGGATGAGACGGATTCGCGGAGCACCCAGAGCGACGCGGACCGCCGTCTCGCCGCGTGCCGCCGCTCCGCGCGCCAGCATCAGGTTGGCAATGTTGGCGCAGGCAATCAGCAGCACGAGGCCGGCAATGATCATCAGCAGCCGCAGGCCGGAGCGGGCCTGGTCCCGCATGCTGGCAACGCCCTCGCCGCCAGGAGCGATCACGATGTGCTGCTTGCTGATCTGCGAACGGTCGTATCCGCTCAGGTTCGGCTGGCTGCTGATCCATCGTTGCAGCTCGGTTGTGATTTCGGATTGAACCTTTGACGGCTGGACTCCGGGTTGCATCCGCCCGATGATGTGAAGCCAGTTCAGCCCGGGATTATTCAGGATGGAATTGGGTCCATTCAGCGCGGGTTCAGTGGCAAGCGGCAGCCAGAAATCGGGCGGATCGGAGCGCAGGGTGTCTCCGAAAAAGCCCGGCGGCGCGACCCCAACCACCGTGTAAGGAACCATGTTTATGACAAACGTCGAGCCGATCACCGAAGAGTCGCTTCCGAAGTGCTGCTGCCAGGTGCGATAGCTCATCACCGCGACCGGCGCAGCGTTCGGCTGATCATCTGACGGGGTGATGCGGCGCCCGGCAAAAGCGCCGATGCCGAACATGGAAAAGTAATTTCCGGAAACGAACTCGCCCAGAAAAGGTTCCGCGGGTCCTGAGGCGCCGCTGCGTCGCACGCTCAGATTCGGCAACGCCGCCTGGAATGCAGCCATCGATTCGAACTGGGGCGTGTGGTCGCGAAACTGCTTGTACATGTCATAGGAAAAAAGGTCCCAGTTGTCTTGCATCCCGGCCAGCACGCAACAATTGTTGGCGTCTCCCACGCGGTAGAGTTGCTGCGGATTGACCACCGGGAGGCTCTTGAGCATGACGGCGTCGGTGAGCGTGAAGATGGCTGTGGTGGCGCCGATGCCCAGGGCCAGAGTGATTATGGCAACGACGGTGAAAGCGGGATTGCGCCGCAATTGTCGCAGGGCGTACTTTGAGTCTTGAAGCAGCGTGCTCATCATTCGCCTCGGCAAGGGAAGATTTCACAACCCAGAGCCATAAAGTGACTCGCAATCTGTAGGACCTAATTGGAGCTTCTTTTTCCCACTGGTTGATCAATTGCCTTTTCATCATTCATAGCGCAACGCCACCATGGGATCGACCCTGGCAGCCCGCCGGGCGGGGATGTAACACGCCAGCAGCGTTACAGCCGCAATCAGAATGATCACACCGAGATACGTGACCGGGTCGTGCGCGCTGACCCCGTAGAGGAAGTGCGCCACGACGCGCGTCAGCAGCAGTGCGCCGCCGATGCCCATTAGTGCGCCGGCAAGAACAATCAGCAGGCCCTGGCGGAAGACGGATTGCAATATGTCGCGGGGACGGGCGCCGAGCGCCATGCGGATGCCGAACTCGCGCGTGCGCTGTGTGGTATTGAAGGAAATTACTCCGTAAACGCCCACCGTGGCAAGAATCAATCCCAGCAATCCCAACGCGGCAGCCAGGTAAGCGCCAATGCGGAAAATGTAAAATCCGCTGCCATCCAGGGCTTCATTCATCGTCTGAACGTCAAAAAGCGGGAGCCCCGGTGCCATATCCCGGATGACACCCTGGACCTGACGATCCAATGTCGCCGGGGGAAGCAGTGAACGCACCTGGAGCGTTTCGATGGAAATGTAGCTCTGGGCAAACGGCCGGTAGAAGTATGGGGTGGGCTTCGCGAAAAGATTGGCATATTTGCTGTCGCGGGCGACGCCAACCACTTCGATGGGCTTGCCGGTGGCGCTGCCGGTTCTGAACTGCCTTCCGAGGGGATCCTGGCCGGGCCAGAATTCCTTGGCCATAGCCTGATTGATGATGGCCACGCGCTGTGCTTTTGCGGCATCCGTTTCGGCAAATGCCCGGCCGGATATGATCGGAATGCCCAGGGTTTTGAAGTAGCCGGGCGTGACAACATTCATTGAAAGCACAGGAGCCGGCTCCCCCTGTGGAGGCAGGTGGCCTTCAACGTAGACGGCGTTGGCGTTGGCGTAAATGCCGTTCGAGGGATAAGTAAAAGCAAGTGTTGCCGACTGAACGCCCGGCAATGTCCGGACACGGTCGAGCAGATTCTTGAAGAATTCCTGGCCTTGCGAGGCGTTGTAGCCGATTTCGTGCGGGTCCATGTGGAAGTTATAGAGGTGATCGGAGTTGAAACCGAGCGTCATCTGCTGAGCGTTCACCAGACTGCGCGTGAAAAGGCCGGCTACCGTGAGCAGCACAATGGAGCCCGCCACTTGCGCCACGACGAGTGTGGTGCGAAGGCGGTGATGGCGGCCAGAGGCCGTGCGGCCAGCCTCGTGCAGCACGCCGTTGGGATTCGCCCGGGCCGTGCGCAGGGCGGGCACAATGCCGACCACGAGGCCCGCCAGAACGGCCGCGCCCACCGCGTAGGCAATGACTCTCCAATCGAGGCTGAAGTCAAAAGTCACTGGCAGCCCCATGTTGATGTGAACGGCGCTCAGGGCGGAAGTGGCCCAGGCGCCCACCAGAATGCCGGTTCCGCAGCCAAGAATCGCCAGCAGAAAGCTTTCTGTGAGAACCTGGCGAATCAGACGGCGGCGCGGAGCGCCCACGGCCGCTCGGATGGCCATCTCGTGCTCGCGGGCAGTGGCGCGTACCAGCAGGATGTTGGCCACATTAAAGCAGGCCAGTAGCAGCACCAGCCCTGCAAGTGCGAGGAAAAGCCCTGTCAGGACAAGCTCCTTCTGGTATTGGCCCGGCGCCGGAGCAGGCGTGATAGCGGCCGCTTTCTGAGGGTAGACCTGGATGCTGGCCCCGGCATCGGTTTGGGGGTATTGCTGCGCAAGGCGATCGGCAATGACTTTCAGCGATGCCTGCGCCTGTGCCATGGTTGTTCCACCCTCCAGGCGTGCAAGTGCAAAGAGCCCTCTAACGCCACGGACATTCATGGGTATTCCGAATTCGAGGTAACTCATATTGAGCGGCATGAAGGCCTGAATATCCGCCACATTCATCGCGCTGTGGAATCCTTTGGGCGCAACACCAATGATGGTGAACGGATGGCCGTTAATGCGAACTTGCTTGCCGACCACACCGGGATCGCCGGCGAAGCGGCTCTTCCAATAGGAATAACCAAGAACGATGACGGGATCGGAACGCGACGGCCCGCCCTCGAATGGAAGGATCAATCGGCCAAGGGCCGGCTTCAAGCCAAGCGCGGAAAAGTAGTTTCCGGTAACGTAGTTGGTGACAATCCGGTCGGCATGGCCCCCATCGCTGAGGCCGTCCATTCCAAACCGGTACGCGAAAACCTCCATCGAGTTGCCGACCTGGTCGCGGATGTCTTTCAGATCGGGATAGGAAAAAGTCGGCAAAATCCTGCTTTTCTTTTGGTGAAATGCCAGCGATACAAGGCGGTCTGGATTACTGACAGGCAGCCCGCGCAGGATGAGCGCGTTGACCACGCTGAAAAGCGCCGTGTTGGCGCCGATGCCGAGAGCGAGGGTGAGAACGGCAACAATTGTGAAGCCGGGGTTGCGGCGGAGTTGACGCAGGCCGTAGCGGAGGTCCTGGGCGAGTTCATTGACAAAGCGCGCGCCCCAGGCTTCGCGGCATTCTTCCTCGATCGCTCCCACGTTGCCGAATTGGCGCAGCGCTGCGTAGCGGGCTTCTTCAGGAGCCATGCCGCTCGCGATGTTCTGCTCGATCTGTTTTTCCAGATGGAAACGGAGCTCGTCGTCCATTTCCTGCTCGATTCTCTTCTTGTGAAACAGTGCGCGAAAGTTGAGCATAGTTTCCTCATTTCACGAGCCAGCCGTCCTGCAGCTTGATGATGCGATTGCCGTAGGCTGCCCAGGTTTCGTTGTGGGTCACCTGAACGATGGTGGTGCCTTCATCGTTCAGCTTTTTAAAAAGGTCCATGATTTCCTTGCCTTGGCTGGAATGAAGATTGCCAGTGGGCTCGTCTGCAAGAATCAGCCTGGGGCTGGCGATCACTGCGCGCGCCACGGCCACCAGTTGCTGCTGACCACCGGAGAGCTGGCTCGGATAAAGGTCCTTCTTGCCAACGATCTGGAAACGATCAAGCGTATCGGCAACCAGGGCCTGGCGTGCAGAGGATTTGACGGTTCGGTAGGAAAGTGGAAGGTCGAGGTTCTCGGCGACTGTCAGGCCGTCGAGCAGGTGATATTGCTGAAACACAAAGCCAATATACTTCTTGTTTAACTCGGCGCGCTTTTTGTGGTTCAGCTTATGCACTCCTTGACCGAGAAAGACGTATTCTCCAGTGAAGTCGCCATCGAACATGCCGAGAATGGACAACAGCGTCGACTTGCCTGCGCCCGAAGGTCCCATGATGGTGACAAACTCACCTTCCTTGATTTCGAGATCAATGCGCCGGAGAACCCAGTACCTTCCCGCACCGAGCGGATAGGATCTTTCAACGTTGCGGAGATGAATCATTCAGTCAAACCTTGTGGAATTGATTTGTTGCCTCACCGAGCGATCCGATGATGGAAAGACTTCATCATTGATCGATTGGCCGGCTGCTTTCCCTGAGCCAAAAACTGAACGGCCCAATGACCCGATCGTTCAATCCTTCAAATCACCCAATCTCTGAACAACTTACTCATAGCGCAGGGCGACCATAGGATCGACTTTGGCGGCGCGGCGCGCGGGGATGTAGCACGCCAGCACGGCCACAGCGATGAGGACCAGCGACACCGAGATAAACGTGAAGGGGTCCGCCGGCTTGACGCCGTAAAGCAGGCTTGACAGAAGGCGCGTCAGAGCCAGCGCTGCAGCAATTCCGATGATCACGCCAACCAGAGCTAACTTGAGTCCCTGGCCGACGACGAGCCTCAGCACGTCGCGGCGTTCCGCTCCCAGCGCCATGCGGATGCCGATTTCATGCGTGCGCTGGCGCGTGGCAAAAGCGACCACGCCGTAAATACCCACGGCCGCCAGCAGCAGCGCCAGCAAGCCAAACGAGCCCACCAGCATGGCAGCCAGCCGCTCGAAAACGCTCCCAAACTGCATGCTGGACTTGAGTGTTGTCACGCTGAACAAAGGCAAGTCCGGGTCGATCTCGGCAACGGTTTTCTTGACCACGGGCACAAAAGCTTTGGGATCGCCCGCCACCCTCAGTTGAATGATTGCCGTGGAGTAGTAGTCCTGGTAAAAGGGCAGAAAGACCATGGGTTCCGGGGGGTAACGGAGAAGGCGATACTTGGCGTTTTGCGCCACGCCGACAACGGTGTACTCGCGCCCATACAATCCGAGCTGCCGGCCGATGGCGTTCTGCCCCGGCCAATTACGCTTGCAGAACTCCTGGTTGACGATGACGACCGGCTGCGAATGCTCATTGTCCTGGTCTGTAAAGCCTCGCCCGGCCACAAGAGGAGTGCCGAGCGTCTTAAAGTAGTTCGGACTGATCACACCCCGATCGATTTCCATGGACTCGTGGGGTTGAGGGACATAGCCCTGGGGTTGGACGTCGTCGCTGTGGATAGTGAAGCTGAGCGGCGAGAAGTCAGCCAGCGTCGCGGACTTGACCCCAGGCAGAGCTTGAAGCCTTGCCAGGAGATGCTGGTCAAAGGCGATCCCCTGTGCTCGCGTGAAACCCTCGGGCTCAAGATCGTAAGTCGCGAGCAGGACATGATTCGGGTCGAATCCAGGGTCGGTGTCCTGCTCTTTCTGGAAACTGCGGGCGAAAAGGCCGGCTGCGATCAGGAGGAGCAGAGAGAGGGAAATCTGAGTCACCACCAACGTTCTTGAGAGCCGCGAGCGGTGGACCCCGCCGGAAACTCTGCCCGCCTCTTCATTGATCACGGTGATTGGAGCCAGACGGGAAGTCCGCAGCGCCGGCAGAATACCAAAAACCACTGCGGTGAGGATGGAGATGACCAATGTCGCCAACATCACGCTGCCGTCTGCATGGCCGTTGAGCGTGAGAGGCAGAGTTGTCGGCGGAAAAAAACTGGCAAACGTTCCTGCGGACCAGGTGGTCAGCAGCATCGCCACTGCGCCGCCGGCCAGGGCGACCAGGAGACTTTCCACCAGCAGTTGGCGCGTCAGCCGTGAGCGGCTGGCTCCCATCGCCAGACGCAGAGCCATCTCCCGCCGGCGCGGTACCAAGCGCACAAGCAGAAGGTTGGCGACATTCGCGCACGCCAGCAGAAGCAAAGCCGCCGCGAGCCCCAGGAGCAAGGGCAGCGTCTTGTAGAGATAGACGTTGGCTCCGAACGGCGAGCGCCAGAGCGGATCGAGCGTGATCTGGTTGGGACCGCGCTCGATGTTGGGCGTGCGTGCGGCAATCTGCTGCATCAGCATGTTCATTTCTGAAGCCGCCTGGGCGCGGGTGACACCCGGCCGCAGCCTTCCCAGCACGTTGAGCCAGAAAATGCCACGGTTTTCGAGCCGGGTTGAGCCCCAGACCTCGCGGTCCATGACCAGCGGAATCCAAGCGTCAACCCGAAGCCCAGTCGCGCAGCCCTGAAAATGCGGAGGCGCGACGCCGACAATGGTGTAAGGATGGCGGTTAATGTGGAGCACCTGGCCGACGGCAGATGGGTCTGAGTTGAAATGGCTTTTCCAGAACGCGTAACTGATCACGACGACCGGACCGCTGCCCGGTGTTGTTTCTTCATCCGGCAGGAAGCCGTGACCCAGCACGGGCTTGACGCCGAGCACATTGAAATAATTGGCGCTGGTCAGGGCGCCATAGATCCGTTCCGGTTTTCGATTGCCAGTGAGCGACACGAAATCGTCGTGATAAGCCAGCAGGCCGGAAAAGCTCCGATTGTTGTCGCGCAGGTCCTTGTAGTCCGGATAGGAAAATGGCGGGGTAGGATGCTCGCTGATCGTCCCCCTCATGACACTCACCAAGCGGCTGGTGTTGGCGACGCCGGGGATGGGATTCAGCAGGGTTGAGTTAATCCAACTGAAGATGGTACTGGTGGCGCTGATGCCCAGGGCCAGCGTCAGCACAGCAACAGCGGTGAAGCCAGGATTGCGGCGGAGCTGGCGCAGACCGTAGCGGAGGTCCTGGGCGAGGTCGCCGATGAAGCGAATGCCCCAACTGTCGCGACACTCTTCCTTGATTTCTCCCACGTTGCCGAACTGCCTCAGCGCCGCGTAACGAGCTTCCCCCTCGCTCATGCCGTGCGCCACGTTCTGCTCGATCTGTCTTTCGAGGTGGAAGCGCAGTTCGTCGTCCATTTCCTGCTCGGCCCGATCTCTGCAAAACAGTGTGAGAAGGTTGAACATGATCACGCCGCCCTGGTCGCGCAGCGTTCAACCCATAACGCTGCGGTTTGTGCAATGGAACCCGCGGTTGAGACGCAAGACGGAAAGGCAGTCCTTGCGCTGCGACACTTAAACGGCCTCGTATGAAACCTGTTCCTGAAGCGACTTCAGGAGGCGGTTTCAAGCACCTGGGTGATGGCTGCGGAGAGCCGCGTCCAGTTAGAAGTCTCGCGTTCGAGCTGCTTCCGGCCTTTGCCCGTCAGCCGATAATATTTGGCCCGGCGGTTGTTTTCTGAAGCGCCCCACTCCGCCTCGATCCATCCCTGCTGTTCGAGTCGATAGAGCGCCGGATAGAGCGAGCCCTGCTGGACCTGCAGCACATCCCTGGAGATTTGCTGAATGCGCTGGGCGATGCCCCAGCCATGCATGGGTTCGAGCGCGAGCGTTTTCAATATCAATAGGTCAAGAGTGCCTTGCAACAGATCAATGGATTTACCCATCGTGTCTTCCTCCTTTCTCAGTCAATCCCGCGCCGGACGCGCCGTTGTCATTCACGATACGACCGTCCAGAAGACGAACCACGCGTTCGGCATGGGCGGCAAAGCGCGGGTCGTGCGTCACAATACAAATCGTGGCTCCCTGGCGATGCAAGTCATCCAGCAACTCCATCACTGCCTCGCCGTTCTTGGAGTCAAGATTGCCGGTCGGCTCATCAGCCAGTAGGATTGCGGGCTCTCCGGCCAGCGCACGAGCCACCGCGACGCGCTGCTGCTGGCCGCCCGAAAGCTGCGAGGGATAGTGCCTGACGCGATGTGTCATGCCAACCTTCTCAAGTGCGTCCGCCACGCGCCGCTTGCGCTCGCTCGCCATCATGCCGCGATAGGTGAGCGGCAACTCGACGTTTTCCTGGATGGTCAAGTCGCCGATCAGATTGAAGCTCTGGAAGATGAAGCCGATTTCGCGGTTGCGAATGCGCGCCCGCTCATTGAAATTGAGCGTCTCGACTGGCCGCGACTTAAGCCAGTAGCGGCCGTCCGTGGGCGAATCGAGCAAGCCGATGAGCGAAAGCAGGGTAGACTTGCCGCAGCCTGACGGCCCTGAGACCGAAAGATATTCGCCCGGGTGGATCTCAAGATCGATTCCTTCCAGCGCGTGCGTTTCAACTTCTTCAGTGGCGAAAACTTTCTTTACGTCCTGGAGTTTGATCAGCGGACCACCGCCGTTCTCTGGCATCCGCTCCGGTTCGATTTCGACTTGCGGCCTTGTCTCCATTACTCCCTCCTCTGAATATCGAGTGATCGACGCATTGGCTCATCGAATGATTGAAAACGCTTCGTTTCAGAAAATCGATCCATGTGTCAATCAGGCAATCTTTGAATTACTCAATCGTTCAATTCGTTCATTCGTATCTCAGCGCCATAATGGGATCGACCTTGGCCGCCCGGCGCGCGGGGATAAGGCAGGCCAGCAAGGCCACGGCGATCAGGATCAATGAAACCGCGGTAAACGTCAGCGGGTCCGCAGGCTTGACGCCGAAAAGCAGGCTGGTGAGGAAGCGCGTCAGTACAAGCGCCCCAACAAGCCCGATGCCGATTCCGATCAGTGCCAGCCTGAGCCCCCGGCCGAGTACCAGCCTCAAGACATCTTTGCGTTCCGCTCCCAGCGCCATGCGAATGCCGATTTCGTGCGTCCGCTGGCTGGTGAGATACGAAATCACGCCATAGATTCCGATGCTGGCCATCACCAGCGCCAGGCCAGCAAAGATGCCCATGAGAATCATCGAGAAGCGCCGCGACGAAAGCGAATTGGAAAGCCTGGAATCCATCGATTCTGTGCTGTACACCGCGGACTCGCTGTTGATCTTGTGCAGCGCACGGCGAACCGAACCGATTTGTGCAAGCGGAGATCCTTTTGTCCGTACAAGAATTCCCAGGTTGGATGCGATCAGCGGCACAAACTTGTCCGGAAGCTGATAAGGCGACATGTAAAGCTGCGCCGCAATGGGTGGCGCCGCACCTTCATCAAGGCCCCATTGCTTGACGTGGCCAACAACGCCGACAATTTCCGCCGTGCCGTTCATAATATCAAAGTTGACGCGCTTGCCGATGGGGTTCTGGCCTGGGAAATAGAGCTTCGCAAAGCGCTCATCAATGACGATTACAAAAGGCGAATGTTTGGTGTCTGAGGAGGTGAGGAAGCGACCGCGCAGGAGCGGAACCCGCATCACCTTCAGATAGTCCGGCTGGACAAGATAAAAGAGCGACACTTTCATCTGCGAGGTGCTTGCCGGCTTGGGCTCGCCCTCCAGCCAGAGTGGCAGTTCGGAATCGCCCCCCATTGGCATGGAGCCGAGCATAACCGATGCCGCTTGAACTCCCGGAATGGCTTCGAGATTGTCGCGAATCTCACGCCATGTTGCCCGGATCTTGTCCGGGGATTTGAGAGTGGGAAATCCGGCGCGGAAAGAGAGAACGTGGTGTGGGTCGAAACCGGGATTGACGCTCCAGAGCGCGGCGAGGCTGCGAATCATCAGCCCCGCCCCGACCAGCAGTACCAGCGCCAGCGCCACTTCCGCGACGACAAAAGCGCTCTGGGTGCGGTGATGCGCCGCGCTCGCTCCGCGTCCGCCCTCTTTGAGTGTCTCCTGAGTGTCAGCCGCCGAGGTCTTGAGCGCCGGCGCCAGGCCGAAAAGAAGTCCAGTCAGGACGGAAGCCGCCAGTGTGAACAGGAGGACACGGGCATCAAGATGGACTTCCTGGACGCGTGGCAAGGCCTGCGGCAACACTTTGAGCGCAGCTTGCAGTCCCCAGGTGGCGACGAGTATACCAAGTGCGCCGCCGGCAAGGGCCAAGACAACACTTTCCGTCAGAAGTTGCCGGATGACGCGCCGACGCCCGGCGCCCAGAGCAATGCGGATGGCGAATTCGCGCGCACGGCCCGTAGAGCGTGCCAGCATCAGATTCGCAACGTTGACGCAGGCGATCAGCAGAACGAAACCCACTGCTACCAGCAGCAGGACAAGGTAAGCCTGGAGATGTCCGAAAGGATCGACAGCATTCTGCTTGAGGGGGATCAGAGTGATACCGGTACCCTTGTCGGCCACGGGATATTCTTCGGCCAGATGCCCTGCAAGCCCATCCATGTCGGCCCTCGCCTGCTGGAATGTGACTCCGGGCTTGAGCCGCCCAACGGCGTTCGTGCCCATGCTGGCGCGGCGATCGCGGAAGATCGAATCTGAGGTCTGACCAATGGGCACATAGACGTCACTGCGCTGGAAGTTGTTCCCGCTGTAATAAAAAGTGGCAGGAAGAACTCCGACAACCGTGTACGGCGTGCCGTTCAGCGTGATTGCCTTGCCCAGAATATCCCGCGAAGTGCCGAATTTTCGTTTCCAGAAGCCGCCGCTGAGGATGACAACCGGCGCTGCACCCAACTGGTCCTCCTGGCGAGTAAACGAGCGGCCAAGGGCAGGTTCGACTCCGAGCAGCGGGAAAAAGCTGGCGGAGACAAATTCCGCTGAAACGCGCTCCGGCTCGCCGGCACCGGTCAAAGTGAAATTATCCTCCCGATAAGCGGCCATCGCGGAAAAGGAGTGGTTATCGCGTGCCCAGTCGAGAAAGTTGGGATAGGAAATCGAGGAGTTCGAAAATTGTGCCGTCCGCGAATACAGGGCCACCAGGCGGTCCGGGTGGGGGTAGGGCAACGGGCTGAGCAGCACGCCATTCACCACAGAGAAGATGGCGGTGTTCGCACCGATGCCGAGGGCGAGCGTGAGAACGGCGACAACCGTAAAGCCAGGGTTGCGGCGAAGCTGGCGAAAGCCGTAGCGGAGGTCCTGCATAAGTTCGTTGATGAAACGCGAGCCCCAAGTGTCGCGGCACTCTTCTTTAGTTTGCTCGACATTGCCGAACGTCCGCAGCGCCGAGAAGCGGGCTTCTTCCGGGTCCATGCCATTGGTGATGTTATGCTCGGTCTGCTGCTCCAGATGGAAGCGCAGTTCTTCGTCCATTTCACGTTCGGCCCGGCTCTTGTGAAGGAGTACACGCAGATTGAACATCGATGTCTCCGTTTCCTGGCGTCAGCCTTCACGGCTTACATTCCGCCAGCCGCTACTCCAGCAACCGCCTCACTCATTTCTCAGCGCCACCATGGGATCGACTTTCGCCGCACGTCGGGCGGGGACGTAGCAGGCCAGCAGCGCCACGGCGATCAGAACAAACGATACTGCAATAAACGTGAGCGGGTCCGCTGGTTTGACGCCATAAAGCAAGCTCGCGAGAAAGCGCGTGAGCGCGAGCGCACCGGCGATGCCGATTGCCACTCCAATCAGCGCCAGCTTGATTCCGCTGCCGATAACCATCCTGAGGATGTTGCCCCTTTCCGCTCCGAGTGCCATCCGGACCCCGAATTCACGCGTCCTCCGGGTAACAAGATAAGCCATCACTCCGTAAATGCCCGTAGCGGCCAGAAACAGGGCCAAGGCCGCGAAGAGTCCCAACAGAAAGGTTTGCAGAGCAGTTTGGCGCATGCTGTCGCCTATCACTTGCTCCATTGTTCTGGGGTCATAGACAGCCACTCCGCTGTCAAGCGAGTTTACATCACGGCGGATGGCGGCCAGCAAGCTCAGCGGTTCAAGGCTGGTGCGGATGGCAAGATGGTTCACCCCTTCGAATTCGAGGCCTGCGGTGAACGGGAAATATGCCTCGGGGAGCGTCTTCTTGGTGATGCCCCTTTCTTTCACGTCGCCTACCACGCCGATCACTTCTTCACGTCCGGCGCCTCCCTCAAAGACTTTTCCGATGGGATTTTCCTGAGGCCAAAACGTGCGTGCCATTGTGTGATTGATGACGGCCGGCAAAGTCAGGTTCGGTGGAATGGTTTTCAGGTCTCCGTGTGCTGCCGTATAGAGCGCCCACAGCCTGGACCCGGATTGCGTTGCCTGCTCTATGTCTTCCCTGGTGAAGTCATGGCCCCGAAGAAACGGCGTGCCGTAAGTTCGAAAATAATCCCAACTGACGAAGTTCCATTCGACCAGCTGCTTGTCGAAACTGGGGTTCTTATTTCCGGGCACCGCGATGTAGCCGTTATTGCCGCCCTCGAGAGGAATTTGCGAAGACACCGCAGCAAAAGTGACGCCCGGAGTGTTCCGAACCCTGGTCAGCAGGTTGTCAAGGAACGTCCGTCGCTGTGTGGCCTCGGGATATTGGGCCGCAGGCAGTGAGATACCCAGGGTCAGCAGGCCCCGGCGCTCGACGCCGATATTGGCATCGCGCATCTGTGCAAAGGTGCGCAGCAAGAGACCGGCGCCCACGAGGAGAGCAAGAGAGAGCGCTATTTCGGCAACAACCAGCCCATCGCGGACCGCTCCCCGGCGGCCAGAGGAACTGAGGACATTCTGCGATGCCGCTTTCAGCCCATCGACAAGGTGCCTGCCGGAGACCTGCAGGGCAGGGGCCAGCCCGAACAGAATGCCGACCAGTATACTGACGACGAGAGCAAAAAACAGAACGCGGAAATCTATTGCGATCGGACGAACTCGAGGGATGGGGAGGGACTGGGCACTTTGCACATACCGGACAACCCACCACGCGGCCACCAGCCCGGCAGCCCCGCCCGCCAGCGCCAGCAGCATGCTTTCCGTGAGAAGTTGCCGGATAAGGCGCCAACGGCTGGCCCCCAGCGCACTGCGCAGTGCCACTTCGTGGGTTCGGTTCGTTGACCGTGCTAACATCAGGCCGGCAACGTTGGCGCAGGCGATCAGCAGAACCAGTGCCACGGCGGCAAGGAGAATCCAAAGCTCGCTTCTTGAGCCTTGCGTTAGCGCCTCGTGCACCGGAATGACAACGGCCTTTACACCGGCATCATTGTTCGGATAGAGTTTGCCCAAGTTTTCTTCGATGGCGGTGAGATCGGCGCGCGCCTGGGCCGCTGAGACACCAGGTTTCAGGCGGGCGATGGCTCGCCACTGGTGGCTGCCACGCCCACCCAGCTTCTTCGGGGACATGTCGATTGGCGTCCAGCTCTCAGCACCAAATGAGAACGTGAACCAGCGGGGCATGACGCCGATGACAGTGTAGGATTGCTCGTTGAGCTCAATGTTTTTGCCAACAACGTCGCGCCGGCCGCCGAATTGCTGCTTCCAAATACCATAACTCAACACTGCCACGTGGTTCTGTCCGGCGGCGTCCTCTCCTTTCGCAAACGTGCGACCAAGAAGCGGCTGAACGCCAAGCGTTGAGAAAAAGTTCGCCTGTGTGACGACAACCTTGATGGGCTCAGCCCCGCCGTTAACAGTGAGGTTTTCTTGTCTGGGCCAACTGTAAAGGCTGGTGGCGGCAAACGCGTGGTTCTGTGCCTGCCAGTCGAGGTAGTCTGGGCCAGTGAGGGGGAAATTCCCCGGCGCTTGCTCGGTTTCGAAGAGTTCGACCAGACGACTCGGATCGTGGAACGGCAGCGGCTCAAGAAGTACCGCATTGACCAAGCTGAAAATAGCCGTGTTCGCTCCGATGCCGAGGGCCAGGGTGAGGATAACAACGAAGGTGAAGCCCGGATTGCGGCGAAGCTGGCGAAGGCCGTAGCGGAGGTCTTGCATGAGTTCGTTGATGAAGCGTACACCCCGACTGTCGCGACAATCTTCCTTAGTCTGCTCGACATTGCCGAACGTCCGCAGCGCCGCGTAGCGGGCTTCTTCGGGGTTCATGCCATTGGCGACGTTCTGCTCGATCTGCTGTTCGAGATGGAAGCGCACTTCGTCGTCCATTTCCTGCTCGGCCTGGTTCTTGTGAAAGAGTGCACGCAGGTTGAACACTAATCCCTCTGTCTTATAAAGGTGGCTTTCCGCCACCAGTCTCCCTTTGCAATGGCGCGGTGAACCCACCGCTACAACGGCAAAACCGGGCGGGTATAAAACCCACGCCTGCGGACTGCACATCTAGCCGCGACGGCGGCGTTTCCGTCGCGGATTTTCTCGCAATCAAAGGGCCGCGGCACCCAAAGCAGTGCCGGGGTTACCAGACCCCGCGGTCGCAGGTCGCTGCCAGGAGGTGCTATTCCAGCCGGACGCGGTCAAAGCTGTCCCAGCGTGACATGTCAGACAGGATTACCTGGTCGCCTACGCCAAGCCCGCCCAGAATCTGTACCGTGTTGACTGACGCGAGGCCGAGCTTCACTTTCACGCGGACTGCTTCCTTGCCGCCGTCAATCAGTTTGAAAAGGCCGACGGTGCTGTCCGACTGTCCAAACGCCGGACGTCCGACGTAAACCACATTGTTCAGGTGCTCGATTTCGATAGTTCCGTCGACGCTGAGGTCTGGCACAGCGCCTGGAGGCAACGGACCATCCAGCTTCACGTCCACCGTGCGGGTTCCGTTCTGGACGGCCGGATCGATCCTCATGACGTGCCCGGGAATGATGCCGTTGTGCGTGTCGATCTCCGCCTTCTGCCCAAGCTGGATATCCTTGGCCTGGGTTTCGGCAATCTGGAGTTGAGCCTTCAGTTGATTGGGCCTGGCGACCTTGGCCAGCGTCATGCCGGCCGTCACCTGCTGCCCTGGTTCGACGGGCAGTTCCTGCAGCACCCCGGCGGCTCCAGCGCGAACGATGAGCGAATCCAGCTGGCTCTCTTTCAGGTTGTAGAGAGCACGGAGCTGCTCAATCTTGGCTTTCTGCGCAGCCAATTGCGCCTGGATGGAATTGGAAAGAACGCCGACCTGCTGGCTGGCGATCAGGTCCTGCGTTTTGGCCGACTGCGCCTTGGCCTCAGAAAGCTGGGCGTTGATGCTGGGGCCAAGACCGTACTCGGCAAGTTGCGTGTCGCGCTCGGCCTGCAGCTTTGCCTGGAGGTAGTCTGATTTCGCCGTAGCCGCGGCGCCACGCTGGTTGAGGAGTTGGCTCGATAGTTGCGCTTTCAGGCTGTTGTAATCTGCCTCAGCAGCTCTTAGTTTCCACTTGGCGTCGAGCGCTGCCTGCTCGATCTCCGGGCTTGTGAGCTTGAGCAGCACGGTGTCGGGCTGGACGGCAATGCCTGGCAGCACCATCCTCTCCGCCACACGACCTTCCACCAGTGCCGGTATCCACAGGATCTTTTCCGGTACCAGCTTGCCCAGGCCGCGGACCTGAATGTCCATGTCGCCGCGCTTGACCGTATCAATCCAGACGGTCGAGCGATCAACTTCAGGGGCGGCCGGCTGCAGCCGCGACAGTCCGAGTGTCGTACCCAGAATCCCAATAATGCCGGCCAGCGTATATCCAATGCGGCGAATGCGCCGCTTGCGAGGATCAATCTTGCGCGGAATGTCCATGGTCAGGCTCCATTGTGGGAAGGGGTAGCGCAGTTCTGGCAGGCCAATCGGGGCAGGGCTGCGTTTCCCTAGACATCCTACAACAGGAACATAGCGCCCTTCCCCTAGATTGTCAAGGGGAAAATTTGCGAAATCTCCGTGTAAGTATATTTCCGCAGGAGAATCCCCATTTCCAAAGGACAAATTGGGTCACACATCTGCAGCATTGACAAATACACCGACTGCCGATAGTGTAACTTGCTCCTATGAATGTTCTGGTCTTAGGATCGGGGGGGCGCGAACACGCCTTGGTTTGGAAACTGCGCGAAAGCCAGCAGACGGATGATATCTTCTGCGCTCCAGGCAATGCCGGCATTGGGCAGACCGCCGAGTGCTTTCCCGTCGATCTCGCGAATCCCGTTGCCGTGGTGGAACTGGCTGAAGAAGTCAAGGCCGATCTCACGGTGGCCGGGCCGGAAGCGCCGCTGGTCGCGGGTGTAGTGGACGCATTCCAGCGCGCGGGCCTCAGAATTATCGGACCCACCATGGCGGCGGCGCAACTCGAAGGGAGCAAGATTTTCGCCAAGGAGTTCATGCGGCGCCACCATATCCCGACGGCGCGATTCACGGTTGCAGAAGACCGTGAGAGCGGGATGAAGGCCGTTTCCGGGTTTGGCTTGCCC
Source organism: Terriglobia bacterium (assembly GCA_046705285.1). Classification (GTDB taxonomy): domain Bacteria; phylum Acidobacteriota; class Terriglobia; order UBA7540; family UBA7540; genus SCRD01. Next base: position 21,204 of record JBJKQK010000022.1, read on the forward strand.
GTCGTCATCAAGGCCGATGGGCTTGCGGCGGGCAAAGGCGTGGTGGTGGCCCGGAAGCGTGAAGAAGCGGAAAAGGCGCTGGACGACTTCCTGGTCCAGAAAGTGCTGGGTGAGGCCGGTGGCCGCGTGATCATCGAAGAATGCCTGGTGGGCGAAGAAGTGTCATTCATTGTTCTGGCCGGCATGCGAGGCTTGTTGCCTCTGGTTCCGACGCAGGACCATAAGGCGGTTTTCGATGGCGACTGCGGTCCCAACACTGGAGGGATGGGAGCCTACAGCGATGACACAATTCTTGGCGACACTTTGCGCCAGGAGATTCTTCGCAAAATTGTTATGCCCACGCTTGAAGGCATGGCGAATGAGGGCATGCCCTTTCAAGGGTTTCTTTATTGCGGGCTCATGCTGACCTCGGAAGGTCCCAAGGTACTTGAGTACAACGTGCGGCTGGGAGACCCGGAAACCCAACCCATCATGATGAGGCTGCGGTCCGACCTGCTTGAAATCCTGATGGCCTCGCTCGAAGGACAGTTGACAGCGGTGGGGGCCCGCTGGAGTCCTAATCCTTCCGTTTGCGTCGTGCTGTGCTCGAAAGGCTACCCGGGCAAAACAGAAACCGGGAAGGTGATCAAAGGGTTTGAGGCTGCGGAATCGCTTGGGGGGGTAAAGATATTCCATGCCGGCACGGCATTCCGGGACGGGCAACTGATGACAGCAGGTGGGCGGGTCCTGGGCGTCACAGCGATTGGTGAGGATTTGCGGTCGGCAATCGAACAGGCATACGTTGCGGTGAGGAAAATCCATTTTGACGGGATGCATTACCGTCACGATATTGGCGCAAAAGGATTGCGGCGGCTCAACGCGGCCCGCGAAACCCACCACCCGGACAATCAGGCTGGCAATCCGCCTCCGGCCTTGTAGAAGCGGCCGGGGCAAGCCAGCGGCACGCTGCCGGCTGACCGTCATAATCCAGCAAGGGGGAAACAAGTGACTGAAACGCGAAAGGCATTGGTCGGGATCATTATGGGGAGCGATACCGATCTGCCGGTGATGAAAGAAGCGGCCGAAACCCTGAAGAAGTTCGATGTGCCGTTCGAGATTGACATCACATCCGCGCACCGGACGCCGGCGCGAACCTCTGAATATGCACGCACGGCAATTGACCGCAGGCTGAAGGTGATTATCGTCGGAGCCGGAGGCGCCGCGCATCTGGCGGGCGTGGTGGCAGCGGAGACCACGCTGCCGGTGATCGGGGTGCCCATGCCGACAACGTCTCTGCAAGGGCTCGACTCGTTGCTTTCGACGGTGCAAATGCCCGGCGGTGTACCGGTGGCCTGTGTGGCTATCGGCAAGTCTGGAGCGGTCAATGCGGCCATCCTGGCCGTCCAGATCATCGCAACTTCGGATGCCGTTCTTGCCCGGAAGCTGGTGGAATATAAAAAGGATATTGCCCGGCGCGTGATGGAAAAGTCAGAGAAAGTAAGAGCCGAATTTGAGCGCTGACTTGCAGAAGACGGGGAAGGCTTGTGAGAATTTCGGCTAAGGTTCCTTTTCAAACTTAAGCGCCGCGGAATTGATGCAGTAGCGCAAGCCGGTGGGCGCAGGGCCATCCGGAAAGACATGGCCCAGATGCGCATCACATTTCCTGCAGAGCACTTCGACTCGTCGCATCCCGAAACTTGAGTCAGATTCCGTACGGACATTCTGCTCGTCCAAGGGAGCGGTATAGCTCGGCCAGCCGGTCCCGGAATCGAACTTGTTGCCCGAGCTGAAAAGCTCGGTTCCACAGCATACACAGCGATAAATTCCTTTTTCGTGCATGTCGTAGTATTGGCCGGTAAAGGGCGGCTCGGTGCCTTTGCGGCGAGTGACATGGTATTGTTCCGGCGTCAGGATCTTCTCCCATTCTTTGTCTGTCCTGGTGACCTTAGTCTCTTCCACCACTATTCCCCCCGAAGCTGCCTGCTGGTTGTGGCGAATGCTTGTCCACGTGGCCTTTGCCCCTTCAATGATTGTAGCAGAAGAGAGCAAAGACCGAGCGGACACCTTCTTCGCCCGTCACCGCGCTCTCGCGAGGCGGAGCTGCTATAATTCTGGGTGCTCCGGAGTGGGGTACAAAAATCAGAGCGAGTGAGGAGTGATGTTCAAAACGATTGAATGGACCGCCGATGGCGTCCGGATGATTGACCAGACGCTTCTTCCAGGCGAAGAGATTTACCGCACCTACCGGGCCTACCCGGAGGTGGCGGACGCGATCAGAAGCATGGTGATACGCGGCGCGCCAGCCATTGGCGTGGCGGCAGCGATGGGTGTGGCGCTGGGAGTGAAGAATTCACGCGCCCGAAGTGTGGCGGAACTCAGGAGCGAGTTTGAAACGATTGCGGGCACCATTTCCAAAACGCGGCCGACGGCCGTCAACTTATTCTGGGCGGTCAAGCGCATGCGCGCCACGTTTGAAAAGGCGCTTGGCGGTGCGGACTCTGACACCGAAAAGATTGCCCGCGCGAAAAGTGTGCTGGAAGAAGAGGCGCAGAGCGTGCTGACCGAAGACATTGCCATCAACGAAGCCATGGGCAAACACGGCGCCACGCTGTTGAAGGATTCTGCGACCGTGCTGACGCATTGCAACGCCGGAGCGCTGGCCACCGGAGGTTACGGGACGGCGCTGGGAGTGATCAGAGCGGCGACATCGGAAGGGAAGAAGATCGACGTTTTCGCGGATGAGACTCGGCCCTTTCTGCAGGGCGCTCGGCTGACAGCGTGGGAACTGGCCAAGGACGGCATTCCGGTGACCCTGATCACCGACAACATGGCCGGCCACTTTATGAAGGCGTCGAAAATCCAGGCGGTGATTGTGGGCGCGGACCGCATTGCCTCCAACGGCGACGTGGCCAACAAGATTGGAACCTCCTCGGTGGCCGTGCTGGCGCATGAGAACCAGATTCCGTTTTACGTGGCCGCTCCGCTTTCCACCATTGACATGAGTCTTGCCTCGGGCGATGAGATTCCGATTGAAGAACGCTCGCCCTCAGAAGTGACGCACTGGCGGGGGATCGCGACGGCTCCGGAAAACGTGCCGGCGCGCCATCCTGCTTTTGACGTGACCCCGCACCGATACGTGACGGCCATCATTACCGAACGCGGCATCGCCCGCGATCCCTACACGGCGAGCCTGAAGGCGCTTTTCGAGAAGCCAGACGTTTTGCAAGCCTCGGAATGAGTTGCCGCGTCAGCGTCACCGCGCCTAGGCATTCGAGGTCTATTCGTGGTGAAGAGCAACGATGGGATCCAGGCGAGAGGCTTTCATTGCCGGCCACATCCCGAAGAACAATCCGATGCTGACGGAAACCAGGAGCCCGAGCACAACGGACCAGAGCGGGACGGAGGACGGCAGGCTTGGCACGATGGTCCGGACAGTAAAACTCAGCAGGTAACCTATAATAATTCCCAACACCCCACCGGCTCCTGTCAAGGTCATGGCTTCCAGCAGAAACTGCCAGATAATATCCTGCCGGCGCGCCCCGATTGCCTTCCGCACCCCAATTTCGCGGGTGCGTTCCGTAACGGACACCAGCATAATGTTCATGACACCTATTCCACCCACCAGTAGGCCGATTGAGGAAAGGACCACGACCGCCAGAGCCACGGTCCCAGTGATCTCATGGAATTGCCGGATGATAGACGACGCAGTTGCCATGCCGAAGTTGTTTTCCTGCGCCGGTTTCACTTTCCGCATCCGGCGAAGGACAGCCGTGATCTGGTCCATGGCTTCACCCATGTGGCCGGGGTATGCCATGGCGAGGATGAAGTTTTCTTTTGCGCCGGGATAAATTTTGCGAAACGTCCAGTAAGGGATATAGATGACCCGGTCAGCGCCGTTATTGCCCAGAAACTGGGTTCGTGGCTTCAGCGTCCCGATGATCCGAAAGCTGTTATTGCCCACCGTGAGTTCCTTGCCGATCGGGTCCTCATTCTCGAAGAACCTCTTGGCGACGTCGGAGCCGATCACGGCAACGTCGAGGCGATGCGAATCCTCGAAGGTGGTGTAGGGCCGTCCATAGGCGAATTGCGAGTTGTTGATGGCGAAATCTTCCGACGTGGCTCCTTGAAGATTGGCATCCAGCATATCCTTGCCTTTGTACTTGGTGACGGGCGGATTGCCCTGATGGAAAATCTCGACGGCCACCTGCCGAACGTCCGGGCAGAATTGCCGAATGGCGACGGCATCCTCGTATTTCAAGGGCTTCCGCATACGCTCTTCGCGGGTCAGGTGCGTTCGGATCCCGGGCTGGAACTTGTAAATGAAAATGCTCTGGGAACCATACTGCTCCGCCGTCTGTACAAGCTGGTTGTTGAGGCCGGATACGATGGATGCGACGCCGATCACCGTGGTGACTCCGATCAGAACTCCCAACACGGTAAGGAACGAACGGAACTTGTGCGTTCGAAGCGTGTCGAGGGCCAGCAGCAGGTTTTCGCGGATGTTGCGGAAGTCTTTTACCATGCTCAGCCCTCCGTCCTCAGAGCTTCAATCGGGTCGAGCCTGGCGGCTTTGCTGGCAGGATAGATTCCGAAAAAGAGGCCCACGAAGGACGACAGCCCCAGTCCCACAACGATGGCGCTGATCGGGACCGTTGAAGTGAAATAGTGTTGGATGACCATGCTGATGAGAGTTGCCACCAGGACGCCGACCAACCCACCCGCGCCCGCCATCACCGCAGATTCTATGACGAACTGGGTCAGAATATCCCGCCGGCGCGCGCCGAGTGATTTTCGAATGCCGATTTCGTGCGTGCGCTCGGTGACGCTGGCCAGCATGATGTTCATAATCACAATGCCGCCCACCACCATGAAGACGGCAACCACGCCGATGGTGACGGCAAAGATGGAACCCGTCAGACGTTTCCACAGGTTCATAATGGTTTCTGAGGCGTTAATTCCGAAGGTATCTTTCTGGTTATAGGGCAGATGGCGCCGGACGCGCATCAGGGACCGCACTTCGTCTTCAAGCGGCAGCATCTGGTTGGCATTCCAGGCCTGGACGCTGATATTCAGGCTGGGCCGGGCCATGTAAAGCCTCTGATAGGTCGTGAGGGGGACCTGGACAAAGTTATCCTGGCTTTGTCCAAAGACGGACCCGATTTTTTGCGCTACGCCAACCACGCGGAGCGATCGGCCGTTAACATTAACTTCTTTGCCGATGGGATCAACATTGGGAAAGAACTTGGTCACCAGTTCCTGCCCGATAAAGCAGACGGGGGCCCCGTGAAGGTAGTCGGACTCAGTGATATAACGGCCATAATCAACTTTCTGCTGGCCGATGTTGATCATGCTGGGCGTGACGCCAGAAAGCGACACGTCATAGAGAATGTGGCCCTGGTATCTTGCTGTCTGGTTGCCAGAGGCGGCAGAGGCGCCCATGTCCTTGTAACCATTCAGATAGTCCTTCAAATACTTGTAATCGCTCATGCGGATGGGCCGATTGTGGCGCAGGGCCTTCAGATAAGCCTCATACCCCTGAGCCCACTTGAACTGGCTGAGAATAAACGTGTTGGTGCCCAGGTTGGCAATGCGGTTGGCGATGTAGAGGTTCATGCCGTTGATGACCGACATGACCACAATCAGCGTGGTTGTGGCAATCACCACGCCCAGCAAGGTCAGGAACGAGCGGAGCTTATGAGTGGTGAGCGCTTCAAGGGCAATCCAGAAAGCCTCGCGCGCTGTCACCCAGGCGTTATAAAGTTCGCCGTGCTTGCGGCGCGGACCGCCTGTCAGCGTTGGTTGGGCATTTGAAGTTTCCACAGAGTCTCCGCGCGGACAGACGGGCAAACCGACACGCGTGAAAATTCCCTATTCCACCAGTTCATCCCGGTCGATTTTGCCGTCACGAAGGTGAATGATGCGATGAGCCCGGGCGGCAATGTCATGTTCATGCGTTACCAGAACAATCGTGTTGCCGGATTGATAGAGGCGGTCAAACAAATTCATGATTTCGTCGCCCGTGGCGGAATCCAGGTTACCTGTCGGCTCGTCGGCAAGGATAATGGAGGGATGATTGATCAGTGCCCGTGCGATGGCCACACGCTGGCGCTGACCTCCGGAAAGTTCGTTGGGTCGATGGTGCATCCGGTCGCCCAGTTCCACCATGCGCAAGGCCATTTCGGCCCTTTCCATCCGTTCCTCAGGAGGGGTGCCGTTGTAAATCAGCGGCAACTCGACATTGTGAAGAGCTGTGGCCCGCGGCAGCAGGTTGAACGTCTGAAAGACAAAACCGATTTCCTTATTGCGAATATACGCGAGTTCATCGTCCGTGAGTTCGCTGACCAGACGACCGTTCAGCCAGTACTGGCCCAATGTTGGTGTGTCGAGACAGCCGATCAGATTCATCAGGGTGGACTTGCCCGAACCTGAAGGGCCCATGATCGCAACGTACTCCCCGCGGACAATCGAAAAAGTGACACCACACAGCGCATTAACCTGCACCGCCTCCATGTCGTAGGTTTTCCACAGATCCTGGGCAAGGATAACAATGTTGTCCTGAGGCAATGAACCTTCCCAGATCTGAGAGGAGTCACTTTGTGATTCTGTCATTGAGGAATTTTCCATAGTCCCTTTCCGAATCCTTGAAACGGAGTCGCGACCTTGAATCTTGGCCCTCCCTATAATGACGATGTTTGTCCCAGGTTGGTTATGTTGTTATCAACCTTAACCCTTGTGTTGTTTTTCAGTGTACGCAAAACTTGATAGCTTCCCGATACGATTTCCTCTCCGGGTTTGAGCCCGCTGAGCGTCTGGACGTTCATGGTGCCCATTATTCCAGTTTTGACCGGTGTGAAGACAGCCCGACCGCTCTTGACAACAAACACACCCTGGATCTCCTTCTTGCTGTTAGCGTTCTGGCCTGTCGTGGATGGCTCGGCCGCCACCGCCTTGCCCTTTTCGCCAGCTTCCTTCTCGCGCTCAAGTTCGCCCTCTTCGCGAACCGTCAGGGCCTGAATCGGGATCGTAACCGCGTCATTAACTGTTGCGGTCGTGATTTTTGCGGTTGTTGAAAGACCCGGCCGCAGGCCTGGAGGCGGATTGTCCAGCGTGACGTAAACTTCGAAATCCTTTGCTTCGCCGGTATTGACGGCGCTCGAACTGCTGGTCGTCTGGCCGGAGTTGGAGCTGATGGCACTCATCCCCACTTCCGTCACGCGCCCCTTAAATCGCTTGCCAGGAATCGCATCGATAGAGACTTCTGCCGGCTGGCCGTTCTTGACAGCCAAAATGTCGGATTCATCGACATCAACGACCGCGTTGATAACCGAAAGATTGGAAACCTGGAAGAGAACGCTCCCCACCTGATTCTGAATGCCGGGAACCACATTTTCCCCCACGTGAACTGGCAGCGACGTGATCACACCGGAAAAAGGGGCGGTATAAATGGTTTGGTCGCGCTGGTTCTCTATACCGACCAATTGCGCCTGTGCCTGCAGGACTCGCGCGTGTGACATGTCGCGATTGTAAACTGCCTGATTAAGCTGGGCCTTGGCTTGCGCGATCTGGGCTTTGGCCGATTCGACCGCGGCCCCTGCCACTTGATAATTGCTGAGGTCCTGATCGAAAACCTGCCGGGCGATCAATTCTTCGTTGAACATCTGCTGTCCGCGCGCAAAGTCATCCTTGGATTGTTTGAATTTGGCCTGCGCCTGGCTCAGATTGGCCTGGGCTGTCTGAAGGTTTGCCGTGGCGGATTGGACGGCTGCTTTCTGAACTTCAGCGTCAGCCCGCGCAGAACTCAGAGCTGCTTCCTGGGCGTGTACATCAGCCTCCTGCTGGACATCTTCTGTGCGCATGAGGAGTTGCCCCTTCTCGACATGCTCGCCCTCCTTGACGAGGATTTCCGTGACCTTGCCAAAGGAATTGGCGTTGACGGTGGCGAACATGTTCGGGGGCGGCTTGATTTCGCCGGAGGCGGTCACAATCGCGGACACGCTTTGCCTGGTGACCTTGGCGGTTTGAACCGTGACCAGGTCGCGGTCGCTCCATGCAATTCCACCCACGACTAAGGCCACTAGAACTACCGCGCCGAGAATAAGGAGCCACGCCTTTCGCTTGCGGGAAAAGCCTCGTTTCGCTCGTCCGCCATGGGGCGGGTGAAATCCGCCGAACCCTTCTTCAGCGGGAGTGTGGCTGATCTGCCCTACCTTGAACTCTGTGGTTTGGCCCATGGGGACCTTTCAATTGACCTCTTCACTTCGAGATCGGGCGCGATCCCGGGTTGAACGGCTGACGCCAACCTTGCGCCGAAGCAAATTGTGTGTGCCGTAAGTTTCACTCTCACACAGTGTCTATACGTTCGGGCAGCAGAAAAGGTTCCACTAGCAATTCCATGTTGTGAGCCCGGGATTTCCTCTCAGGATAACTCCTCTCTCGCGCTCTTCACAGGCAAACTCCATCTGACCCTCATTTTACCCCCTGCCTGTGCAGTAATAAACATCATTGTTGCGCCGGGTGATAAAGACGAGATGGCCAACGACAATTCTCAGTTGGCGGGCCCGAGTCTTGCAGCGCCGAGTCGATTTTTCAGGCCACCTTTGGAGCCAAAACAACATCACTGAATTCGGTATGCGATCGGTGGGGAGAGAATGCTTCTGGAGAGTCGGGAATCGGTTGACTTTCTCACTTTCGAAAAATACAATTGAAACTATTGGTTCTCCGAGGCGGAGAAGGGAGGACAGCAGTTGGGGAAAGGTGTTTATTGCTCTCGGGAATTCAATAACCGCGTCCTTTGGGTTGTGGCACTCCTGGTTGGGGCAGGCTTTCTTTTAGGAGCTATCGTTCCGTCGGCTTTTGCCATCAAGAACAAGGAGAAGAAGCTTACCAAAGAAGAACGTCGTCGGCAGAAGGCTATCCAGAGGGAAATGGAGAGCCCATACAAGAAGTGGATTAATGGGCCTATTTCTTACATCATTACTCCCCAGGAGCGGGCCGCATTCAAGAAGCTGACTACTGACGAAGAACGCGACCGCTTTATCCAGGAATTCTGGAGGCGGCGCAATCCCAGCCCCGGCTCGCCTGAGAACACATTTAAAGAAGAGTTCTACCGCCGTATTGCTTACGCCAATGAGCATTTTTCCTCAGGTATCCCCGGTTGGCGGACAGACCGCGGACACATCTACATCATGTACGGGCCGCCAGATGAAATTGAGTCACACCCCAGCGGTGGTACTTACGTGCCTAGCCCTAACGAGCTTCCATATGCTGGACCCGGTGCCTCCACTACCATGGTGACGTATCCTTTCGTGGATTGGTATTACAACTACATTCCGGGAATCGGCGAGAATGTGAAGCTTGAGTTTGTTGATCCGACCATGACGGGTGAATATCGTCTCACCATGAACCCTTGCGAAAAAGATGCGTTGGCGGAAGTCCCCGGAGATATGACCGGATGCCAGGGCGGGGTCTCCATCGGACCGATCTGGAATCCCAATCTGGTGATAAACCCCAGCAATATGACCGGAAGCGGCGCCGGTGGTGCGATGGTCACTTCCAACATGATGGGCGAGCAATATGACGAGTTCAATCGCCTGGACCTTTATGCGAAAATCTTCCAGCCCCCGTCCGTAAAATTCAACGATCTGAAGACGATGGTCACCTCGAGCGTGACGTCGCAACTGCTGCCCTTCAGCGTTCGGGTTGACTATATTAAGATTACCGATGACACGGTTCTCACGCCTGTCACCGTGCAGATCCCAAACCGCGAGATGCAGTTCGAAAACAAAGACGGAGTGATGGAAGCCGTCCTTGATGTCTATGGGCAGCTTTCGACCATAGGCGGCGAGGTGGCTACGACGTTCGAGCAGGGCATTTCGGCGGCCGTCCCTCAGCACGATTTTCAGGCTTACGTCAATCAGGTGTCCGTTTACCAAAAGGCGGTGTATTTGCGTCCGGGACGCTACAAGCTTACCATTGTGCTCAAGGATGACCATAGCGGCCACATGGGATCGGAAAATCTCGGTATTATGGTGCCCCAGTTCAGCGACAGTAAATTGACCACGAGTTCGCTCATCCTCGCTGACGAGATTCAGCCGCTACCGACGAGCGAAGTGGGTTCTGGGCCATACGTCATCGGCGGAACGAAAGTGCGTCCAAGCGTGAATCAAGTGTTTACTCACAACCAGAACCTTGGTATCTATATGCAGGTCTATAATCTCGGTCTTGACCCGCAGACGCATCGCCCGTCGGCGAGTATTGACTATTTGATTTCCAGGGATGGCAAGACGATTTTGAACCAGACGCAGCAAGCAGCAAGCATCCACGATGCTTCCGAACAAGTGACGCTGGAGAAGACAATGCCAGCAAAGTTGCTCCCGCCTGGCAAATATACCTTACAGATCAAAATTCATGATAACGTGAAGAATCAGACGGATACTCGGACCACCAGTTTCAAGGTTGAACAGTGAAAGAGGGGTGTTGGTTACGACTCGGAAGTAGGGGCTAAGATCTTCTGAAGGTGTTAATCGAGGCATAATGCGACGCTCGGACAGTTCAAGGCGAGGCCCGGAGGTGGTCGCTGCGGGTCTCTTCTTTTGTCTCCTATTGACAGCTTGTCAGGCTGTTAGCGCTGAGTTCGGCCGCGTTTCGGGTACTGTTACTGATACCTCGGGGCGTCCGATCATGGGCGCGACCGTCCTGCTGACGGGCGCTGGGTTGAACGAGCCCAAGAGTTTTCTGGAGGGCTCGATCGGTCGGGCTTTTACGAATGCTCAAGGCAGTTTCACTATCAGCCGCGTTGTCCCCGGCTGGTACTCCCTGCAGGTGATTTCTCCGGCGAAGCTGCCAGGTTTTCGAAGCAGGGTTCAAGTGAAACCGGGGATGACAACGCGAGAGGTTTTCGCCTTGGGTGACCTCCTTTCGGGAATCCGCTGGCATCCGCTCACACATAACTCCCACGCGTGGGGAAGCGAATGGAAATGGATCCTGCGGACATCAGCCTCAACTCGCCCGATTCTCCGTTACCAGAAAACTGACCGTGACCATAAAAAGACCGTCGATCACCCGTCTCTTCCTTCACGCCGCTTGCTGGCGATGGTGCCGGGGTCGGCAGGCGCCAACGGCCTTTCAGAAGATCCCGGGACGGACACCGTCGTTGCCTACCTGCATTCTTTGGATGCCAATTCTGACGTCCTGGTGGCAGGCTCCGTCAGCCAAGACAGCTTTGACGGGCAATCCGTGATTGCTGAGTATCGAAGCGGTTTCATCAGAAGAGATCACGAAGACATCAGCCTTGCGGTTCATCAGTTGACCCTGGATGGAAATGATGTTGCGTTTTCTTCAGCCGGCGGACACCGGGTGCCGATTTCTCGTGGGATGGTATTCCGCTATGTCCAGACACGCCAACTCTCCGACGATCTGACTGTCACGGCAGGCTTTGAGATGAAGTACTTGAACTCTGTCAGTGACGCAAGCACATCCCAGCCTGAGGTTAATCTGGCTTATAGGCTCGACCGAGATACCGTTTTGAACTTCAGCTACGGTACAGCTGACATGGACCACCCTGCTACTCCGCTCCAACGCATCGGAGACCTTGACTCCTTTCCACTCATAACCCTGCATAATTTTCACCCTCGGCTCGAGGATGTCAGGCACACCGAACTTCGGCTGCAGCGAAGTCTCGGTGTGAACTCCCGAATAGAGTTCGCAGCCTATCACGATGGATTCCGAAATGTAGCGGTGTGGGATATCGGGGGGTTGCAGGATCTCAAGAATTCGCCGGCGTCAGGCAATGTACTCATTAGTCCTGGCGGAAAGAGGGCTGTCCTGAACGCGGGGAACTATGGATCTTCCGGAGGAGAGGTGGCCTATGAGCAGCGCCTCGGTCGAGGCGGGGAAATGGGCATTATGTATGCCTTCGGTAGCGCGTTGGCGGTTCGCCCTTCAGCAGGGGCCGGTTCTGCCATCGCGGTCGATACTTCGAACTTGCCGACCTTGCTGCACGCGGAATATACACAGTCCATCTCCGGCAGGTTTTCGACATTTGTTCCATTCCTGAAGACTCAGGTAATTAATACTTACACTTGGCTCCCCGCAGGACGCATAACCCTTGTTGATCCTTACGGACAGAACAGATTGGAATTTGAGCCTTTCTGGGGCTTGCAGATCCGGCAGCCACTTCCCAGAATCGACATGTTGCCTGTTAGGATCGTGGCAATAGCCGATTTCAGAAACTTACTCGGGCAAGGTTCCGTCACCCTAAAGCATGTGGACGGTGGATCCGTCCTGCTTACCCCCGCCTATCGCGCCATCCGAGGCGGGTTTGCTGTCCAGTTTTGAATTCCTGGATGCGATCGCATTAGCTTTTCCTGAGGTAGCACCGAGGTGCAAGTTAGAAGGAAGTTGCGCATCGGGGGATGGCCGCAGATGACAGTATGAAAACTGAAATTATACCAGTTTTCATAGTGCATATTCCATATGTCATATAATGCAACCTCAGCAAAGCGGAGGTACTCGGTAAAACAGTACAGCAAGCGCTGGAAAAACGTGGTGGAAGTAAGGATTTAAGATAAGGAAACCAATTTGCTGGAGAGACTTGTCAAGCGCTTGCATTTTTCCGTGATAGCGCAAGTTCCATGAGCCTTCGAGCCCCATACCGCTTCTTGACCCTCCTGCTCGCGGTTGTAAGTGTGACCTTGGTCATTTTTGCGGTCATAAACTTCCAGCAAAGGAGAATCTACCAGCTTCCGACTGACGGCGTATCGTGGATCACGACGCCTCAGGGGTTGAAGGCGTGGAGTGTGGCTCCAGATTCACCGGGGCAACGGGCAGGCATTGTGGCGGGGGACATTCTCCGGTCGATTGACGCCCTGCCCGTCAGGAATACCGTTGAAGCTGCCCGGGACATTTTTGAAAGCGGGGTGTGGTCACGGGTCACCTACGACTTGGTTCGCGGAGGGGAATCTTTCAAGACGACTGTTGTCCTCAGCCCGGAAAATAATTCGCGGGGCCTGCATGATTATCTTGAAGTCGTCGGGTTTCTTTATCTGATCATTGGTTTATTTGTTTTTCTGCGGCGGTGGTCGGCGACAAAGTCTTTACATTTCTATCTCTTTTGCCTTGTCTCGTTCGTGCTTTATTGCTTTTCCTACACCGGGAAGCTAAACCTTTTCGATAGTTCGGTTTACTGGCTTAACGTTGCGGCGCTCCTGTTCCAGCCTGCGCTATTCCTGCATTTTTGCATAAGCTTTCCTGAAAAACCCAGATGGGTACAGCGGCGACCTTATGTGATCCCGGCTCTATACGGTCCAGCCGCGCTTTTGCTTGCTTTTCAGGGCATGGTAATGACCGGGATGGTAACTTTGCCTCTGCCCATGCTGTCTGTCCGCTGGTTGCTTGACAGCCTGGGAATGGGCCATCTGGCTGTTTACTTTGGAGCCGGGACTTTCTTCCTATTCCAGTCTTACCGCCGTGCGCGGTCTCCGCTCGCCAAGCAGCAACTCAAATGGGTCACTCGGGGAACGGCCTTGGCGGTTGTACCGTTTGTCTCTCTCTATGCAGTTCCTTATTTCCTGGGAATGGGATTTGTTCCGGCGGACTGGATGAAGCTCTCGGTCCTTTCTCTGGTTGTGCTGCCGCTGACATTTGGTTATGCCATCGTGCGCTACCGCCTGATGGATGTGGATATGATTTTCCGCCGCGGAATCGCCTATGCTCTGGCGACTGCCGCAATCATCGGTTTTTACTTCGGACTGGTGTTTCTGTTTGCCGACTTTTTCCGCAACAGTGAACTGATCACAAGCCAGGGGGGATGGTTGCTGGCAATCGTGGTGACGGCTCTAATGTTTCAGCCCGTGGTGACCCGGATTCAATTGCGACTGGATCGGTTCTTCAACCGCGAGCGCTATGACTATCGGAGGACTCTGCTGGATTTTGCCCGTGACCTGGGCTCCGAGGTCCATGTGGATTCTTTGTTGGACCAGACGGTCGAGCGGCTTGCGGAGACCTTGGGAGTGGACCGAGTGGCCGCGTTCCTTGTGCGTGCGCCTGGGAAAACACATCTGGCTAAATCGCGCGGGCTCACCTTTAGCGGCGAACTTGATCTGAGTTTTCTTGATCCGCAGAAGATTGAGACGGGGAAGGGTTATCTGTTCTTCGAAAGTGTAAAGCACCCTGCAGGCTTTCCTCCCAGCGTTCAGTTGACCATTGAAAGGCTGGGACTACACTATTACCTGCCCTTAAGAGTGAAGGGAGCTACACTCGGTTATCTGGCCTTGGGCAAGACAGAGGACGACGATTTTCTCTCAAGCGAAGACGTCGACCTGCTGCAAACGGTCTCCGGGTACGTTGCGATGTCACTTGAGAGCGCCCGGCTATATGAGTCTCTTGAGCGCAAGGCTCTGGAATACCAGGCGCTAAGAGATTTCAGTGAAAATATGATCGAATCGATCGATGCGGGGATTGTGGCCTGGAATCCGGAACAACGCATAGAGTCTTGGAATTCTTCGATGGAAAGGCTTTATGGGATTCCGCGGGCTGAGGCGGAGGGAAAGCGCTTGGCAGACGTTTTCCCACCGGAACTGGTCGCCCAGTTGCCGCGTCATTCTGAGCCCTATCGATCATTGAATCTGTACAAGTTTCGGCTGGATAATGCCGCTGGGCGGTCGCTGATTGTGAATCTCTCTACAGTTCCGCTGTTGGGCAAAGAGGACCAGGTCATCGGCCGCTTGCTGATCATGAATGACCTTACTGACCGGGTGGAGCTGGAAGACCAGTTGATCCAGGCTGAAAAGCTTTCATCGATCGGCGTGCTGGCGGCCGGAGTCGCGCACGAAGTTAATACGCCGCTGGCTGTGATCACCTCACAGCTGCAAATGCTGATGAAGCAGCTTCCTTCCGATGATCCACACTCGCATGTGCTGGAAAGGGTGGTCAAACAGGGGTTCCGGGCTTCGGAAATCATCAATAACCTGCTGAAATTTTCGCGCGTCAGCGGAAGCGAACACGTTGACCTGGAACTGAACAAGATCATCCAGGAAACTCTCGCGCTTGTGGCACCCATGCTGCGGGCTGCGAAGATCGGTGTCCGGACCGTTCTTGGCTCTGATCTTCCTTTCATCCATGGAAACTCGGGCAAGTTACAGCAGGTTTTCATGAATCTGATTATGAACGCCCGGGATGCAATGCCATACGGCGGAGACCTGAGAGTGATCACCAGTGCTGTGGATTCCATGGTACTGGTTGAAATATCTGACAACGGCGTAGGGATTCCCCCGGAACATCTTCGCAAGATCTTTGACCCATTCTTCACCACGAAAGCGACCAACCATGGCACGGGACTTGGTTTGGCGGTGAGTTACGGCATTATCCGTGAACACTCCGGCAAGATCTACGTCGACAGTCCAGTCGGCGGCGGAGCATCGTTCCGCCTTGAATTCCCCGCCTCCAGGAAACCGGTTCATGTCTTCTAGAACGGCTTCCATCCTTATCGTTGACGACGAAGCGGACGTCCTTGAGAGTCTTGACGAGCTCCTAAAGGCAGAAGGGTACCAGACGGCGACGGCACCTACGGCAGCAGCCGGACTGCAAAAGCTCGACAATCAGCCCTTCGATCTCGTTTTGCTCGATATCAGCCTTCCAGATTCCAACGGAATTGACGTTCTGCGGTCGATCAAGCGGGATTCGCCTGAGACTCCTGTGATCATGATCACCGCGTATGATTCCAGCCAGGTTGCCTTCCAGGCTTCACGCGAGGGAGCGGAGAGTTACGTCACCAAGCCCTGGGACAACGACAAGTTGCTCCTCGAAATTCGCAATCTGCTTGACCGCTCGCGGTTGCGAGTGGAAAACGTGCTGTTGCGACGCGCTCTCAAGCGTTTCGGCCTGCCCAACATCATTGGCAAGAGCGAACGTATGCAGAGGGTGTACGAACTGATCACTCAGGTTGCTGCCAGCAGGGCAACGGTGCTGATCGCCGGAGAGAGCGGGACGGGGAAGGAACTGGTAGCCAAGACGATCCACGCCACAAGCCCACGAGCTGACAAGCCATTTGTTCCTGTCAACACTGGAGCCATGCCCGTGGACCTGCTCGAAAGCACGCTTTTTGGGCACGTTAAGGGAGCTTTTACTTCAGCAATTGCCACAAAGAGAGGGCTTTTTGAAGTTGCGGACCAGGGAACCATCTTTTTTGATGAAATTGGGACGATCGGCGTGGATACGCAAGCGAAGCTTCTGCGGGTAATTCAGGAGCGCGAATTCATGAGGCTTGGAGGCACAGAAAACATCAAGGTGGACGTTCGCATCCTTGCCGCTACCAACTCAGACCTGAAGAAACTGGTCCAAGCCAACAGGTTCAGGGAAGACCTTTATTACCGGCTCAACGTCATCACGGTGAATCTGCCTCCGCTTCGTGATCGCAAGGAGGATATCCCGCTCCTGGTCGACCATTTTCTGGCGAAGTATTGTAATGAAAACGGGCGTGAAGGCTTGAGGTTTTCTCCGCAGGCGATGAAGCTGCTAATGGATCATGACTGGCCAGGAAATGTTCGCGAGTTGGAAAATGCGGTTGAACGTGCTGTTGTGCTGGCACCCGGGCCTCTGATCGGGCAGGAGGCGTTGCCGGAACAGGTGACCGATCATCACCATAGCGGACCGCCAAGTTACTCTGCCGAGCAGGTGGACGGGCGCTCGTTGTTTGAAATTGTTGAAGAATTTGAAAGAGCAATCATCGTGGAGATGCTCTCTCGAACGAATTGGAGCCAGACTGAGGCAGCCGACCGCTTCAAAATTCCGCTTTCAACCTTGAACCAAAAGATCAAGCGCCTTAGGATTGATATCAAGCAGCATCGCAGCGGTTAGAATTCCTATTACTCCCGTATCCTTGCATTGCTGAGAAAGGAAGCACGGCGCCCGCGGGCTTCCTCCCGCTCCGACCACGCCGATATCTTCCATCCCCTAACGAAATATCAGGAAGCCTGCCGGCATGCGGTGAAAGTGTTGCGTTTGCAGAAATAGCAGCAGCATTAACGTACCGTTGTAAGCCAGGTGAAGTAGGAAGCTGGGAGTGAGGGATCCGGAAACTCCGCGCACAATCGAAAACGTCAGCCCCACAATCAGAATCAGGACGACGTGGTCCCATGCGCCCCAGTATTCAGGAATGTGCAATCCCGCAAACAATATGGCTGTGGACACAATGGCAAACGTGAGGCCGCCGTGCTTCTCAAAAAAGGCAAACAGCAACCCGCGAAACAGCAATTCCTCCATGAAGGGCGCAATAAGAACCGCGAAAGCTGCAATTGCATAGGCCGACGCCGGGGAGTTAAACATCTTTTCGAGCGGGAAGCTCTTCTTTTCCGGCAGGAAAGGCGGAACGATCATCACGACGAGCGACAATGCGGCGCCCCCCAGCAGAAAACGCAGGACGTTGTGGGCTGACAGCTTTTTCCACTTCAGTCCTCCCCAGAAAGAATCTCTATAGTAGAGGGTGATGAAAAAGTAGATGTAGGCAAGCAGGAAAATATAGAAAACCAACTGGAGGACGAGAAGGAAGACAGGATCGGTTTGAAGCTTTGAGATCGAGATGGTCCAGTGAACGATAGGCGCGAGGACGGCATACCCGACAAACACGATGACGTTTGCGGCCACCAGGGCGATAGGTATGAAAAGGATAAAAAAAAGCAGGTCGCGAAGCCGCCATTTTTCTCGGGGGAGACTGGGTTTTGGCTCGATCAGTGGCTGGGTTCCAGCCAGGTTATTCAAAAGGTCCTTGTGCTCAAAATCCGATTGGAACGTCATTGGTTTTTCCTGCGGTTGTCCGAAACAACATCGAGAGCATGGGGATCATGGACTCATGCCGGTGTGTCAATTCATACACCTGGATTGTGATGGGCGTCTGTTCATGCCTGGACTGTGTGGCAACAGTGGCAACACTCGTGTTCTTTCTCCCCGATCTGGCTTCGGCCGATTCCTTATGGTTGTTGCCCCGATTCCCTTCGTGCGGCATCGGCTCTTCTAGCGGGTCAGTGACAAGGCACCAGGGGTGGAGGAGGATTGGCGCTGTCGGTTCAGGGCCGAGGCCAGTGCCTGGCCCGTGAATGAACTTCTTGCGCACGCAACTTCCTCCGGCGTCCCCTGCGCGACAATGTGCCCCCCAGCCTCCCCGCCTTCCGGGCCTAAGTCAATAATCCAGTCGGCCTGCTTGATAACGTCAAGGTGATGCTCGATGATGATGACGGTGTTGCCCAAATCTGTCAAGCGATTAAGAACTTCCAGAAGCTGCTTGACGTCGTCAAAATGCAGCCCCGTCGTGGGTTCGTCGAGAAGGTAAAGCGTCCGGCCAGTCTGCCGGCGGCTGAGTTCGCGTGCCAGCTTGATGCGCTGGGCTTCGCCGCCCGAGAGTGTGGTGGCCGCCTGACCAAGGTGGATATATCCGAGCCCGACGTCTTCCAGTGTCTGCAGCTTTTGCCGAATCTGGGGGATGTTTTCGAGAATTGGCAGACCGTCCGCGACAGTCGTATCCAGCAGGTCAGCGATCGAATAGCCTTTGTATTTGACAGCCAGCGTTTCGGCGTTGTAGCGTCGGCCATTGCAGACCTCGCAGGTGACATAGACATCGGGAAGGAAATTCATCTCAATCCGCCGCATGCCTTCGCCCTGACAGGCCTCGCAGCGCCCTCCCTTCACGTTGAAGCTGAAGCGGCCGGCGCGGTAACCGCGCGCACGCGATTCCGGCAGCATGGCAAAAAGTTCGCGAATTGGCGTAAAGACCCCCGTATAGGTTGCGGAATTTGAACGCGGGGTACGCCCGATGGGAGATTGGTCGATCACGACGACCTTGTCGATTTGCTCGATACCGGTAATTGCTCGATGCTGGCCCGGTTCGTCGATCGCCCGGTAAAGCTTCTTGGCCAGAGCCCTGTACAGAATGTCGTTTACCAAGGTTGACTTGCCCGAACCCGCAACTCCTGTCACCACCACCAGCAGGCCTAAGGGAAACTTGACGTCGATACTCTTCAAATTATTGGCGCGAGCACCCAGCACCGAAAGGAACTTTCCGTTTGGCGAGCGCCTTGTTTCCGGGACCGGGATGTGCCGGCGCCCGGACAGGTACTGGCCCGTCAACGAACTCTCACAGGCGGCCACTGCCTGCGGTGAACCGCAAACGACAAGGCGGCCTCCCTGCCTGCCGGCGCCTGGGCCAAGATCGATCACGTAATCGGAGCGCCGGATGGTCTCCTCATCGTGTTCGACCACAAGAACTGTGTTGCCCATGTCCCGCAGCCGCTCAAGAGTTCCGAGCAGCCGCTGATTGTCACGGGGATGCAGGCCGATGCTCGGCTCATCCAACACGTAAAGAACATCGCGCAACTTGGAGCCGATCTGTGTAGCAAGGCGGACTCGCTGGCTTTCTCCGTTCGAAAGCGTAGCCGCAGAACGATCGAGGCTCAGGTAACTCAGCCCGACCGTACTCAGGAATTCCAGGCGGGCGGCAATCTCGTTTAGGATGCGCCTCGCCAGTACCTCCTCGCGGGCGTTTAGCTTGATGTGGGTAATCGCTTTCTGGGCTTCGCCGACGGGCATGGCGGTGAAATCGGCAATGGAGAGATTTGCGACCGTAACGGCCAGGCTTTCCGGCCTCAGGCGCCTGCCATTGCATTGCGGACAGGGCATTGCGGAGGTATAACGCGTGAACCATTCGTGGTAGCTTTCGGAATCCGTATCTTTGAACCATCGTTCGAGAAGAGGAATGATTCCCGCAAAACCCGGACCGCGCCGCGCGCCGCGTGAATGTTTCCCGTACAGAATGAGGTTTTGGATCTTCGCAGGGAATTTCTCAAAGGGCGTGCGAAGATCAAAGCCAACCTGTTCAGCGAGACGAGCGAGACTCCGCTGGAGGAAGCCTGAGCCTGACCCCGGGCCAAGCCCTCCCGCAAACAGAGGTCGGGTCCAGTCAACTACAACCTTGGCCGGATCGAAAGTAAATCGGCTGCCCAGCCCCCGGCAAACCGGGCAAGCACCATATGGGCTGTTAAACGAAAAGGAACGTGGTTCCAGAGCGGGAATGCTGCTGCCGCAGTGTACGCAGGCCCACTCCTGCGAATACAAGTATTCCTCACCACTGACTACCGTGACCTGAACAATTCCTTCTGCCAATTTCATGGCTGTATCGATTGAGGCTGAAAGCCTCCCCTCAATTCCGGGCTTAACCAGCAGCCTGTCAACTACAACCTCGATGGTGTGATTCCGCCGGCGATCCAGGCGAATTTCTTCATCCAATTGGAGCAACTGGCCATCGACACGTACCCGAACGAATCCTTTCCTGTTCAGTTGTTCGAAGAGGTTGCGGAACTCACCTTTCCGCCCGCGCACTACAGGCGCAAGGATCATAATCCGCGGGCTGCCGTTTTCACCTGGCTTCTCACTCTGGAGGGCCATGATAGATGCCACGATCTGTTCCGTGCTTTGGCGGGAAATGGGGCGCCCGCACTGATGACAATGGGGGATGCCAATCGTCGCGTATAGCAAGCGGAGATAGTCATAAATCTCGGTGATTGTGCCGACTGTCGATCGCGGGCTGCGGCTGGTGGTCTTTTGTTCAATGGAGATGGCGGGACTCAAGCCTTCAACGGCATCCACATCAGGCCGCTGCAGCTGGTCGAGAAACTGCCGAGCGTAAGCAGACAGCGTCTGCGCGTAGCGGCGCTGACCTTCGGCGTAAATGACGTCAAAAGCAAGGCTTGACTTTCCTGAACCGCTCAGGCCTGTGACCACGGTAAATCGGTTGCGTGGGATCGCGACATCGATGTTTCGAAGATTGTGCTGGCGCGCCCCTCGAACTGTGATCTGCTTCAACATACGGACAGCGCCCTCAGCCGCGCCAAATAGGCTAAAGGCAATTCTTCATCATAAAACCCGGCCCACAGGACCGTCAAGGAAGGCGCAGAGCGCGGCATTGCAGCGCAAGAGCCCGGCACTTGGCAAGGCACACCCCATTGGCAAGGCTAGTTGTATAGCGTAGCTATTTCAGGCAAAGCTCGCCCCAGCGGGGAGGATCGTCAGCACCCGAAAACCTCACATCTTGGTCAATTTCTTTTCAAGCCGGTACGCCTGAGAATTGAGCTGGCTCAGTTGCTGGAGGTCGTTATCGTTGGTAATCAGGGCGTTCTGGATGAGATCCAATGCTGCGCCGCTGAAAGCTCTGGAATCCTGCCCGCGGTTTGCACCCAGCATGCCGCTCATCGTTCGGAACTGGCTGGTAATATTTCGGCACCGTTCAGTGATGGATGTCAAATAGGACTGGCGGCGCTGATCAATCCTCTGCAGGTTGTTGAGGATGTGCTCGCGCTCAGCAATGCGCCGGGTGCTTGTGTTGGTTTCAGTACCCAGCTTGGCATTTGCTTTCTGGAGTTCGGCGATGCGTTGCTCAGACTTCTGGATATGGGTTTGTGCAGAAGCCAGGTTCTTCTGCAGGGCACTGATCTGAGCCCGAAGGTCCGCCTGCAGGTCATCGGCGTGTTTGCCGGCACTTGCAAGTTTTTTCGCGTCCTGGGCCTGGGTGCTTGCCAGTTCCTGCTGAAGTTGTGTGACACTTGCTTGGGCCGAGCTTAGCTCGCTCTTAAGCTGCTTGATTGTCGCATCGCGCTGAGCGAGCAAGGCCTTATAGTCAATTGTGGGCTTTGGAGGTCTGCGCAGGGCAGCGGCGAGCCGAAGCTGGGTCTGGCGGAGTGAGTCTTTTGTGACCTGTAATGACTGCGAGGTAGTCTTCAGCTTTTGCTGCACCTCTTCAAGCCTTCTGTACTGGTGTACGGCGACACCGATGGCGGCAAGAAGCGCAACCCCAAGAACGGAAACAATAGCGGTTTGCAGGCGACCCATCCGCATTATTTTACTTCCCCTTCAGCCGAAAATGCGAGCGCCACGAGAGCTGCAGGTTTCCCTGACCGCACGAGGCACTCAAGCCAATTTGCAGTTGCTTTGGGGCCCTGGCCGGAACCGGCAGCGTAAGCCACCAAGCGCTTGTGATTCGGGCAAATATCCTGGAGATTAATTGGGGAATCTCATCGATTGAGTGGCAAATGGCAGCCTCTCCGCCCGTCGTACGGGTTAGGGTTTCCAGGCCATTCTGATATGCCATATCGAGAGTGTCCTGCCGGTAATCCAGTTGAACCACAAAGAGCGGCGCCTGGAGAGCATCGATATGGCGTACCAGCTTGGAAATCTTCTCGTTAATCAGCACATCGGGAAAGAGCCGGCTAAGGTCATTGTGATCGCTGGGATTAATAACGGGGTCCGTGTAATCCTCCCGATAGCTGTAAATGCTTCCGTCAGTGATATAGAACACCGAGACGCGCACCGGGTACTTACGATTCATGGTGTCCGCCAGTGAGAGCGCCGTTCGGACCGTTCCCAGCAGCCCCGGGGTCCCAATTGGAGACAGGGAGCGAATTACGTCGATCACCTTCTGACGATTTGGAGTGGGATCGACCAGTACGTTCAATCCGTCCTGAGCACGTAGCAGGCCGATCCAGGCATTCCGGGGCAACTTAGAGATGTTGGCTATCACGGCCTTCTTGGCGGCTTCAATTCGCGCAAGGTTGCCACTTAGATCGAACACGATCAGGATGATCTGATTGCTGGCCGGGCCTAACTTCGTTTGGACAGAGGCCGGCCTGCCATTGAGGGTCGTCTCAAACTTGGGCACGCCTGGACATGCGCCCCCGTCAACCCATGCGGAAAAGGAAACGGCCGACGTCTGACCACTGAGGAACGAGGCCGAAGATAGGGCTACGAGCAAGAAGAGGAGCGGGCGGAATAAGAAAGTTTTTGGCATCAGAAGCTGATAATGAGTCCAAGTTGAATTATCCGTCCTCCGTAGGAGCCGATGATCTTCCCTGCTTCAACGTTCGGTGCGCTTGGCGGGCCTATTATTGTATTGGGATAATTCCAGTTGCCATGATTGAGAACGTTGAAGGCCTCCAAATTGAAGTCGAGCGATGTATCGCCGACCGGCATGCGTTTATCCAGGCTGACATTCATCGAAGTGTAATTCGGACCCAGCAGGCCTGCTATGGTTCTTGGCGCGTCGCCCAGAGTGAAGTCAGAAGGCTGAGCAAAGGCCGCAGTGTTAAACCATTCTGAGGGACTCGGATTTGCCACGTGCGGATCCACGCCGGGGACGGTGTTGACATAGAGCGTATTGAGCACGTTTCCGGTGTTGTTGAATTGGGGCTGAATCGCCAGCGGCGTGCCACCATTCCAGTAGGCCATGCCACTAACCGACCACCCGTTGACAAGCGGCCGCCCCCAGCCGGAGAGATTCAGGAGCGGTTTGCCAGAACCGAATGGCAAGGAATACATGTAGCTCAACTGGAGATACTGCGGCGGATTCCAGGAAGTGGGCGCCCAGTTCTTGCGGATATCGACCAGATTCTGGTTGCCGCTCGGACCCGAGTAATCGTCATACTCTCTGGAGTATTCGTAGGTGGCCGTAAACGAAAGGCCGAATGACTCACGCTTTTGCACCTGGACATAACCCGCGTTCCGCTGGAAGCTGCCGGCAGGATAAAGACCATAGAGGTTGAAGCTCGTAAATTGCGGGTATGGCTGGAGCGAGAGGTGGAATGGGAGGTTATAGAGTTCATTGCCATACTTCAGATCACTCGGCGGGACTGCGTCGGGATTGATAGCGCCATTGCCGATCAGGATGTTTCTGCCTGCTCCGTAATTTGTGCCTAGAGTGACCATCAAAGAAAACGGTACCTGGCGCTCAACTGAGAACGAGGCCGAGTGATAAACGGGGACACGACTGGTCATGTCTATAAAATCTGCAACCGTGTTGTCAGCCGCCGAAGGGCTGATGTCAGGCAACGGAGTGCTCAGTGGCGGGATTCCGTTTTCAACATTGAGCGCAGGGCTCAGTTGGGTGTTCGACGAGGTAAAGGTCTGGGTGGCGCTGAATCCCTGTGTCCCAAACTGGCCGTTATAGATCGGGATATGGCCATACCAGTGGTGGTAGTTGGCACGAACTACGGTCTGCGACTTGCCACCGGGGTTCCATGCTACGCCCATATCCCAGTCGAGGTTAATATTGGGCAGGCGCAGGCCCCGTGGGATCCCGTCCCGGCCTGCGAACGCCAGTGCACCCATCTTAAGGGTCGTGGGGTCAAGTACCGCTGGGTCGACTGTGCTCTGACGATTGTACTTTTCTACTCGGGGGGTGTGCCGCATGAGATTGAAGCCGAGGTTGAGAGTCACTGTCTTCGAAAGTTGGTACTTATCGCTACCCGCGATGGACTGATAGGAATCGCGGAAGTAGGACGGCGCGGTGACGACGGTGTTCTGCGCACTTTGTGCCAGGCCAAGAAGAAAGCTCGCAAATGGGTCGCCCGTATCGTTAATGCCGGGCAGGCTGGTCAGCCCCGAAGAAAATTCATAGTAGCCGCTGGGGTACTGCGGGGTGAACGAATTCACCTGGTACTGATCGGCCTGGAAGACAAAGGTAAGCGATTGTTTTCCCTGCTGGGTGGAAACGGAATCGCGGACCTCCGTGGTGTTGTGGGCGTTGTGCGACTCAGGGAAGCCGGTACCCATCGAGACATAATTGCCGTCGAGTTGATAGACCGGGAAAGGAGACTGCCCTGAGACGCCGATGCTGACAACATTAGATTCGGCCATGAGGTGGAGTGAGTTGACGGTTTTCGAGGTGGCCGTCAAAACATAGTCGATTGAGGCGCGCCACCGCGAATAGTCCTGGGGTGGAGCCGTCGGGCTTGCGATATTTGGAAAGTATTGCGCAGTGCTAAGGAACCCGTTGGAGATGGCTGTCTGGAAGCTGAGCCGCTGCCGGCTGCCAATGGATTCATCCACCCGGGCAATGATCCCGTCAGCGTTGTCTACCTGGGGTGAGTTGATAAAGTAGTTGTTCTGAAAGAAAGGACCGACGTGGGCGTTGGGCAGTGGATAAAGCGACAGCGCCTTTTGAATAACCGGTTCAAGACGGCCTGTTGGGATAATGTTCCCGGGGAATGGCGAGCGCAGGTATTGCAGGTTGCTGGTGGAAACCGGCAAAGCAGGGTTGTACGCGGGATTGGGGGTGGTTGTATTCGGGTCGTATATAATCAGCGGGTTGCCGGCCGGATCCACGGTTCTTGAAAAATCTCCAATTCGCTGGGCAGCCGTGGGGACAGTGAGCAGGGAGGCGCTGGAAACGGTTTGACGCACACCCTCGTAAGAAAGCGTGAAAAACGTATTGCGTGGATTGGTGATCAGATGCGGGATCACCAGCGGGCCTGAGACACTGAACCCAAACTGATTCCGGTGCAGCGGGGACTTGCTTCCGCCGTTTTGCTTCACTTGATGCGGAATTGCATCCAGAATGTCGTTACGGAAGTACTCAAAAACTCGCCCGTGCCAGCGCAACTTGGGGCCAAAGCGCCGCCGCGCGGATGCCGGACTGTTTGGGCGCATACCCCATTTGTATGTCAGGACCTTAAATTCTTGAGTTGCACGGGACAGTGGAGAGGCCTGAGTGGAGGCCTTTTGGCTTTCTTTCGGAACGGAACCTGATGCATACGCAATAGGCACACCTACAATGAGGCCCATGAGGGCATAGAACAAGATCTTCATTTCGGGCTCTCACAAGGTATAAGTATATACCCCTACCACTTCTTGTGGCAACTCCTGGGGAGGGAGGAAATCGTTCACGCGGGCTTGATGACCACTGGCAGCGAATGAAAACTACCTCTCTGGGGTCTTGGACCCGCGCGTTACCCGTTGGCGCCATATCGGCATAACCTGACAGGTGATGGCAGGGCTTCGCGGCGGGACTCCTGCCGATTTCGGAAAGGACTCACGCTACGCGGTTTCATCCGATATAATCGAACGCCCCGCCCTATGTGAGTGCGGCGCCCCGGGCCGACGCGGCGGGTCGGCATTGACTTGGAATTGCCGGAGCACTTTGCTGGACACGAATTTTCCGCATGCTCGGGAAGGACATCTTAAACTCAAATCCCTGAGGCAGCCATACGTCGTAGAAAGGGGCTACTATGCAAACCTCAAAGGGTTTCAAACTCCAGCCGGCAGCCTACAACCGATTCTTGAAGTTGGTTGCCGGACTTGGCGGATTGCTCTACGGAATTGATGTAGGCATCATCGCAGGGGCGTTGCCATATCTGGAGGCTACCTCAGGGCTGAATGCGGGGCAGATTTCCTTCGTGGTGGCGGCCGTCCTCTTGGGTACGGTAATCTCGACCCTCTTTGCTGGCCTCCTGGCCGACGGCATCGGGCGGAAACGACTGATGATCCTGAGCGGAGTCCTGTTCTCAGCCAGCATTCCCATCATCGCGCTCTCACACAGCTATGAACTGCTGATCCTGGGCCGTTTGTGCCAGGGGATCAGCGCCGGGTTAATCGGCGTGGTCGTTCCGCTCTATCTGGCAGAGTGCCTGGCGCCGGAGGATCGCGGCCAGGGCACTGCCATGTTCCAATGGTTGCTGACTCTCGGCATTGTGGCCGCTGCCGGGGTGGGTATGTATTTCAGCTTGCGTGTAGAGGAAGTCGCCAAACTGGGCAATGCGCGGCTGCTGTTTGCCTATAAGAACCACGCCTGGCGCAGCATGTTCTGGGTTTCGCTGCCGCCCGGATTTCTCTTCGTGCTGGGTGGCTTTCTCGTGGCGGAATCGCCGCGCTGGTTGTTCCGGCGTGGGCGAATCCAACAGGCGCTGGACGCACTCCTGCGGTCACGTTTGCCCGATCAAGCACGGCTGGAGCTGGAGGAAATGGAGAGCAGTCAGGCCGAAGAGAGAATCAAAGCGGCAGGAAGGCGTGCCTCTGAGAGTTTACTGCAACGGAAATACGTGATTCCGTTTCTGTTGGCCTGCGTGATTCTGGCTTGCAATCAGGCCACCGGGATTAACTCAATTATTGGATACAACACCGCTATTCTGATCCAAAGCGGGTTGTCGGATGTGGCGGCCCACTGGGGTTACATTATTTTCACCGTGGTGCAAGCACTGGCCACTATCGTGGGCATGGTGCTGGTGGACCGGAAAGGGCGCAGATTCTTGCTCTCGCTGGGCACGGCCGGAATCGTGGCATCGTTGTTAATGACGGCTTTTTTATTCCATCGCAGCGAACGCCATCGCGTGGATGTGCGTCAGGCAGTTCAGGCGATGGTGGATGGGAAGGCAAGCTTGAGAGTGAATTTTACGCCAGCGCTGAAACGACAATGGCTGAGCGAGGCTGGGCATGCCGCCATGGCGGGAGAACCCGCCACGCTGACCATCATTTATTCATACGGAGACTTCAGCGCTGTTACGCCGGCGGCGATTTCGAGTCACCCGCTCTCGACGCCACTTCAAATGAACCGATCGAGCTGCATTCCGGGCAATAAGGTGGTGGCCTTTTTCTCTAATCCGTTCGGCAATCTTGATCAGGCCCGGTCCGCTCCGCTGCGCATTCGGCATGCGCTGATCACGCCATTGCCCAGCACAGGAAACGGCTGGCTGGTAGCCCTAAGCCTGTTCACCTTTGTCGTGTTTTACGCGATGGGGCCCGGCATCTGCGTCTGGCTGGCCTTATCGGAACTGATGCCCACCCGCATCCGGTCCAACGGCATGAGCATCGCCTTAGTGATCAACGAGGCGGTTGCCACGTTTCTTGCGGCCATTTTCCTTCCAACGGTTGGCCGCTATGGCTACACCACAATGTTCCTGCTTTTCGCTGGTTTTACCGTCATCTACTTCCTGACTGTGATTTTGTTCCTGCCGGAAACCAGGGGCAAGACGCTTGAAGAGATCGAAGCCCATTTTTCCGGTGCCGGTGTCAAGGCATAAACCAAAGGCCGGATCAGAACCTGCAGAGTATGGAGTCCTTTCTGATTCTATAACGACAGATTGTTACTGCTTCTTAGCGCCCGTGGCGTCCTCCGCCTCTTGAGCCGCGTGATGGATGTGAGGACGAACCATGGAAACCGCCCCCGCCTCCGTGAAAGCTTGGAGCTGAGCGCCTCTGATACCCGCCACCGTAATTCCTCGGAGCAGAGTTGCCCCGAACTCCTCCGTACGAGCGATAGCGTGGTTCGCTGACGATAGGTTTGTTCAAACGGAGTGGCGGACGGGAATAATTGGAGCGTGGGCCGTTGTAACCAGGCCTCTCAAAGCGGGGCTGAGAGTACCCTTGTGGACGTGAGCCCCCGCCATAAAAAACTCTGCCGCCGCGCTGCTGCGGAGCTTGCGGCTGTGGCCTGAAGCGATTCCATCCGGCGCGGCTGCCGCTTTCGTTTTGAGGTGCAGTTCTGGATAAGTTGGAGAACCGTCCCTGGTTTCGCGGAGTGTATTGTGGCGCCGCCTGAGGTGTGAAGCGACGGAAGCCGTTGCCTCCGTTTTGCTGGCGCCCACCTGCCGGACGAGCCTGCGGACTGGAGCGCTGAACCCCCCGATTTGGCGCCTCGCGGAATACTGGAGCCTGGCCTTGGCGTCCGGTATTGTATCGCGATTGGACTCCAATATTTCCAGTTCCGAATCTTCGCCAACGGGGTTGCCCGGCCTGGGCACTGCGCCGATTGGCAAAACTGCCAGCTTGCCTTGACTGCGGACTCTCCCGAACTACTGGGGCTGGATTCCGGCGGAAGGTATTACCCCGCTGCTGCATGGTCCCAAGCCTCGGCTCCCTGGCGCGAGCGTTATCTGCCTGGCTAGCTCGCGCCGCGAAGCTGCGATTTGCACCAGCATTCGCACCTGCGCGGTTCGCGCCGGCTACCCTGACGTTGTGGGTTTGAACCATCCGGCGAATCGAAGCCGCCTGGCTGTTGAATGAATGTTCGCGATTGAATGCAGCCGCCGGGCGTCGCGAGAAGAAGTGGGTGTTGTTCGCGCGGCTTCTTGCCACTGCTGGAACGATCGCTGCTCGATTCGTGACCCTCAAACTGGCACGCGTCGGGACCACCGGCAAGGTGCCTCGGACGACGTCAGCCCGACTCAGCATCGCTTCGCTGACGACCTGATGGTTGCCCCTTACCGCCGCTCGCCCGAACCGGTCTCCCGGCATTGTCACCAGTCCCCGACGGATTTGTCGGTCGGATGCCAGCAAGGCCAGGTTTGAGCCGCCGAAACCGCGCTGCCCGTGGTCGAATCCCCTGCCGTAGTGATCGTGGAAGTTAAACGCATTAAACGAGTGACCGTGACCCCACCACGGATGGAACCGGTCCCGCGGTCCGAGCGGGCACCAGCCGATTGAACTGAATCCGTATCCAAATCCGAAAGAGAACCGGTGGTATCCATACCCGAATCCAAAAAAGGAAACGTAGGCCGGTGCCCATAGCGGACGATAAAAGGGTGTTACATAACCGGGCCACCAGAACCAACTGCTGCCATAGAAGAACCATCGGCCATAGTGATAGGGCGCCCAGCCCCACGGATCGTAGGAAACCCACGTCCAACCATAGAACGGCTCCCACACCCATCGGCCGTAACTGTATGGAACCCAGCCTGCGTCCACGTAAGGCGTCCAGCACCAGTCGTATCCGGGTACATAGGACCAGCGGCCGTAAGTGTTAAGATCCTGCGCGCCGGCGTAATATCGGTTGACGTGATTGTAGTTCTGGGCATTTTCGATGACGCCATTGCGGTCGCGGTTCCAGTAGTCCCAACTGTCGAGAGGGGGAGCTGTTGAAATTCGATATTGAGGATTTTGCGAGCCCTCGACGGTGATCTGCTGTCCCTCCTCCAAGTTCGTCGACCCCTGCGGGGTTGAGATTTGCGCCTGGCCCTGGCGGACCGTCACCAGTGTGAGGGAGTCGGAGTTGACGTCGATTCGATAAGTTCCATCCTGCAAAGGCTCAACGGCCACGTTCGGTGTGTCCACTTCAGCGTTTGCCTGGTTGCCCTGAAGCACGGCCAGATCAGCCGTGCCATGTGACACCTGGAGCTGAATACGCGACGCCGTCAGATCGGCAATCTTGACCTCGCTGTTTTGATCCAGCCGCACGACGTTGGAGTAATCTAGCTGGACCTCGGCGCGTGAACCCGCGCCTGTGGCAATCGTATCTCCCGTGAGCAGAGGTGTGTTCACGGTTGCGGCCACCCACTCGTTAGAGTCGCCGCGCTCCATTGAAACGTCGCCCTTGATCAGGCTGACGTGTGCCACAACCGGCGAGTTTTCGGCTGCCCCTGTTTGGGCGAGCAAAGGAAGGCCGGCCAGCGCCAGCGCGACCGGAATGATGGCAGACACCCACTTCAGCTTCTTCGCTCTCATGGTGCACCTCCTGGCTCGATCGTCCCTCTCAAGGAACCTTGACCAACTACCATTAAGGCAAGAGGATTGCCAAATTGCTTTCGATGAACGCCTGTAACCTAATGATAGGATAGGAAATAAAAGTTTCTCATTATGCGGGCTAAGTCGCCGGGAGGCAACTTTGAGCGATATCAGCCAAATGTGGTGGATATCAACCACCAGAAGAGAAATACGGAATGCGGGGTTGGTTCTTAGTTTGCGCCCACGAAAGCCTCAAGCCTCCGGTTCGTCCGGCACCCCGATCTTGGACAGCCGATAGCGCAGAGCATTGCGTGAGATGCCGAGAAGTCGTGCAGCCTGGCTCTTGTTGCCGCCGGCTCGCTGCAACGCTTCCGTGATGAGCTTATCTTCAAATCGCTCAAGCGTCATGCCCTCGGGAAGCAACGGCGAGACCGTACCATCCGCCGCCGCTGCAGAGGGCGCAATAGAGGGATAACTCTTGCCCGGCCCAAAATCCAGGTGAATATCTCCGACGTCGATCCTGGGCCCCGGGGCCATCACCACTGCGCGCTCGATGATGTTTTCCAGTTCTCGAACGTTCCCCGGCCAGTGGAAATCGATCAGCAGTTTCATTGCTGCGGGCGTGATGCCCTCAATTGTCTTTCCGGAGCTTTCCGCAAAGCGATTGACAAAGTGATCCACGAGATACGGAATGTCTTCTTTATGCTCCCGCAGCGGCGGAATGGATATGGGAACCACATTCAGCCGGTAATACAGGTCTTCGCGAAATGTCCCCTGCTCGAGAGCAGCGCGAAGGTCCTGATTTGTGGCGGCCACCACGCGAACGTCGACCTTGAGGGTTTTGGTCCCGCCCAGACGTTCAAACTCGCGCTCCTGCAGTACGCGTAGCAGTTTAGCCTGCAGGCTCCCGGGCATATCCCCGATTTCATCCAGAAAGATTGTGCCTTTATCGGCCAGTTCGAATTTGCCGGGCTTGGCTGCGGTAGCCCCTGTAAAGGCGCCCCTTTCATATCCAAATAGTTCACTTTCGAGAAGGTTTTCAGGAATCGCTGTGCAATTGATCTTGATGAACGGCCCGTTCACGCGCCGCGAGTGCTGATGAATAGCGCGGGCGATCATATCCTTTCCCACGCCGCTCTCTCCCCCGAGCAGCACGGTGGAATTTGTTGGGGCCACCTGCTGCACGGTGGCCAGTACCTGCTGCATCCCGGCGCTATTCGCGACGATATTGTCGAACTGATAGCGCTGGCCGAGAGCTTCACGAAGGAGGCGGTTTTCTTCGTGAAGCCGTCTGACATCAAGCTCCTTGCGGACGATCAGTTTGATCTCTTCAATAGAAAACGGCTTCAATACGTAATCGCTGGCCCCATCCTTCATTGCTTCCACGGCGCTTTCAACCGTCCCGTATGCTGTCATCATCACAACCGGAATTGCCGCATTGACGCGCTTCACAGCCTGCAGAAGTTCCAGCCCGCTCATCCCCGGCAATTTCACATCGCTTAGAACCAGATCGACCGTGTCGCTTCCTAGAACTTTCAGCCCCTGCTCGGCGGTGCTCGCCGACCGAGTCGTGTAACCTTCATCCGCCAGGTTCAGTTCCAGAAGGCGGAGCATCCTGGGTTCGTCTTCAACAATCAGAATCGTAGCCATTGGGAACCAGTCGTCATTGATCATCAATCTCCCGGGCCGTTTGGGTCAAGCTGCGCCCCGTTATCATTCTTCAACTGGCAAGCCTGCCTTTATTCCGCAGGCAGAAATACCCGGAACCGGGTCCCTCGCGCGGGGCCCGGTTCGACACGAATCCAGCCCCTATGATCATCCACAATCTTCGAGACGATGGACAGCCCGAGTCCCACTCCGTTACTCTTGGTTGTGAAAAAGGGATTGAAAATCTGCTCACGCAGATCCGGAGGGATGCCTGGCCCTGTATCGGTGATGGAGACCTCGACTCCGCGCCGACCGTTGCTGTACTCGCTTGTAATTGCTACCCGCAATTCTCCTCCGTTTGCTTCCATCGCCTCATAGGCATTAAACACAAGATTCATGAAGACCTGCTCGGTCAGTTCAGCGTCAATTGGAACGGCAGGAAGCCCGCGCGCATACGAGCGCTCTACTTCCACGCCGGAATCGGGCCAGCGCTCCTCAGCCGCCTTAATGGCATGTTCCATGATCAGAGAAATGTCTTCCGGCCTTTTTTTCAGCTCGAGCGGCCGGGCGAAATTAAGAAATCGGCTGACCAGCGAATTCAGCCTGTTGACCTCGCTGGAAATATAGTGGGCCAATTCCCTGGCCATAGGATCTTCACTGGGAAGCTTTCGCCCCAATGTTTCTGCAGAACCTTTGATGACCCCGAGCGGGTTTCGAATCTCGTGGGCAAGCCCGGCCGTCAGCTGCCCGAGTGCCGCCAGGCGCTCGGACCGTCGGGCTTCCGCCTGGGCCTGTTCAAGCTGCTGGTTGGTTTCTTTGAGCTGCTCGGCCACCAGTCGGTAGCGTTCTGCCTGATCGCGGCTTTCCATAACAAACCGGTTCACCAGCATTGCCGCCAGGAAGAAAAAGAGATTGCGGATAGCCAGTTCCTTGGCCCCGCTCGCCGTCAGCCGATATTCTTGAAGAGCGGGAATCAGGAAGGAACAGTAAGCTGCCGACGAGAGTGCCGTCCAGCCCAGCGTCCCCCAGGGGCCTGAATACATAGCTGCGGTCACCACGGGAACGTAATAGATCAGATAATAGCTGGAATTGATTCCGCCCGAATGCGAAATCAGCAAAGATGCTAGACCGATCTTGATAAGTATGCTGTAAGTTTCTCCCCGTGGTCCGGCCCAGCCAATGAAGCTCCTTTCGAAGACCTGGAAGAACCCGATGGAAAGCAGGATGAGCTGGGCGTGGATTTCGGAGACGGGGTAGAGGACTGCCAGGCTGACCAGAAAGACCAGCAGCAGCACGTCCATCCATGCAAACTTGATTCGCCGTTCTTCAGGCATTGCTGCGCTCTGAGGGATTCAATTTAGCACGATTGCAGCAGATTACGCCAAGCCCCTATGCAAATCCTTTGCGATCGCGGGTATTCTGAATTCCGTGCGCGCTTTGCTCTGCGGCGACAGGGGCAGAACTCCAGCCGAACTCGCACCGGAGCCTGACCATGCAACCTGCCGGGGCGGTGTGCCGCAAGTCTGAGTTTCAGACACAGAGACAGGGCCGCAACGAAATCCATCAGATCCGCGGGATTTTCTGGGCGAATTGAGCGTTCTGCCCCTCGAATACTCTTGATGGATAATAACACGTTTTAATATGGTTTATCGCAAGAGGATGAATCAAAGCGGGGAGCTTTCCCTTCCAGTTATCCCGTGGGCGATCACCGATGCTCCGCGCTGCTCGGAGTTTTCCGCCTCCGGCACAGAAACACGCGAAATCACGAACGGAATCGGATGACAAACTGCCAAAATCTTGACGGCCATGCAACAGATTGACTGGGTGCCATGGGTCTGCTGTCGAGAGGTTGCCGTTGGGGCAGGGCCGCCTTCTTAGCGAATGCCTGGCTGCAGCTGGGATGAACCGGATTGCATGGCGGAGGGGTTCATTACTGTGGCAAAGCCATCATCTGCTCCTCCGGAAGCTGACACTAAAGGTCTAGTACCATCGTTCCTTGACGGACAATAACTGAATAGCTATCATTGACCCCGTTACGATGAATGAGGGGCAGGGAATCGAACCTTCATTTTCCTCCGTTGTAACCCGCAGGATCCCCACCCCATGCCCCGCAACCAACGCGTCGATCTCCTGGCCCTCTTCATCGGATCTCTTCCCTTTACACAATCTACAAACGACACATGCGGCCCTCGCGAACCGTTCCGCAAACAAGGGATTATGGCCAGGATACCAGATCATCAACATGCCCTGAGTCAGAAACGGTCCCTCTTGAAGTGCATGGCTTCTTGCCCAATGGCATCACGTTGGGTTGGCTGGAAGATAGCAACAGGCAAATTGCTTCCTGACTTGTTCATGCCAGGGCCGTGATTGGGCAAGGAGGCCTTCCGATCATTTCGTCCATTTTAGCCTCCACGGCTGCGCCGGATGGAGTAGAATGTAAAGTTTATACTAGAAGAGTATACCTTGGCATGGATTACGACCAGCTAGCAAGCTTCATTCAAGTCGCCAAGCTGCAGAGCTTTTCTCGGGCGGCGGAAAAGATCTATCGGACGCAGCCGGCGATCAGCGCACAAGTGCGTTTGTTGGAGCAGGAGTGCGGTGAGAAGCTTTTTGACCGTAGCGGCAAGAAGGTTCAATTGACGCCGGCGGGCGAAATCCTGCTTCGGTACGCGGAACAACTGCTGGCCTTGCAGAAGGAGGCGCTGCAGGCGATTGCGGAACTCAACCAGACTCCGCGAGGCAAGCTTTACATAGGAGCCAATGAGGCCACCTGCCTTTACGTGTTGCCGCAGACGTTCGCTCGTTTCCGACAACTCTATCCGCTAGTGCAGATCAGTATCTACCGCAATTTCAGCCACAAGATTCTGCAGAAGGTGCAGGAAGGCGCTATCGATCTTGGCATCGTGACCTTGCCGCAGACTGCGAACAACATCGAGGTGATTCCGGTTTTTCGCGACGAGGTTCAGGTTGTGGTACCGAAAAACCATGCACTCGCCAAGAATCGTAGCGTGACGATTGAGGAGGTGGCCCAGCATCCACTGATTCTTCCCAAAACCGGCCACACGCGCGTCGTGATCGACCGGTTGCTGCGCGATTATCGGGACCATCTTCAGGTGTCAATGGAACTGGCGAGCGTTGAAACTCAGAAAAAGTTTGTCGGCGCGGGCCTCGGGATTTCGCTGATCAACCGGGCGTATGTTGAGCCGGAAGTGGCCGCCGGCGTACTGAAACTGATTCCGTTGGAAGGCCAAAAAATCTACCGGGAACTAGGTTTAATTTACCGGCGCGATCGTTATCTTTCATTGCCTGCCAAGGTGTTTTTGCAAGCGGTTCAGGACGCAGCCCAAGCCTCTCAATCCAAGGCCAGCAGTAGTACTAAAACGAAGGCTCGCTGAGGGGCGGAGACTCGTCAGGCTCCGCTCGGAAGTCGGAGCGCGCCCCTGTTTGTTTGCAGGTTGAGCTATGGTGAGCGAACGAGAAAGTTCAGGCAAGAACAAAAAGCCGCTGATTGTGATGAAGTTTGGTGGCACGTCGGTCGGCAGTCCTGAACGTATGGCGTGTGCAGCGGATATTCTGGAAGAGCATTCCAAACATGCTGACGTCGTCGCTGTGGTGTCCGCGATGGGAGGTGCCACCAATATGCTGATTCGGGCCGCCACGCAAGCTGGCCTCGGTATGGAAGAGCCGTGGAAAGGTTCGCGTCAGGAACTCGCGCGCCGCCATCGTGAGGTGGCAGACCAGGCACTGTCTGCCGCCGAGCAGGCCAGCGTGCTGCCTCGTCTGGCCGAGCAGGTGAAGCATTTTGGGGATCTGTGCTCGGGATTTACACTGCTTCATGAAATCACACCGCGCGGCATGGATACGCTTTCGAGCCTTGGTGAAGTGATGTCCGCCACGCTGATGTCGGCCATCCTGAGGTCTCGCGGGCTGAAATCCGAGGCCGTTGATGCTGTCAAATGCATTGTGACCGACGACAATTTCGGCAACGCCAGCCCGCTGTTCGATGAAACAGGCGCGAAAACACGAGAGAAGATTCGGCCCCTGTTAAAGCGTGGTGTCCTTCCTGTGGTAACGGGTTTCCGTGGAGCAACCCGAGAAGGCGTTTGCACTACCCTCGGGCGCGGCGGCTCCGATTTCAGTGCCACCATCCTGGGATCAGCGCTCGACGCTGACGAGGTTTGGATCTGGACGGACGTGGATGGCGTACTGACGGCGGATCCTCGGCTGGTACCGGAGGCGCGCATTCTTCCTGAGGTTTCCTACCGGGAAGCGATCGAGCTCTCCTTCTTTGGGGCCAAGGTGCTCCACCCGAAGACGATCCAGCCTGTTATGCAGAAGAAGATTCCGGTGTGGATCAAGAACAGCTTCAATCCGTCCTGTCCCGGAACAAAAATTGTGGCCGCGCCGAAGAATGGCCATGCCGGCGTCAAGGCGATTACTTCCGTGAATGATGCAGTTCTCATCACGATGAGCGGGAGAAACTCGTTTTCCTTCCCGCAGCTGGCAACCCGCGTGTTCAATTGCCTCCACCTGGAGAATGTTTCTACCCTGATGGTGACACAGTCCTCCGCGGACAATGTATTGTGTTTTGCAATCCATCGTGCGGACCTTCCCCGGGTCAAGGCGGAGCTGGAAAAGGCTTTTGAACTTGAAATCTTGCACGATTACGTGGGTATGCTGGAAGTGATGCCTGATGTCGCTATCGTAGTGGCCGTGGGTGAAAACATGAAGGGCACTCCAGGTATCTCAGGACGCGCCTTTGGATCTCTTGGCAGCAAAGGAATCAACATCATCGCGATTGCTCAGGGTTCCTCGGAGTTGAGTATTTCGTTTGCGATCAAGTCTTCGGATATGAAAGAAGCGGTCAACGCGATTCATGAAGAATTTGAGTTATAGCGGGATGGGATGGGGGACACTGCTAAGCGAAGAGTGACCACGGTCAGCTACTGGTGGATTGAGCGTGGGCACTTCAGCGAAGAATGCTTGCTGCCAGTGCGAAAGTCTGACGGTGGCCGGTTGGTGCCCGAGCGGAGAACGACACACAGCCCGCATCGATTGTCGAATGGCAACTACTTACCTCCAATGCATTGAGGAGACCTGTGGCCGCAGGCAGGACCCGAAGAAAGAGACGCATCAGTGTGCCTACTGCGGCGGTCTGCTTGAGGTTAAGTACGAATTTGATATTGCTGACCCGGAAGCGCTGAGATCCGTCTGGCATCAGCGGCGCTTGAGCGGCGAACCCATCGATCGCAGCGGCGTCTGGCGTTTCCGTGAACTGCTTCCTTTCGTCGGCCCGGAGGACCGAGTTATTTCTCTCTCTGAAGGCTCGACTCCACTGGTGGGGACCCGGCGTGCCGGCTGGTGGGCTGGGCCCGTACACCTCACGATCAAGCACCAGGGCATCAATCCCACCGGTTCGTTCAAGGATCTGGGCATGACCACCTGCATGACG
This sequence comes from Terriglobia bacterium, assembly GCA_046705285.1. Taxonomy (GTDB): domain Bacteria; phylum Acidobacteriota; class Terriglobia; order UBA7540; family UBA7540; genus SCRD01. The sequence goes on from JBJKQK010000022.1 coordinate 58,528, forward strand.
CGTGCAGCCATGCTCGGCGTCCGCATGGTCGCCTGCGCTTCCACTGGGAATACTTCTTCCTCGATGGCAGCATACGCGGGCCGTGCGGGGATGAAGGCCATTCTGTTTGTTCCTTACCGCCAGATCTCCTCCGCCAAGTTGGCCCAGGCGCTCGACTTTGGGGCCATGGTTATTGAAATCGGCGACAGTTTTGATGAAGCCTTCGGCCTGCTGCGTCAGGTGGCTGCGGAAATGGATTTTTATCTCGTGAATTCCATTAACCCGTTCCGTATTGAAGGCCAGAAAACCATTGTGGCTGAGATGATGGAACAGCGGGCGTGGCGGCCTCCGGATTACATTGTGGTGCCAGGTGGAAACCTTGGGAACGCTTCGGCAATCGGCAAAGGCCTGCGGGAGCTCAAAGAAATGGGCTTCATCGAAAAGGTTCCCAAAGTGGTGGTGATTCAGGCCGCCGGAGCAAACCCCTTTTTCCGCACGCTCGAGGCCAACTCACGGGATCTGATCCCGGTGGAGAAGCCGGACACCGAGGCGACGGCCATTCGTATCGGACGTCCGGCCAACTGGAAAAAGGCTCGGCGGGTGCTGGAGTGGACCGGTGGATTTTGTGAGTCTGTGACCGACGAAGAGATTTTTGAAGGGAAGGCGGCACTTGCAGAAGATGGTGTGGGGTGTGAACCCGCCTCAGCCGCGACTGTTGCCGGCATCCGAAAGCTGGTGCGCGCCGGGAAAATTGAGCGGCATGCGGACATCATTGCCATTCTCACTGGCCACCAGTTGAAGGACACGGACTACGTGATTCGGCATCGCTCGGCGGCAGAGGAATCCCGCCAGCGGTTGCGAGTGGATGCCAATCTGGGCGCCTTGCGAAAGGCGCTGGAGGGTGTGTTGGCCGTTCCCGCGTAAGCCCTTTTTCCCATCTTGGAATGTAATGGACGCTTATGGATGAAAAACTCCGCCATGAAGTTCGATTGCTGACTACACGCCTGGGAGCCCTCATTCAGGAGCAGAGCGGGCGCAAAACGTTTGAGGCGGTTGAGACTCTTCGCCGCCTTTCCAAGCAACTGCGCCAGAATTCTGATCCTGAACTGTTGGCAGCGGCAGACCGCGAGGTGCGGAGCCTGCCATTGGAGCGGGCAGCAGGCGTCGCGCACGCCTTCAGCCTGTTTTTCCACCTGGTCAACCTCTGCGAAGAGCGGCAGCGAATCCGCCGCCTGCGTCATTATGAATCGCAAGAGGACGGCGCACCGATGTCGCTCCGGCGAACCTTCAGCCAGTTGTTGAAGCAGAATGTTCCCGCCGCCGAACTCGCTCGCTTGCTACGCTCTATGCGGATTGAACCCGTCTTGACAGCGCACCCCACTGAGGCCAAGCGCCGCAGCGTCTTCAACCATGTGCTGCGCATCGGTCGTTCACTCGAAACGCTGGGCGGGTCGCCGGAGCATTCGGTTGAAAAATCCGTAGACCCGTGGATTGAGGCTTTGTGGTTGACCGAAGAAACGCGAGAGCGTCCCATGACTCCGGAACTGGAGGTTGAGAACTCACTGGTTTTTCTAGAGCGAACAATTTACGACCTCGCCGGAATCTTCTGGGACCGTTTTAGCCAGGAAATGAGCAGGCTAGCGCCGGGACTGACGGTCGAGACCCCCTGCATCCGGTTTGGCTCATGGGTAGGAACGGACCGCGATGGCAATCCCAACGTGACAAGTGAAACCAGCTTGAATGCCGCCGAGCGGCTTCGGCGGAGCATTCTCGATTACTATTGCCGCAGGCTGGACGACTTTCTCAGTGTGATCTCCTTTCCATGTTCGAGTCGCGCCCTTGCGCACAAAATGCAGCAGGAGATTGATCGCGACATGCGGCGCTTTCCGGCCACGCGCGCTTTTGAAAACGTTGATCAACCTCACGAACTTTATCGTCGCAAGATCCGAATCCTCCTCTGGCGGCTTGAACGGAGCCTGGAAAGGTCGCGTGGTGCCTACGCCGACGCCGAAGAGTTTGAACATGACGTTGAGTCGCTCGAGCGGACGCTACTGGAGCATCCCAGCCCCCGCGTGGCCCACCTGGCTCTGGGACGGCTCCGTGCCGCTGTGCAGGTTTTCGGTTTCCACGCCGTCAGCCTCGATTTCCGGCAACACTCTTCACATGTGCGCCGCGCGACGGAAGAAATCCTTCAGGCGGCGGGGCTTCCGGTTGAGCCTGAAGAGGCGCGCATCCGATCCATCCAAAAGCTGCTGCTCAAACGTCCGCACCGGTTCAAAGCATCTCCCGAGGCACAGCATACAATTGAAGAGTTTGAAACGTTGCGGCGGATTCAGTCTCTTCACGGCGAGCGGGCTTCACACCGTTACATCCTTAGCATGACGTCGCGAGCGGCAGACATCTGGGACGTGGTGTTGCTCGGCTGGCAGACCGGAATGGTGAAATCGAGCGCCGGCGGCGAATTACGCTCTGCCTTTGATACTATTCCGCTTTTTGAAACCGTGGATGACCTTGAGGCCGGCCCTGTTATTCTTGACCAACTTTTGAAGGATCGCCTCTACCTCCGCCTGTTGCGCTCCCGGGGCAATATTCAGGAAGTGATGCTGGGCTATTCCGATTCTGTCAAGGACGGCGGATACTTTGCCGCCAACTGGGCGCTATTCCGTGCGCAGAAGCGCCTCTGGCAAGTGGCGGAAAAGCACAAGATCAGCTTGGGCTTGTTCCACGGCAAAGGCGGGACCATCGGTCGCGGCGGCGGGCAGTCGCACCGCAGCGTTCAGGCCCAGCCTTACGCAGCCCCCGGTGGCCGCATGCGTATCACCGAGCAGGGCGAAGTAATCTCGTTGAAGTACGCCAACCTGGAAATCGCCGAGCGGAACATGGAGCAACTGGTCACCTCGGTTCTGGACACCCACCTGCTCGGTCCCAAGCACCTTGCCCACGAGAGCCAGTTTGCTTCCTGGGAATCCTACTCGCAGGAGATTGCTTCCGCCAGCCGTGATTTCTACCGTAACCTGGTTTACGAAACGCCGGGCTTCGTAGAATTCTTCCGCCAGGCCACCCCCATCGATCTGATTGAAAATCTACGCCTTGGTTCGCGCCCCAGTCGACGCGCCAACACCAACGACCTCAGCCAGCTTCGCGCTATTCCGTGGGTGTTTGCCTGGACACAGTCCCGGCATTTTATTCCCGCGTGGTACGGTCTGGGCTACGGCCTGGAGAAATTCCTGGCCAGCCACTTGCCCGACGGCCTTGACTTGCTGCGTGAGATGTACCGTTATTGGCCGTTCTTTGCCGTCATCATCGACAATGCGGAAGCATCGCTGGCCAAGACGGACCTCTATATTGCCCGCCGCTACGATGCCCTTTGCCGGCCAGCCAGCTTGCGCAAGCAAATCTCTGGCCGGATCGAAGAGGAGTACCAGCGCACGGTCCGCGTCGTGCTCGAAATTACCGAATCAAAACAACTCCTCGAACGTCAGCCCGTTCTGCAGGAATCGATCCGCTTGCGCAATCCCTACGTCGATCCGCTCAACTTCCTGCAGATCCGCTTCCTGGAAAAATGGCGT
>JBJKQK010000023.1:0-5027 GCA_046705285.1 Terriglobia bacterium
TTGAGCGCGAGGGCTCAAGTTGTGGATCGCCCGGGCAAATAGTTCCTTGCCGGTCCCTGTCTCCCCTTCGATCAGGACGGTGCTGGGAGTTTCCGCGATCGCCGGCAGGATTTCAAACAGTTGCCGCATCCGGTGGTTCGAACTCAGGATATCTTCGTAGGTGTACTCACGCTCCAGCTGTTTACGCAAGTGCTCGATCATTGTCAGGTCACGGAACGTTTCCACGCCCCCGACGATCCTGCCCTCGCGGTCTTTGAGGATAGCCGTCGAAATGCTGATTGGTTTCCGATTGCCGGCGGCGTCCAAAATGGTCACTGCCTTTCCGATCACCGGCAAGCCGGACTCAATGGTTTGCCGAAGGGAGCACTCCCCCTCACAGATGTTGGCACGACAAATATCGCGGCACGGCTGGCCGATGGCCCGCTCGCGCGAAATGCCAATGATGTTCTCCGCTGCCCGGTTGAATGAGGTAATCCGCCAGTCCCTGTCGACGGTAAAAACACCTTCGGTGATCGAATCCAAAATGGTGGCTTGCACGCCCGCTTCATTTTCGACTGGCATTCCGCTGACGACCTTCGCTTTGAATGGCTGCCGATGGTTGTGCTTCCGCGGCAGCATCCTCTGCCTTGATTTTACGACGAAGGTCTGCAGGAGGACTACCGGTTTCAATGCGTTCACTGAAAGGAGAAGCGCGACCCTGTTGTGCACTCTTTGACCCGTGAGGGGAAGCGGTTCCAGAGATACGCGACGGCAGCAGTCCCGGTACAGTGCCCGGGAGCGATGAGGCGAACCTTGAAACGCTCCATGGCATCTCCGGTCGCCTCGATTCTTCTTCGTGAGGCTCTCAGAAGGTGCATCCCTCCGAGAACCGCATGAATTCGCTTTTGCCCCGTGATTCTTGATACGTATTCCAGGGTGTTCACAACGCCCGCATGCGCGCATCCCAGGAGCACCACAATGCCGTTGGGGCTTTGGATGTAAAGAGCCTGATCATCGGTGAGTGGATCTGGCTTGGTGCAGGTCCGGTCCAGATAGAACGGCCCTCCCACGTCTTCAAACTTTGTAATTCGCGGAATCTCCCCGGTTACCCATATCCCAGGGACAATCTCGGTCGGCTGCGCGGTCCAGATCACAGGACGGCCGTCATCCCGGAGGACCAGCTTGTCAGGGCGTGGAATCCCTATGCTTCGGTGGGGCGGTGCTTGCCGTCGCGAATACTTCGCATGGAGCGCTGCCGGGTGGAGGAATACCCTGGCTTGCCGGGAATGCTCCAGTGCCGTGTGAAGTCCTCCAGTATGATCGTAGTGGCCGTGGCTGATCGCGACGGCGTCAATTTCGCTCAGACGGACTCCAAGTCGGCGCACATTCTCAGGCAGCACCTTACCCTGTCCGGTGTCGAAGAGCAGGCTCCGGCCGTCCACCTTAATCAGGAATGAGAGCCCATGTTCGCCCAGGAGCCCTGCTCCACGAACCGTATTTTCCGCAAGGACCACCAGTTCGGTCTGACGGACTTTGGCGGGCCGGTGAGGTTGGCGAACAGATCGTCTGGCTGTGCGAGCGGTGAGCATACGCATATTCTCTCACATCTGAACGTCCGAGCCGCCAATAACCATGCGATCAGCACGGGTCCCGGGACAAAGGTCTACGGCAACCTGGTTGTGGGCAGCCCGGATGAAGCTCCAAATTTTCTTGTGCCGAAACATGACCGGCCAAGCTGCTCGTTGGGCTACTGAAACGGCCCCGGATGAAAGGATGGAGATAAATGAATCCGGCGGTAGAGGGGAGGCATATAATTGTAGCTAAGCGGGAAGTGAGAATTGAGATCCTGCTTCAGAGTCAGACCTGCCCCGCCGCAAGGCGGCTACTCAGTGTGCAAGAACGCGAGGGAACCATGCCTGAAGAACTGAATCCTGGTTGCGCCCGACCGACCGGCGGTCCCGTTGGCGAACCGGCCGCACATGAGGATGCGTTCCAGGAAGACCGTAAGGAGGAATCACAAGTGGTCCTGATTGGAAAGAAAGCCCCGGACTTTACCGCGCCGGGATATCACAAAGGAAAATTCGTCAATATCAAGATCTCCGAATACCTGGGCAAATGGGTGCTGCTCTGCTTCTACCCAGGTGATTTCACCTTTGTTTGAAGTACCGAAGTCTCGGCGGTCGCCGAGAAATATCCGGTATTCCAGGATCTTGGAGTGGAAGTCCTGTCGGTGAGTGTGGACAGCATGTTTGTTCACAAGATTTGGAATGACGAGGAACTCTCGAAGATGGTCAAGGGTGGCGTCCCGTTCCCGATGCTTTCGGATTCGGGTGGAAAGGTCGGCAAGGCCTACGGTATATACGACGAAGAGGGTGGAGTGGAAACACGGGGTCGCTTCCTGATCGACCCCGACGGAGTCATCCAAGCCTATGAAGTTCTGACTCCGCCCGTGGGCCGTCACGTGCAGGAAGCCATACGGCAGATCCAGGCGTTCCAGCTTGTCCGCGAATCCAAGGGCGCCCAAGCCACGCCATCCGGCTGGCAGCCCGGCAGGCCGACCCTCAAGCCGGGAGCGGACCTGGTAGGCAAGGTCTGGAAGGAGTGGAAACCTGAGATGGCGTTTGACTGACGCCCGCCGGATCGCCGGACAATTGAGACATGCTTCGGAGGCCAGAGTATTGAGGCATGGCGCGTCTGGAAGGTGTAGTGTGCGCGGCATGCCGAGGGGCAGGTTTGTGCCCTGCTTCACTTCGACTCCTGCCCATCGTCAACGCCGGGCGTGGGGGTGCAGCTATCGCTTGCCGACACCTTTCGCGAACCGGTCGTCCGCGACCCGGCGTTTCTTGCGGGAGTTGTCCAGCCAGCCGGATCGTTCCACCTTGAAACAGTCGAATGCTGGCGCGTAGGGTTTGACATCCAGGAGTGCCGTGTCGTCGATCATGTCCACGTCAGCCACTGTCAAGACGTTGCCATCGACGCGAAGAAGGCGCACGGAAGACATTCCGATCGGATTCGGCCGGGCGGGGGCTCGTGTGGCGAAGACGCCGCGTTCGTGATCGTCCAGGAAGGGGGTTACGAGAAGTCTGGCCTTTGGCGCCTGATGGAGCCAGTAGATTAGCCAGATGCGGTCAAAGCCTTCAAGGTCCTTCAGCCCGTCCTGAAATTCCTCGAACACCGTCACGGTGCCGCTTGCGCCCTCCGCCACCGCAGGCTGGATGGGTGTTCCTTTGGGTTCTTTGAATGGGGTGCGGATGACCCCAATCGGTCTCAGTTGGATCGTGTTCATAAGCTCCTCGTGTCCAGAAGCAGGTCCATGGCTTGCAGGGCCTGTGGTCTGATGGGGGGTCGCCGCCGCTCATAGCTATGGTAGAACCGTCAAGTGCTTGCAGGCTGCCGGTAAGGGTTTCGGAGCGATTGGCTATCCATTCACAAGACAGGGGCCATGACAGATAACACGCCCTCTACCTGTACCAGAGAATCCGCGAACACTCAAGTGGGACCGATGCCAACGGATGGTAGGGTACGATGCGCGGCGTGAAATCACTTACCGGGCGGCTCGCTCGAACCGAAGCGGTATAACGATAGGCGTTTGAAGCACCCACCAGCGGCTCACCGCGCCTCATTTCTACAACCATCGGATGCCCGCCATCCAGCGTCTCAGCATATAACTGCACACGTACTGCTTCCCCATCCAGTTCATCCAGAAATACCTGAACATTGAAGATGTTCTGTCCGCCTTCGGAAGTTACCTCCAGCGATCCAAAGCGGAGCCGGGCCCAACGTCCTTCAACGGTCTTGCGCCAGTGGACCAGCCCTTCCACGGCCGTGCCGGCATTTGTTGTTCGTTCGCGATACGCCTTGGCACGAGCGATGTAATGAGTTTCAGTATATTCTCTGACCACGCGATTGGCGGAAAATCGCGGGGTCAAACATGACATGCTTGCGCGCACACGCTCGATCCAGGCCCCCGGCAGGCCCGCCTGGTCGCGCTGGTAGAACATCGGAATGACGTCGTTTTCCAGCAATGCATAGATCTGTTCGGCGTCCTTGCGGTCCCACTCCGGGTCAGAATCGTGCTCGCGGCCGTCTCCGATCGCCCACCCCACTTCCGGCGAATACGCCTCTGCCCACCAACCGTCAAGTTCCGAGAGGTTTAGTCCTCCGTTGACGAGCACCTTCATGCCGCTGGTTCCGCTAGCTTCCCAAGGCCGCCTGGGGTTATTCACCCATAGGTCCACACCGCGGGCCAGGTGCTCGGCCATCTGCATGTCGTAGTCCGCCAGAAACACGGCGTGCTGGCGCGCGGGGGTATTGCGGATAAACCGGATCCACTGCCGGATCATTTCCTGGCCTTCGTGGTCCTGAGGATGCGCCTTGCCCGCGACAACAAGCTGAACAGGCCGTTCGCGGTTCGTCAGAATCCGTAATAGGCGGTCGGGATCCCACAGCATCAGGTTGGGACGTTTGTAAGTAGCAAAGCGGCGTGAAAATCCAATCGTCAGCGTATTGGGATCGAAGATGCGAGCCGCCAGATCGACTTCTTCAGGAAACGCCCCGTGTCCAGCGAGTTGGCGGGCAAGATAGGTCCTCACGTAATCCACAAGCTGGATGCGGCTCTCCGTCCGCATCTTCCAGATGTCGGCGGCGGGGACCGAATCGAGCGCCTCAGTCAACTCTTCGAGATCCCCGCGCCATCGGTCCTTGCCTGCGGCTTCTGTCCACACTTTGTCCGCCGCCTCCGAATCCCACGACGGGACATGGACGCCGTTCGTCACGTGGCCGACCGGTACCTCGGCCTGGGGCCAGCGTGGAAACAGCGGCTGGAACAATCGGCGGCTGACTTCGCCGTGCAAGCGACTCACCCCGTTTACCGCTCCACTGCCACGAATGGCCAGATAGGCCATGTTGAAGGGCTCCGAATCGTCTTCTGGATTCAGCCGGCCCAATCCCATCAGCTGCGAAAACGGGATCCCCAGCCGCTCTTCCGCGTAGCGGCCCAGGTGTCGCTTCATCAGATCCGTTGAAAAACGGTCAAACCCGGCCTCGAC
>JBJKQK010000024.1:0-9004 GCA_046705285.1 Terriglobia bacterium
TACGCACTTTTGCACCCGGAGCGTTTCTGAGGAGGTCCGCATGACGCCAACCGGCGTTCTTTACATTGTGGTGTTTTTTCTTGTTTTGCTGGCGGTCACAAAACCCCTTGGGCTCTTCATGGCCAACGTATTCGAGGGCAAGCGCACCTTCTTGCACCCCGTCTTACGCCCGTTAGAGAGATTGATTTACAAAGTCTGCGGCATTCGTGAGGACAGTGAGCAACGTTGGACACAATACGCAGCGTCCGTCCTCGCCTTCAGCCTGACCTGTTTCCTGTTCGTGTACTTCATCCAGCGGCTCCAGGGATTTCTCCCGCTGAATCCCATGGGGTTCGGCACCAGTCACGCGCCTCACAACGCCACGCCGATGACGCCTGACCTCGCCTTCAACACCGCTGTAAGCTTCATGACCAACACCAACTGGCAGGCTTACGCTGGTGGAACAACCCTCAGCTACTTCGTTCAAATGGTCGCGCTGACCGTCCAGAATTTTGTCTCGCCCGCTGTGGGCATTGTCGTGGCAATCGCGCTGATCCGGGGCTTTGCTCGCAAGCAGGTCAACACCATCGGCAACTTCTGGGTGGACCTGACGCGGTGCACGGTGTACATCCTCCTGCCCATCGCTATTGTGTTTGCGCTGTTTCTTTGCGCACGCGGCGTGCCCCAAACCCTGAAGCCCTACCAAAAGGTCACCACGCTGCAAGGAAGCACTCAAACGATTGCAGCCGGGCCGGTGGCCTCCCAGGAGGCCATCAAGGAGCTAGGCACCAACGGCGGCGGGTTTTTTGGTGCCAACTCAGCGGATCCGTTTGAGAACCCTACTCCGCTGACGAATTTCGTGGAGACCCTGCTGATCATCTCAATTTCCGCAGGACTCACCTATACGTTTGGGAAAATGGTCGGAGATACGCGCCAAGGGTGGGCGTTGTTTGCCGCAATGTCCGCGCTGTTCCTTGCAGCGGTTTTTATCTGTTACTCCGCCGAGAGCACGGGAAATCCTATTCTTGCGCACATGGGAGTCGAGACTACAGCCACGAAGGGACAGCCGGGAGGCAACATGGAGGGCAAAGAGGTCCGGTTTGGCAAAGCCGGTTCCACTCTCTTTAATGTCACAGCAACGGCTACCAGTTGTGGAGCCGTTGACAGCGTGACTGACAGTTACACGCCTATCGGCGGCTTGGTCTCAATGTTCAACATGCAGACCGATGAGGTCGTTTTCGGGGGAGACGGGTCTGGCATGTACGGGATTCTGTTGTACGCCATCCTGGGTATCTTCATTGCTGGCCTGATGGTCGGCAGAACGCCTGAGTACCTCGGCAAGAAAATCGGGCAAAAAGAGGTGAAAATGGCCATGATCGCCATTATCGTTACGTCGTTCTCAATCCTGGTGTTCGCAGCCCTGACTTCGGTGGCCCGATTCCCAGTCCATAGCTACTGGAACCCTCCCGGTCCAACCGCCGCGAATGTATCCAATGGTGGACCTCACGGTTTGAGCGAGATTCTTTACGCCTTCACAAGCACATCGGAAAACAATGGCAGCGCCTTTGCCGGGCTCAATGTCAACACTCCCTGGTACAACCTGTTACTAGGCCTGGCAATGCTGATTGGCCGTTTCGGCTTCGTCCTTCCTGCCCTCGCAGTGGCGGGAAGCCTGGCGGAAAAGAAAAAAGTCCCAGTCACAAGCGGAACACTTCCAACCGACGGTCTTCTGTGGGTATGCCTGCTCGTGGCAACCATCGTGATCGTTGGGGCCCTGACGTTCTTTCCCGCGTGGTCACTTGGCCCGATTGTCGAGCAATTCCTGATGGATAAGGGGAGGCTGTTCCCTGCAATCCTGCTGCATTTCTGGAGCTGAAACAATGCCAGCAACTTTGACAGAACCGTCATCCGGTGAAACCAATCCGCTCTTACCCAAGAAGCTGTCACGATCCCGGCCGCTTTCGGATCCAGTGATTCTCAGTCATGCTTTTAGGGAATCTTTCGTCAAGCTCAATCCGATATCCCTGGCCAAGAACCCTGTCATGTTCGTTGTCGAGGTCGGGGCAACCATGACCACGATTCTCCTCATTCGCGATGCCGTGACGGGCGCGCCTGATCTTTTCTTTACGTTACAGATCGCAATCTGGCTTTGGTTTACCGTCCTGTTTGCCAACTTTGCCGAAGCCATGGCCGAAGCGCGGGGCAAGGCACAAGCCGACACGCTGCGCAAGACCCGAACCGACTCAATGGCCAAGCGTCTTACTGCATCCGGTAAGATTGAGGACATTCCCTCGTCCAAGCTCCAAGCTGGCGACATCGTCGTCTGTGAGGCCGGAGATATCATCCCAAGCGATGGCGAGGTCATTGAAGGCATTGCAACGGTAGATGAATCGGTAATCACGGGTGAAAGTGCTCCTGTCATTCGTGAATCCGGTGGAGACCGCAGCTCCGTAACCGGGGGGACGAGAGTCTTGTCCGATCAGATCAAGGTCAAGATTACTTCTAACCCCGGCGAGACGTTTCTGGATCGAATGATTGCTCTGGTCGAAGGGGCGGCGCGTCAGAAAACCCCCAACGAAATTGCGCTGAACATCCTGATCGCCGGATTGACGATGATCTTCCTGCTTGCAGTCGTAACCTTGCAGCCTTTCGCAGTTTACAGCGTTCATTCCGCTGGGAGAGGGAGCGTTCCTTCGCTGGCGGTGCTGATTTCTCTGCTGGTCTGCCTGATTCCCACCACCATTGGGGGATTGCTCTCGGCCATCGGCATCGCGGGCATGGATCGTGTAATGCAACACAATGTTCTGGCCATGAGCGGGAAAGCCGTGGAGGCCGCCGGCGACATCAATACTCTGCTGCTGGACAAAACCGGTACCATCACGCTGGGTAACCGCCGGGCCGTTGAGTTTCTGCCCTGTAATGGAACTGAAGAGCTGGAACTGGCCGATGCTGCGCAACTGGCCAGTCTCGCCGACGAAACACCTGAGGGACGGTCCATCGCGGTTCTGGCCAAGCAGCGCTTTCAATTGCGCGGCCGCGACGTCTCAGAACATAACGCGCGGTTCATCCCCTTTTCCGCCTACACACGGATGAGCGGAGTGGACATCGATGGGCGCCGCCTGCGAAAGGGCGCGACGGAGGCCATCACCAATTTTGTGAACGAGCAGGGCGGGAAGGCTCCTTCCGAATTGACCGAGATCTCAGACCGCATTTCCCGTAGCGGCGGAACACCGCTGGCTGTTGCCGATGGGCAGCGCGTTCTGGGCGTCGTGCACCTGAAAGACATTATCAAGGGCGGGATGAAAGAACGTATCGGCGACCTTCGCGCAATGGGGATCCGTTCCGTGATGATCACCGGCGACAATCCTTTGTCGGCCGCGGCCATTGCGTCGGAGGCCGGAGTGGATGATTTTCTGGCGCAGGCCACGCCCAAAGACAAACTCGAGTATATCCGCAAAGAACAAGCTGGTGGGCGTTTGATCGCGATGACCGGCGATGGCACCAACGACGCACCGGCGCTGGCCCAGGCCGACGTCGGCCTCGCCATGAATTCGGGGACCTCAGCCGCGAAAGAGGCTGGAAACATGGTCGACCTGGACAGCAACCCGACCAAGTTGATTGAAGTCGTTGCCATTGGCAAACAACTCCTGATCACCCGGGGTGCTCTGACTACCTTTTCAATCGCCAATGACGTCGCAAAGTATTTCGCCATTATTCCGGCCATGTTCGCAAGCACCTACCCGGTTCTCCAGAGCCTGAATATCATGCATTTGCAATCGCCGCAAAGTGCCGTACTTTCCGCGGTCATCTTCAATGCGCTGATCATCATCGCTCTGGTTCCCTTGGCGCTTCGGGGCGTCAAGTACCGGCCGCAGGGAGCCGCCAGCCTTCTGAAACGGAACCTCCTGATTTTCGGGCTGGGCGGAATTCTGGCTCCGTTCCCCGGAATCTGGCTGATCGACCATATTTTAATCTGGTTGCACCTGGTATGAGGAAATAGCGATGTGGAAACAGATGCGAACTGCATTCCGTGTCACTCTTGTGATGACTGTTCTTACGGGGCTGATTTATCCGGGCATCGTGACCGAACTTTGCCAACGGCTCTTTCCTGCCCAGGCCAACGGCAGCATGATTTCCCTTAAAGGGCACATTGTAGGCTCGGTGCTCATCGGCCAGAACTTCTCGGAGCCCCAATATTTCCATCCGCGGCCATCGGCGGCAGGTAAGCACGGGTACAATGCAACGGAATCCGGCGGCTCTAATTACGGGCCCACTAATCAGGAGCTTATTGATCGCGTCAGGTCGTCCATTGCTAAATTCCGCAGAGACAACCCTAATTACAAAGGGCCTGTCCCGGCGGATCTGGTTACAGCCTCTGGCAGCGGGCTGGATCCGGACATCAGCCCGGCCTCGGCATACGCACAGGCGGCACGCGTTGCGACGGCACGAGGGATTCCGCTTAAGAGTCTGACCAGGCTTATCGCGCAATACACAGAGGGACGGGAACTAGGCTTCTTGGGAGAACCGCGAGTGAACGTGCTCGAACTGAACCTGGCGCTGAACCGGCTATTTCCCGTTCCCAACAACCCTGAGCAATAGTCTGTGAACAACCATTCGACGGATCCGCGACTACGACGTGTCATCCGGTCTGAGCTTCCCTGACTGGCCGCGGTATTTTGGGTCGACTTTGGGAGTTCGTTTCCGGCGGCACGCCTTTTCTTTGACGACTCCCACTTTGCAAATCTGCCTTGAAAGAGAATAAGGACCTGCCGTGGTTTAACAAAATTCCCCAGGACGGCATTGAACTTCTGCGGCTGTTCGCAAAAGAGAATGTCACCGCCATCCTCGGACGAGACGAATGTCCTCTGCGGCACCTGAGTGGCGATGGCTTTGCCCATGGCGATTCCGTTCGAGAAGACGCCCGAGTCCACAGCACAGACAATCACCGGCACCTTGACTGCCGGCAAGGATTTGGCGTGATCGCCCATCAGCAAATCAAAGTACATCCCTTCAGTAATCCAGAGGGGCAGGGGGAACATTCTGAAGGCGTTCGCCAAGGCTGGAATCCCAGACCGGCTGCTCCTTCTACCATCAGGGCAGAGCATTATTGAGGACACCTTTGCCGCCGGTATAGCTTGAGCCAGGGTGTGCCTGGCCGGACAAAGACGGGACCCTTGACGCGGCCCGGGCATGGGTATATAGCTGGCGCATAGGGCAGGTTGATAGAAATGAAGACTGGGAAACACTCATTCGTTATATATGTTCTCAGTATGCTGGCCCTGTTTCTTGGTGTGCGATGGGCGGTTGCGCGGAAGGCCGTCGTGACTGAACTGCAGGTCAAGTCGAATCAGGTCCTTGTGCCGACCTTTGTTTATAATTTGCGTACGCTTGATACACCGGCTCCTCCCAGCGCTTCTGCGAAGCAGGCCTGCGCTGCACTCGCGCCCCTTTACGGGCTTACCGCGAAAGATTTTCGCTTATTCGACGACGGGGTCGAACAGAAGATCCAGAATGTCACGGTCCAACGATGGCCCCTGTGGTGGGCCTTCGATAGCCTGGGCAGTTCCATGTTGTACATTTCCACTCCAAAAGCAAAATGGAGTACTGTGGACCTGCCTACGTCTTTCAGTGGACCTTTTTGTCCCAGCGATTTCTATCAGCTTGCCTTTGTTCCTCCCCCATCACTCAGGGGAAGCTGCCACACGATCAAGGTCACGGTGAACCGCAAGCAAATGATCGTTTGGAACCGTAAGCTCTACTGCAACGTGCCACATTCACCCTCGGACCCGCTGAAAGGAACGCCCTTCGGCCGGCAGATGGAGTCCGACCTGACCTTGAGGAAGCCGGGAAAGATTCATCTATCGCTGCAGGCCGGCTTTTTCTACACTGGTGCGAACCGTGCTCGATTGTATCTGGCCCTGGCGTTCCCCTGGCAATCACTCTGGTCCAGGTGGAAGAAAGGAAAACTCTATGCATCGATCGCGGTTCTGGGAATGGTTTACAGGAAGAACGGCGCCGTGGCGGCCCGCTTCAGTAGCTGGTGGTGGGATTCTCACGACTTTCCGGATTTTGTCCAAAGGACACCCGAAAACAGTCAGAACGCCTACCCGAGTCTCAATTTTACACTTTTGCCAGCCCAATGTGAGACGGAGGTTGATCTGCCCCCAGGTCAATACAAACTTCGGGTTGTGCTGAGCGACGGAAAGAAGTATGGGCGGGTGACGACGCCGTTGGATATCCCGAGGCATGACGCAAACGATCTTGGTCTAAGTTCGATTTTCCTTGCCCGGCGATACCACACTTTTACTGCGGCTACGCCGGAACCTTCGAGGTTCGTGCCACTGCTCACTAATGCTGCCATCAAGTCGGCTTCGGGCATGAAGAAATCCACCCGAATTGAAGTGGTACCCGCTGGTAAGACGGATTTCATGCGGGGCTCGACACTGATGGCCTATTTCCAGCTCTATGAGCCGCAGGTTGGCGAAGATCAGGACAAAACGCTGAAAGTGCATATGCGGATTACTAGCCTCGCAACGGGAAAAGTGCTAAAGGAATTCACGCCGTTCAGCATTGCGCCTTACGAGAAGGCGGGAAGCCGGATGATTGGCATTGGACGCTCCATTCCTCTTGGCAAGCTACGGAAGGGTAAGTACCAGCTGGAGGTTGAGGCCAGCGATTCGGTGGGAATGAAAACACCGTGGCGCTCGGCGGACTTCACCATCGGACATGTTCGCGCGGCAGGGTTCTCGTATTGGTGAGAGATTTGACGCAGATTACATTGGGGCGTGATCTTCCATTCAGCATGGGTAATCTCGACAACTGAATTGGTGACCATGAAAACCCCTTTGTGATCAGTCACCGCGCTAACCCCCATCAGACGAAGGAACGATGCTCTCTGTCACCGCATGTCAAGCCTGGCCGATTGCCAGGAAGAGCTTGACAGCGGCAGTTTGGGTTAGAGATACTCGTCGTCCGAAAGTGTGTGGATGAATCGATTCACCACGCTGGAGGCATGTCGTCTTAAAGCGACTGATCTGTCGAAGGGATTTGGTCGCGGCTGGCGCGGTGGCCGCGTTGGCAGGAGTCGGCGCGACTTCGAGCCGCGCCGCTTCCCTGGCTAGCCCTGCGCGCGAGGTTCACGTTTGGGAAAAAGAAGAACTTACCTTTACTTCGGACCGCACTTTTTCCAACCCCTCTACAAACGCTGCCGTGTGGGTTGATCTCACGGGGCCCGGCTTCGGAAAGCATGCTTGCGGATTCCGGGATGAAGGGAACACCTTCCGGATTCCCATTGCCGCCACCACGCCAGGAACTTGGCGTTGGGAAAGCGGGTCGAAGCCATCTGGCTCCGGCCTGGCGTCGAATTCGGGATCTTTCGTCGCCACTGAATGCACTGAAGAAGAAATGCACGAGAATCAGCTTCGTCGTGGGTTTCCGTGGCACATCAAAATGAAGGATGGAACCGTTGTGCGGTCGGCCAGGCTCCGATGGGGCACTGGCAGCGCTGCGGACGTTAAAAACGAAGGGGGCATGCCGTTTTTCTTTCCCGGGAAAGTGCCAGGGTACGAGGACGTTTTCCCCGACATCAATCGGATCAATCCCGAATACTTTAAATGCGCCGATCGCAAAGTCGATTACCTGAATTCACAGGGATTCGTCCCGTTCATCGAGGTCATGCGCCGTGATGCGAGCGAATGCTGGAAGAAGTATTATTCCTGGCCCGAGCCCTATTCGCGGCATATCGAGTACGTCTGGTCGCGCTACCAGGCCAATAATATCGTCTTCAGCCCAATCCACCTCGACACCTTGCACGATAGGATTTCTACCCGCGATTACGTGGAAGCCATCGATCTCGGGGGCTGCAGCGTAAAGTCCAAGGTCAGCGGCAAAATCCACCTTCCGGACTTTTCTTCCGACATCGACTGGCGCCTCAAGCCCGTGTATCAAGGCCCGTCAGCGGCCCGCAAAACCACTTAGGAGACATTACTATGAAGAAACTATCCTTGGCAATTGGCGGCGATCACGCCGGCTTCCGTATGAAAGGCCCTCTCATCGAGTTCTTGAAGGATGAGGGGCACAGTGTTGAAGACTACGGGTCATACGATCCGGCCCCGGTCGATTTCCCGGACATCGCAAAGGCTGTCTGCGCTCGCGTGCGTGAAGGAAAGGCTGACCGTGGCGTTCTCGTATGTGGAACTGGAGTAGGCGCCTGTATCGCTGCCAACAAAATTCCCGGAATCCGCGCCTCCCTCTGCCACGACATTTATTGCGCTCATCAATGTGTCGAACACGATAACGTTAACGTTGTTTGTCTCGGAGCTCAAGTCGTCGGCGACGAACTCGCTAAAGATTGTCTCCGGGCCTTCCTTTCCGCCAGTTTCAGCACCGCGGAAGAGTTCCGGAGACGCGTCGCCAAGTTGGGAGAGATGGAACGCGCCGCAGCGCTGGAATGGTCGAGAAACTCTTGATTGCGGCGGATAGTTCTCAATGAGTTTCCCTGTGACGGCGCATCGCCAGGCCGGCCCTCGCCACAGGGATAAGTTCTTCGTTTCACGGTGTCGACATTCCCGTCGGAGCCGTTTGTAGGTCTGACGGGAGTGGCCATGCAAGCGTACGGAAGCTGGCCAGTCCAAAACTCCGATAAGGTGGAAACAAGAATGTTTCTTCCGACAACTTATTCTTTGGCCGTGGTGATGACCATCATCACGATGATTTGCTGGGGCTCCTGGGCGAACAGCTACAAGGCGGCTCACGGTTATCGTTTCGAACTTTATTACTGGGACTACATCTTCGGCGTGGTAGTTTTGTCGCTGGTGCTGGCGCTGACGATGGGCAGCTTCGGCTCAAGCGGTGAGTCGTTTCTGCACAATCTGCAGACTGCTGACACTGGGCACTGGACTTACGCCTTGATCGCCGGTTTCATTTTCAACGCTGCTAACGTCCTGCAGGTGGCTGGAATCGCCTTGACAGGCCTGGCGGTGGCCGTTCCGATTTGCGTCGGCATTGCCATTGTGGAAGGCGTGGC
>JBJKQK010000025.1:0-4398 GCA_046705285.1 Terriglobia bacterium
CTGCAGCACTCTTCCCAGCCCTCTTCAGAGCCTAATTTCTTCCGTCTCAACCGACTGAGAATCGTTTGGTGCGGCAAGGCAGAGCGCCAAAAGAAGCCTTGGTCGTCGTCGTGCTTCCGGCAGGGCCGAAAAGCTGGTGAAAGGACGGAAAGCAATCACCAGAACCTATTCCCAGAATTCTCGGATGCGGCCCCGCCTCTTCTTTGCGGGCATTTGCCCGCCAATCAAGCTTCGGAAAAACGGTAATGCGCCCATTAAGGGGATTATAATGGAAGGCTTCAGACGTGCACAATGACCCGCAAGTATCATTAACGAATTGTCCAATTCCTTCCTGAATAACTTCGGGGCTGGACTCTCTGGCCGCGATCAGGACGCCTGTGTCCTAATGCGATTAGGGGACCCCCGGCTCTGCGTGTGCCATGAAGAAGCGTGAGCTTCATGCCGTACGAAAGATGAGGGTAGGCCCCTCGAAGTCGCCCTGCAGGGGGAGGCTTCAAACAGCCACAAGCTGCTGTAGCCCCATGGCTGTGGTGGTGAACGATGTGGCTAAAAGGCATGGTTCGACCGTGTCATGTGCGAGTGAGAGAGACGAACGCAAGTGAACCTCCGAGTAAAACATCGAAAGGGGGTTAGATGACATCGAAACCGAGGTCAGCAGAGTACCTTTGGATCAGCATGGAGGATGCCTGCCTACTGTCCATGCGGTGTCCGGTGCAGAGGAGGCGTGACTCTCATTCAGGTTTTCGTGCGGAACTTGGGAACCTGCCCGAAGCTGCTAACCCAACTTCCACACATTTCAGAGTCTGATCCTGCGTTTTCTATAACTTAAGATTTTTTTCGTCACTATCCGTTTGGCATGTCCACGTCTTGACAGGTTTGATGACCTCGGTCGGGATGCCGAGGGTGGCTTAGATTGCGCGATGCGTGGGTTCGGGTGTTGTGGCCTTGCGGATTTTCAGCACCCGGTCGCTTTGGGCTTCGTGCAGCAGGACGGTGACCACGGTGTCCTTTCGGTAGGCGTGTGTAAGGGTAGGATCGAAGAGGGGTGATAGCTAGAAGCAGTAGCCTTGGGAGACCCAGTAATGCCAGTCGGCGATGGCCTCAACGGTTGATTTGTCGGCATCGAGGGGCGTCAATTGAGACAAGGGAATTGCCACATTCCGGCCTTTCCAGCGAATCAGCACGAACATATCGCTGGAGCACGCATCTTCAGGAGCCATGCGGCGGACTTCGACCGTTTCACCTTTGCGGAGCGGCGAAACTACCTTGGCCACGATGCACTGGGCTTGGAATGGGAAGCGGATTTTGTCGTCCAGATAGTAGTACCAGCCCATGGCCTGCTCTTCCGGTCCATACGCATCCACGATAATTTCGTTCTCGATGCGGTCCTCTCGAATTGGATCTCTTTGGGTCTTCTTCATCGCGTGGCTGCCAGAATACGCCGCACGGAGGTACGCCCGATTTTCAGCTGGCGGGCGATTTCGGATTTACTCGCGCCCGTGCGGTAGAGTTTATGGACCTGATCGGCGTGGAGCGCTGCCGTCTGTGGCCGGCCCAGCCGCTGGCCGTTCTGGCGGGCGTGCTCCAAGCCTGCCCGCACCCGTTCCCGCAGAATCTCCCTTTCGAACTCGGCGAAGATGGCCAGCAACCCGGCCATCGCTCGACCCGCCGGCGTCGTCAGATCCAAGGCTTCCGTCAGAGATACAAAACCGACGCCAAGATGCTCCAGTTCCTGGAGAGTAGCCAGCAGGTCCGTGACCGACCGGCCCCAGCGATCCAGCCGCCAGACTAACACAACATCGACCTCCCTGCGGCGTGCGGCCTCCAGCCGTTTCTCCCGCCGCTCGCGCTGGGAAGCACCTGAGCCAATTTCCTTGACCTGCGTGACGACAGTCCAGCCCCGCCTTGCTGCATAATCCCGCAGGGCGCGCATCTGCAGCGGAAGTGTCCTTTGGTCTTCGGTTGAGACACGGGCATAAAGACCGGCACGAAGGTTCGTTTTGGCCTGTTTCGAGGAGTGGCCAAAAACCCTTGGCGATTTCCCTTTATAGGAAGCCCGTTTTCCGGCCATTTTCGAGTCTTGCTCCGCCATGGCCGCAGAGGATCGTTTTCGGCCAGAAAGAAAGCATTCTACTTCAAGGAAGGCTCGGTGGGGTATTGAGTGGTGCTGATCCGCTGCGAGGTCTCTCGATAGTTCCATGGCATCCACGCTGCGGGACTCTTCGCCAGCTCCGTGGCGTGTTTCTGTAACTCAGTCAGATAGTCGAAGGGATTGGCATCATTCAATTCGCAGGTGTGGATGAGACTCATGAACAGGTCACCGACCTCCGCCCCGTTGGTGGTCTTATAGAACAGACTGTTTTTTCGATGAAGAATGCATTTTTTCAGGGCGCGCTCGACCCGGTTCGAATCCAGCGGCGCGCCAGGTTCGCGCAGGAACAGTGTCAGCCGATCCCATCGCTTTATGCAGTACGTGATCGCCTCGCCCAGCCCCGAGTTGGGTTCCACTTTCTTCTCCGCGAACTGAGCCTTAAACCAGGCATGGAGAGCCTCCATCACGGGCTGGCTGCGCTCCTGGTGAAACCTCAGCCGCTCCTCGGGCCGGAGACCCCGCTTCTCGGCCTCGGCATCGTAGCGGTAGACCTCACCGAAGCTTTCCAGCACGAATCGGCACTCGTGGGGAAAGTTGGGCGTCACCTCGACAAAGCGGCGCCGCGCATGCGCGTTACAGTTTCCCCAGAGGATGTCCAGTTTCTCCGGTAGCTTCGGTACGTTGCGCGACAAGGCATCCGACATTTGAATGGGCGCAGGCAGTCCCTTCGCCCGCTCGGCCAGTACCCGGGCGAAATTCTCCCCGGCATGCTTTCGCCCCGTGAAGAACAGTGCGATCTTCCATCCCTCGCTGGTCGACACAATCCCGCTGGTGAACAGCCCCGTCCGCCCCTGCGAGCCCGACGTTTCTTCCTCCCCTGTGCGCTGGGGACTCGCCCGCGCCAGTGTCAGAATCTTCATGCCGGTGTCGTCGTTATAAAAAACTTCACCTTGCGCCGCCTGGCGGATCAACTCCTCAAAAGCCGGATGGATCAGCGCGGCGGTGGCCTCGACAATTTCCCACTGGGTCGAGGCTGCGAGCGGTATCCCCAGACTTGACTCCAGCCTCTCCAGCCGATCCCACGGCACCCCGCTGCCATACTTCAACAGCGCGATCATTGCCGCCGATGTGTCATCGTATTTCTTTTCCCCGATCCCCTCCGGCGCTGCGGCTTCAAAAACTTCCCCACACAGATTGCAGCGCAGGCGTTCGAGTTCATAGACCGTCGCCGCAATCGGTGCCTGGCCCACCACCCGAATGCGCAGGCCCGGGTCCTTCTGCGCGTAAACCTTGCCTTTCAAGCACTCCGGACATTGATCTCCCGACCGCAGCGAACCGTGCGCAATCTTGATTCGCCGAGCGCCCCCATAGGCTCGGGCGCCATGGCGGCCGTGCCCCGGCTTGGGTTGCTTATTCCCGTTCGCGTGGGGAGGCGAACTGTTCTTCGCAGGAGTTTTGATCCCAGCCCGCTCCAGCACCTGGCGGGTCTTCTCTGTCTTCGGCTTCATCAGCAACGCCCGCAGTTGGCTGATCGTCATATTCTTCTCGCCGATCTTCTTAACCAGGCAGCTCAGCGCGTGGATCGCGGCCTCCAGCCTCCGGCAATCTTCTTCGCCGAGCGGCCCCTGACGCGCCCGCTCCAGCAACGCGGTCAGTTCCTCGAAGTTCACTTCGATCACCTCACTGCCGGACTTCACCCCTTCACTCCGTTCAGGTCAGGTTCTAAACCTCCGTCAGCAACTCCCGAAAGCGCGGCGTGAGCGGATAGCCCAGCACTTCTTTGATCGAACGGTTGGGCCGTTGGTTGGGACAGTTCTTGCCCCTCCCCGTCGTCCGCCCCATCACCACCCAGTTCGCCGCCCGGTAACAGGTGCCCCGGTAGCGTTCCGGATCCACAAAGGTCTCGAGAAAATAGACCGGGTGCCCATAAACCCGCTCCCAGTCGCCCGCAATCCGGCGTGCCATCTGCCCCAGAATGTGCGACGCCAGCAACTTCACATGAACCCAGGGCAGAATCAGGTAACGCGGATTGTAGGCGAGAAAACGCAGGTTCCGGCGCCGCGTTTCGGCACTCCAGCCGATGAAGCGGTCGCGGACACCCAGGTGCCGTGGCGCCGACGACCACGCCAGGCAGGCAATCGGACGTCCCGCCGCATGCACGAGGTATTTGAGATGTTCCCCCACTGGCCGGGTATAACCCAGCGGATGGTACTCTGCCACGAGATAATTAAACAGCGGCTCATCCGCTGTGCGCCGCACCGGCTGAAACTCCAGAGGCCGGAGCGCCCCCAGCGGCGATTCCAGGG
>JBJKQK010000026.1:0-13741 GCA_046705285.1 Terriglobia bacterium
GACTTTTCCGAGCAAAACATTACATGCTCCAGCATCTAAGGAATTGAGAGGATTTTGATGAAGACACTTGAAGCGGGCGCCATGGTTATCAATTCAACGTCGGAGCCGGAAATGGCGGGTTTTTCACTCGCGCGTGGCCATTTGCCTCAAGAGGATTTGCGCGTGCTCCTGGATACGGCAAACAAAACCATCAGAACATTGGAGAAGAGAATAGCCATGCAGGAAAGAACTTATGTCATCGCCATGCGGGAAAAGAACCGGAAGATTCGAGAGTTGCAGTTGCGCTTGCAGGACAAGGAGTGAATGACCCGGACCGGAGGCAGGCAGACCCTGGCTTTCGGCACAATCCCCGGGACGCAAGTGGGCTTCAGAGCCAACCGAACACCTGAAGAGGGGCCAGGGGCCGGTCCCTGGTCCCAAGGAACCGGATTCCCCTGTAAGGCAAGAACAAACCCAGGCAGGAAGGCAAGGCACCGAATCAGCCTGCCTTCACCCGACTTTGTATTTCCGAATCTCATCGGCGCTGACTTCACTGCTCATGCCGGGTTCTTCGGGCGCAGGAACTTCCCCGTCAATCATCTTTCTTTGCGGTCCACCGGTTTCCATGTAGATCGCGTTGGGCATGGCCAGAAGCATGTTCAGGTTGACCAAGCCACCGCTATGGCTGGCTACCTCGACCTCGTAACCGGCGGCGATCGCTGCAATCTCCATCCACTCGCACACCCCGCCGGCACGACGATTGTCTGGCTGCACAATGTCGGCACCTCGCCTTGCGATGAGATCGGCAAACTCGTACTTCGTGTTGAGATCCTCGCCGGTGGCGATTCGCATGTCCAGAGCCTGGGCCAGCATGGCGAATCCTTCCATGTCCTGTGGCGGCAGCGGCTCCTCCAGCCAGAAACAGCCCATTTCCTGATACACCTTTCCACGCAGCAACGCTTCCGAGTGATCGAACACCTGGTTGGCGTCCACCATCAGGCGATGGTCTTTGCCGATGGTGTCGCGCGCCAGGCGAATGCGCCGGACATCGTCGGCCAGCGAGTATTTTCCGACTTTGATTTTTACGGCCTGATAGCCCTGTTCCATGGCGGCCGAGATTTGCCGTTTAAAATGAGAAAGGTCCTGATCGTTATCGTAGTACCAGCCGCACATTGAATAGACCGGCATGCGGTCCCGGTAGGCTCCCAGCATCTTGTAGACCGGCAAACCCGCGTTCTTGCCCAGGATATCCCACAGCGCGATGTCGGTGGCTGCCAGGGCAAACTGGGCTATGCCGGTCACGCCCTGGTAGTTCATGGCCTTCCAAAGTTCGGCGCGGATGCGCCGTGGAAACGCCGGGTCCTTCCCCATAATCACGGGCTTCACTTCGTATTCGAGCATCGCCTGGACCACGCGTGCACCTTCGCCACGGTTGCCAAACCAACTGCTTGCCCATCCCGTGATACCCGCGTTAGTGTGAATTCGGAGGACGACCGAGGCTTTGTCCACGTTCAGGGTCTGGAGTGCGTCATAAAACGGCGCACCGGGAGGCGGCTTCAGCAGGTCCGTCTCAACACCGGTGATTTTCAGTTCTTTTTGCTGTTCGGCTGCGACAGACAACGCCGCCCCCATGGCGGGCAGAACCGCAGCAGAACGAAGAAGTTCCCTCCTGTCCATCATTGCCTCCATATTATCAATAGGTAAGAACTATCCGCAGAATCCCGGCGGCGGTGCAGGCATCTGCATTGATGCGTCCGCGATCTCGCGAGGCGAGGGGGTAGCAGCAAAGCGCCCCGCCCCTCAGAAACTCTTCAACTCTTTGTCCACTTCCAAATCCAGCACTGCGCAACCTGAAAAACATAGATTGCGCGCTGCCCGGTTTGTCTGCGGCTCTCTCTGGTGTTGCTTACTCCGCCGTGGTTGGATCAATCATGCGCCTGACTTCCGCAATGCGATTGGCAGGGAACCCTCCCTGGCCCGCATGTTGCTTCACGGCGTCGGCGCTTGGCGCGATGTAGACACAATAGAGCTTGTCGTCAGTCACGTAACTCTCAAGCCACTGAATCTCCGGCCCCATCTTGCGAAGCACCGCACAGGACTTCTGCGAAATCGCCCTCAATTCTTCCGGCGTCAAGTTGCCCGCGCCGGGAATCTCGCGTTCAATCACATATTTGGGCATGGTCTCCTCCTTCAGCGAATTTGAGTAAATTGTCGCGCCGCCCTTCCGGGCGACAGGATTCCAGAGGTCCCCCGCGATCATACCACTTTGAGGGAGCGGCAGGGCCATTCGTTCATGCCGGACTCAAACCGCAGGCGCGGCAATGTCCATGATATAATGGCTTCAATGACCTCTGGGCCGTCGCCGGTAGAGAAGAGCTTGCCGGGACACCGGTCGCAGAGAAGAGGAAACCCTTTATGGCACTGGATTTCTACGACAAAGTCTGGCACAACGGAAAGTACATTTCGTGGAACGACGCAACTATTCATGTAGCCTCGCACGTGGTCAGCTATGCTTCCTGCCTGTTTGAGGGCATCCGCTGCTACGACACGCCGCAGGGTCCGGCAATCCTGCGCCTGGATGAACACGTCGGGCGCCTGGTGGATTCCGCCAAGATCTACCGCATAGAGACCGACTACACGCGCGAACAGCTTCGGCAGGCCATGGTTGACCTGATCCGCGTGAACAGCATCCGGTCCTGCTACATCCGCCCGCTGATTTTTCGCGGGTACGGCAGCCTCGGCGTGAGTCCGCTGAAGAATCCTGTGGAAATTTACCTGCTGGCCTGGAAGTGGGGCAAGTATCTGGGCGACGAAGCATTGAAACAGGGCGTGGATGTCTGCGTCAGTTCCTGGAACCGCATTGCGCCCAACACGCTGCCGGCCATGGCCAAAGCCGCCGCCAATTACATGAACGCGCAGCTCATCAAGATGGAAGCCATCACCAACGGCTACGTCGAAGGGATTGCGCTCGACGCATCAGGCAACGTCAGCGAGGGCAGCGGCGAAAACATTTTTGTGGTTCGGAACGGGAAGATTTACACGCCGCCGCTCGGCTCTTCGGTTCTGCCGGGCATCACGCGCTCTTCCATCATCCAGCTCGCCGAAGAAGCCGGAATCCCGGTGGTCGAGCAGGTGCTGGCACGCGAAATTCTCTACATCGCCGACGAGGTCTTCTTTACCGGCACTGCGGCGGAGGTCACGCCCATCCGGTCCGTTGACCGCATCGTAGTGGGCAAGGGCCAGCCCGGCCCTGTCACCCGTCAGCTGCAGGAACGCTTCCTCAGCATCGTCGAAGGGCGTGAAGAGGACAAGTTCGGCTGGCTGACTTACTGCAACCAGCCGGTCACGGCACATCCATAATCAATTGACGGAGATTGGCAGCCACGGTTGGCTCCAGCAGCGCTGTCCGTGGGCTTTTGCCTTGCAAAGCGTGAAGTCTATGCCAACCGCTCTGTGTTCTCTGTGATTCTCAGGTTTCAGCACAGAGTTCACAGGGCATCTCGGTGGCTTCCGTGTTACGCGCCACTGAGAACAAAGAGGAGAAAGGGTGGCGCAAAGTCTGTGCTACCGCTGCTCCGGCAACATCGCAAGTCAAGCCAGGTTCATCAACTTGCCACGGAAAACAGCTCCTGACACTCCTTATGAGGCGGCGCTGGCCATGCTGGCGCGGCGTCCTTACTCGCTGGCTGAACTTCGGCGTGCCCTCGAAAGAAAGTTTCCCGCCTCCCAGGCCGTTCCTGACGTGATTGCGCGCCTCTGCCAACTCGGCTATTTGAACGACGCCAGGTTTGCGGAAGCATACGCCTCATCGCTGGTCCGGGTGCGGGGCTTCGGGCGGCATCGCATCCGGCGCGAACTGAAAAGCAAGCTCGTGGATTACCATGTCATCGACCGCGCCATCGAGAACGCTTTCGCGTCCGTCAGCGAACACGAACTTCTGGAACGCACCATCGACAAGAAAATTCGCAGCCTCCGCAAACCCCTCACCCGCTCCAAAGTCGCCTCCCTCTGCCAGAGCCTCGTCCGTCGCGGCTTCCGCTCGGATGATATTATGAAAGCGGTGCGCGCACGCCCCGAACTGACGCCGGCGGCCGAACACATGAGCCTTGATGATGATGAGGAAGAGAAAGGCGAAAAGTTGTGAGTTCTGGGTTCTGAGTTATGAATTGTGGTTATGGGTTCTGCGTTCCTGGCATCGGATTGAGACATGGCGGAAATTCCACAAGGCAGTGTGGGCGGTGAGCGGGCACATCGGTCGGCAACGAACGAACCGCCAGTCAAAATTCGCGAGCGAGTATTCGCCTTTTCTTTGCGTGCTATCAAGCTCTTCCAGCATTTGCAGAAGCAGAAGGACAGCGCGGGTTGGGTGATTGGCAAGCAGTTCCTGCGCGCGGCGTGCTCGGTGGGAGCCAACGTCGAAGAGGCTCAATCCGCGGAGAGTCGCGCCGATTTCATCCACAAGCTCGGCATTGCGCAGAAGGAAGCGCGCGAAACTTTGTACTGGCTTCGTTTGCTGGGAGAATCGCGCGTTGTTGCTAAATCGAAGCTGAACCCCTTAATGAATGAAACGGAGATAATGATTCGCGTTCTCGGTTCGATCATTCTGACTACAAAGAACGGACGAAAAACCGGGGAGAGGGTCCGGAACACACAGAACCCAAAACTCTGAACTTAGAACTATTGTCATGAATTCAAACGAAATTAGAAAGCGTTTCTTAACCTTTTTTGAGGACCGTGGCCATCGCATGGTGCCGTCATCTTCGCTGGTGCCGGCGAACGATCCCACCCTGCTGTTCTCGAACGCCGGGATGAACCAGTTCAAGGACGTCTTTCTGGGGCGAGAAAAACGCGACTACACGCGCGCCTGCAGCTCGCAGAAATGCGTGCGCGCGGGCGGCAAGCACAATGACCTGGAACAGGTGGGCCGCACCCGCCGGCATCACACCTTCTTCGAGATGCTCGGCAACTTCAGTTTTGGCGACTACTTCAAGGCCGAGGCGATTCCCTGGGCATGGGAGCTGGTGACCAAAGATTTCGGGATTCCAAAGGAGAACCTCTACGCCACGGTCTTCGTGGGCGCAAATGAAATTCCGCGCGACTCCGATGCATACGATTTGTGGCGCTCGTTCGGTGTTCCTGAAGACCGTATCTTTGAACTCGGCATGCACGACAACTTCTGGCAGATGGGCGACACAGGTCCGTGCGGCCCCTGCTCGGAGATTCACT
The DNA here is from genome assembly GCA_046705285.1 of Terriglobia bacterium. Lineage (GTDB taxonomy): Bacteria > Acidobacteriota > Terriglobia > UBA7540 > UBA7540 > SCRD01. The sequence goes on from JBJKQK010000026.1 coordinate 5,206, forward strand.
ACGACATGGGCCCGAAGGCGAGCGACCTGGGCCATACCGATTGCAAGTTTCCGTGCGATTGCGGCCGCTTCACTGAGATATGGAACTTGGTCTTTATGCAATACAACCGCACGTCAGAAAGCAGCAACCCTGCCAATCCCCACTCACTCTTGTTCCATCTGGAGCCACTGCCAAAACCTTCAGTCGATACCGGCGCGGGGCTTGAGCGGCTGGCGGCCGTGCTGCAGGGCAAAATCTCCAATTTCGATACTGACCTCTTCAAGCCGCTGATTGACGAAGCGGCGGCGCTGGCAAACATCGAATACGGCGCGAACCACGATGCCGATGTTTCGCTGCGCATCATCGCCGACCATGCTCGGGCGTCAACATTTTTGATTTCCGATGGCGTGCTGCCTTCGAACGAAGGGCGCGGCTATGTGCTGCGGCTGATCATGCGCCGTGCGCTCTATCATGGTCAGACGCTCGGACTGAAAGACCCCTTCCTTTATAAGATGTCGAGCCACGTGGTGGACATGATGAAGGACGCGTATCCCGAGCTCGCCGAAACCGCGCACCATGTGGCCCGGGCGATCAAGCTAGAGGAAGAGCGATACGCAGAAACCACCCGCGTGGGCCTTGAAAAGCTGGACGAGGCCAAAGTTCTGCTGAGAGATGGATCGCAAAAGCCTTTTGGAGAATGGAAAAAAAGCAAAGGCTGGCAGGGAGGTGCTGAGACCGAGCAACTGCAAAACGGCAAACTTGCCGGCGAGGATGCCTTCGTTCTGCATGACACATTCGGCCTACGTCCGGACTTCGTTGCGGACATTGTGAAGCACTACGGCCTCGACATTGACTGGAATAGCTACAATGCCGAAATGCAAAAGCAGCGTGAGCGGGCTCGGGCTTCGTGGAAAGGTGCGGAGAAGAAGACTGCCGCTCCGGTTTTTCAGGAGCTGGCAGAGACCCACCAGACGTTTTTTGACGGCTACACGCAAGTGAAATCAACCAATTGCAAAGTTGTAGCTCTGATTCAAAAAGGCCAGCCGGTCGAGGAAGCAAAAGCCGGGCAGCAGGTTGAAATCGTGCTCGATCACACGCCGTTTTATGCCGAGGCAGGCGGGCAGGTGGGCGATACAGGGCGGTTCTTCGCGGCGGACGGTGACCATGAAGTGGCGCACATCACGGACACTTACCGTCCCGTCAGCGGCGTGACGGCGCACAAGGCGACGGCGCGGGACACAATCCGCGTGGGCGACGTGGTGACGGCCGTGATCGACAACGGGCGGCGCGACGCCATCCGGCGCAATCACACGGCGACGCACCTGCTGCACGCGGCGCTGCGAACCACGCTGGGCACGCACGTAAAGCAGCGCGGATCGCTGGTGGCGCCTGACCGGCTGCGCTTTGACTTCTCACACTTCGCGGAAATCGGCGAGCAGGACCTGCTGGACATCGAAGATATGGTGAACCAGCACATCCTTAAGAACGAAGAAATCCGCACCGATGTGATGGACATCGACCAGGCGCTCCAGACGGGCGCCATGGCGCTGTTTGGCGAAAAGTATGGCGACCGGGTGCGGGTGCTTTCGGTGGAAGACGGCAGCTTTTCGCGCGAGCTTTGCGGCGGCACGCACGTCAGCCGCACGGGCGACATTGGCCTGTTCAAGATTGTGAGGGAGGGCAGCGTGGCGGCGGGCACCCGGCGCATTGAAGCCATCACCGGCACGGGCGTGCTGGAACATCTGCGCAAGGCCGATGAGACGCTGGCAGTGCTGGGCGCAACGCTGCGCGCCAAGCCCGAAGAAGTGCTAGAAGCGGCCGAGAAGCTGGCCGATACCGAAAAGAAGCTGCGCAAGGAGCTCGACGCGCAGCAGATGAAGCGCGCGACCGCGCAGGTCGGCGATCTGCTCAGACAGGCACGAAACGTCAAGGGAGTACTGGTAATATCGTTGCAACTGGATGATGTGTCGAGGCCCGCCATGCGGCAGATACTAGACCAATTGCGGTCGCGGATTGGTTCCGGCGTAGTGGTGCTGGGAACGATCTCCGATAATAAGGCTGCGCTCATCGGGGGTGTGACACACGACCTGACCGCGAAGCTCGATGCCGGAAAGATTGTGCGCCAGGCAGCGGCGCTGATGGAAGGTTCGGGCGGCGGCCGCAAGGACCTGGCCGAAGCGGGCGGAAAGAATCCAGAAAAGCTGGACGAGTGCTTGAAATCGGTGCCGGTGATTGTGGAACGGATGCTGTAGCGGGCCGGCGGCGCGGCAACCGCCAAAGAAGAGGCCAGAAATCTCCCTGACCAGATTTCGGAGGACTCATCCTTCGAGGACATCCAGTACCACATTGACGTGCGCGAGAAGATCGTGCAGGGATCAAATGGGGCGGGCAGGACAGCTGCCTGGCCAGGAAGAAGCCGACCGCAGGATGCTGAAGCATACGGGCGATCAGCCCGGAGGGAAGCGGAATTAGCTTGACAAGTGTGGGCTACCATGGTAGTCTTCTTCAAGCTCCCCGGCGTGATGTTTCGCCGGAGGCCATGGAGAAACGATGGCGGGACTGGGTGCAAACTGGCCTAGGAGACTGTACGAGGAGCTGCCGGAAGACGGCACAAACCCCCTCGCCGCGCCTGCAATCAATACACAGGAAAAAATAAAAAAAGAATTCTTTTTTTGCAGAACGAACCGGAGAAGTTGTTGAAATCAAAGGATCGGGGTCCAAAAACGAACCGAAACGAACCGGAAAACGAAGCGGAGAAGTTGTTGAAAACATTGGAGTGCATAAAAAACGAACCGAAACGAACCGGAAAACGAACCGGGCCATGTTGTTGAAAATAAATGATGGCAAATAAACAGACCGAAAACAGACTGGAGAAAGCCCAACCTGAAAGTGACCTTTCCGGCAGCGGTTTGGCGTCCCTGAAAGCGAAACTCCAGGCCGGACTCTCGATAAATGCTCCGGCTGAAGCCTTTTCGACAACGCATCGAAAAAAATGTTGAAAGTCCTGTTTTCCCTTGTTGTCCCGGCGAAAGCACGTTATAATTCAAGCGTTTTGGACGGTTCCACCCGTCCAGGCTGCAGGCGGCGGGTGGTGGTGCCAGGCCGTTCCCGCAAGAAGGTTGGCGAGCTGGAATCCCGGCTAGATGAAGCCGGGCAGCGGGAGGGGATGAGCTCCGCTTCTCCACGTGTGAGTGGAGAGAGGATCTCTATGAGCATCAGTAAACAGTCCAAAGTGCCTGCCATTGTTGCAGCCTGCGGCGTTCTTCTTGCCGGTTTCCTGGTGTGTTCGTCTGACCTGCGAGCCGGACAGGTCCCAGCCACCACGCAGCAGGGCGGCCAGACGGTCTACGTCAACGCCAGCCCCTCGCCGCCAGCTTCTGATTATATTCAGCCAGGCCAGCTTCTTCTTCAAATCGACTCGATCATCAACCGGGTGTCAGCTCGTTACCAGGTTGATCCAAGGCTGATCCACGCCATGATCCGGGTTGAATCCGACTATGACCCCACAGCGGTTTCCTCCAAAGGCGCTATGGGCCTGATGCAGTTGATTCCATCGACGGCCGCGCGCTTTGGAGTCGAGGATCCTTTCAATCCCAGACAGAACATTCAAGGTGGTGTCAGTTACCTGAAGTATCTCATGGACCTCTTTGGAGGTAACCTGCCGCTCTCGCTGGCTGCGTACAACGCCGGGGAGGAGACAGTGATCCGGTCGGGGGGCATTCCGCCGATCCCTGAAACCGAGCACTATGTGCGGGCCGTCACCAGTCTGTACCATTCCAACAGTGCCAACTCTGGCCCGCCGGCAGGAGAGCAAGACAACCGAATTCAGCCTATTGTCCGCTACGTGGATTCAGAAGGCGTCATTCACTTTACCAACGCCGAGTAAGCCGGAGGATTCGCGCCGCACACGACCAGCGCGAACCCAGTTCAACGAGGGGGAAACCAACGAGGACACCAATTACAACTCGATGGCCAGCAAACTCAAGGGGGTTTCATGTGCGGCTTGCAGTGCTGGCTGCTGTTTCGGCCCTTGTGGCCAGCGCGTCCTGCTTTGCCTCCGTGCGGCATCCTGAACTTGCCCGCAGAGCCTACCTGCACGCCATTGAACTGCAACGGAAACTTGAAGCCACGCCCGCGGAGTCACGTACGCGGGCGGAATACGAGCGGGTTATCCGCGAATTTCGGGACGTCTATTTCTACGATTTCGCCAATCTTAAGGCGCCGGTGGCGGCGGAAGCCATGGGCGACCTTTACGCAGAAATGGGCCGCGTGTTTTCGAGTCCCGCTTACTTCCGCGCCGCCATCAAATCATACCAATATGTAATCTCCCAATACCCGGCATCCAGTATGGCTCGCGACTCCTGGCTGAGCATGGGAAAAGTCTACCTCGAAGGGCTCAAAGATCCCGGGGAGGCGCAAGACACATTCCGATCATTCCTTGCGAAGCACCCGTCCAGTGCCCAGTCCGGCGAAGCAAGGAAGGGCCTGGAGAAAATTGCTGAGGAAGCCGCTGCGGAGAAAGAGCAACAGAGTAGATCCACCCGCACTGAAACGGTGGACGACTCGGCCGGGCGTGCCTCCGGAAGTCCGGTGGAAGTAACGGAGATTCATGACTGGGTGGGGCCGAATTACACGCGCGTGGTGATTGGAGCGAAGGGTCCGTTCAAATACGATACGCTCCGCCTGTCACACCCTGACCGGATTGTTTTTGACCTTGCGAACACACAGTTGGACCGCTCCCTGCATGGGAAAGAAGTTCGCATCGACGGAGACTTTCTGCGCGACATTCGGGTGGGCCAGTTCAAGCCGAACGTTACGCGCGTTGTTCTGGACGTCAAGAACTTCGAGGACTATTCCGCATTTCCGCTGCCGAATCCTTACCGGCTGATCATCGATGTTCACGGATCGTCGCCTCGGACGGTACAGAATGCCAGCCAGGATGAGACGTCCGCTTCCCATGCCGCCAGGGTGACGGCGCAGAGACGCTCCGTGCCGGCGCCTGTTGAGGAAAAAACTCCGGCTGTGGAGCAGGTGTCCGCCATTGCCAGGACAGAACCGGAAGTCGAGGCTGACAAACGCGTTGAGGAAGTTGCGCCTCCAAGGGCCGTGGCCGCACCTCGCCAGCCTGTTCGGGAGTCTGTCGTACCCAAATCCGAGGTTGCTTTGAACCGCCACGTCCCCCGAACTGCCGAAGTTGCGCGGCGTCGTCTTATTCATCGGCCTATCGAACGGAAGCCCCGCTTCGCTTTGGACGAGCACATTCCGCTCGCTGTCAGGCAAGAGACCCAGATTGCGTCCATCGAGCAGGAACGCCCCAGGATTCCCATCTCGACCACGGCGCCTTCACGCATGGGAAAGGGTCCTGCAACGCTCACACGAGCTTTGGGACTGAAGGTTCAGCGTATCGTGATTGACCCCGGCCATGGAGGCTTCGATACAGGAGCCATTGGGCCCAGAGGACTGGAGGAGAAGAACGTTACGCTTAGTATAGCGTTGCGCCTTCGGAAACTGCTCGAGACGCGGACAAACTACCGGGTGTTCATGACCCGCACGACGGACAAATTTATCCCTCTCGAAGAGCGCACGGCTATCGCGACGGAGGACCATGCCGACCTCTTCGTTTCCATTCACGCGAACGCAAGCACCGATCACCAGGTGCGAGGAATTGCGACCTATTTCCTGAATTTTACGACCGATCCCCAGGCCCTTCAGGTAGCGGCCCGCGAAAACGCAACCTCACAGGACTCCGTCTATCAGCTGAGAAGCCTTATCAAGAAAATCGCCCTCGACAATAAGGTCGAGGAATCCCAACAACTGGCTCGCGACATCCAGACAGCCCTGTACACGCGGATGCGCAGGATCTCGCACGGCATCCAGAATCGAGGCGTGCAAAAGGCTCCCTTCGTTGTTCTGATTGGAGCAAACATCCCTTCCGTTTTGGTTGAAACCGGCTTCATCACAAATCCTTTGACGGAACACCTGATGAGAGAACCCTCCTAACGGGAACAGATCGCCAAGGGCATCTTCCACGGTATCCAGGACTACATTAACAATCTAGGAAGCTTCCGCGTGGCTCAGAGCACGCGTTAGGTTGAGAACAAGTCTCATCTTCAGCGTAGAGCCGTGAACATCCGGCGCGCGCAGCGTTCTTCCGGCACCGTCTCAGGATGCCACTTGAGGGCCGGTAACGCAGTATGGTGAATTGCTTCCTGGCCCTCAAGGCTCTCGCTCGCTGGCCTCAAATTTCTGGTATTCTAAGATTGATGAAGTTTGTCATCCCCCTAAGCGTTCTTTTCTGGGCTATGCTCGCCTCGAGCGCTGCGATGGCGGGTGCTCAGAACACTACGATTTTGAACTTGGCCTCCCTTCCGAAATGGCAAGTACAAGAAAGCCAAAACGTCAGCTTCAGCAATGTGAGCCAATGGGGAGTGCAACCGTCAGTCGATCGCGAATATGGCGTGACAACAGTGGAAATTCGAACCTACCGGAAGGGTAGTCAGACTCTCCAGACCGTGATTGAAAAGGCTGCCGATCCTTCCTCCGCCTATGGACTGCTGACCTTCTATCAGAATGGATCGATGAAGCCCGAAAAGGGCATGAAGCTCACCGCGGTTGGGCCCGATCAGGCCTTAATGTCGCGCGGTGTGTTCTTCATCCGCGTTCTGCGCCCTCCCAGGGCAAAAATGTCTGCGGAAGAATTCCGCTCTGCTCTGATCGCCATCGCCGGCGCAGCTCCTTCGGCAAACTCGATGGCCCTGCTGCCACCCTCACTGCCCCCGCGAGGGATCATTAATGGATCGCTGAAATATGTTCTGGGTCCTGTAGCCATGCAAAAGGCCATTCCTTCTTTCCCGCCGAATCTGGTGGGCTTCAAGCAGGGAGCCGAGCTGCAAGCAGCGGCATATCGGTACAACGGCCAGCCCGTCAGGTTAATTCTTATCAGCTACCCAACCAACGTGATTGCACGTGCGCGTTACTCCGCAATGGTGAGGACGCTCGGAATCAACCAGAAGCAAGGAACTGGCGCGCTTTACGGAAAAAACAAGGGGAGTTATGTTTTGCTCGTTCAGAATGCACGGTCCGAGGAAATCGCAGGCAGATTGATGGATCGCCTGACCATCGAGCAACAGGTCAGTTGGGACCAGGCGCCTCCCGGCAAGCCGGTTGCCGTGCAGATGGTCCACTTGATTCTCGGTAATATTATTCTGGTTGTCGTCTTGGTCGGAGGGGCTATATTCACCGGGATTCTGCTTGTCGCTTCCCGAAGGCTGGCGGCGAAATGGTTCCCCCATTCGGATTGGGCTCAGGGATATGAGGGCTCGATCATCCAATTAAACCTGAAATAGCAGTAACCCTAAGCATTATCTGGACTTAACCTCGACAAAGGCGATTACGCGGTCTTGATCGGTGCTTTCAGATGGATTTTCGCCGAAAGTTGTATATCTCCAAGTTATTCATATAAAGCAACTTATAGCTCAAACATTTTCCTGGAAAATCCCTTGACATCGCCGGTCGCTTTTCATTAAACTCCAACCGAGTTTAGGTGGCGGAGCGCGTCTGCCATTCTATTCTCCTCTCATAAAGATGCTCACCCGGAGATCCGGGGTTACGTGTCCTCCGGTCGGGTGAGCATTTTTGTTCCGGGGGTGCTCGTTGCTTCCACCTCGGTACGAAGCCATTCGCGTCCATCACTTTTCGCCACAAACGCTTGTGCCAGCGGTTGCCTATCGCTTGGTGCCATTCAACCCTGCCTGGATGCTGCGCCCAAAGGCTGGATAAGGCTTCCTACAAATGGGAACAAACACTGCACTTGAAGACTTAGCGACCGGTCAGGTAGGGTAATAAGAAGGTCGATGCGTAGCGAACCCTCGGGAACGTTGTCAAGCGTGGGTGGAAACGGACGCTTCGGGCAGATGAGGAATCTATCGGAGAAGACAGGTTCCACGCCAAGGGTAAGATAGTCGATTCAAGTATCAGGGAGCCAAGGGCTTGCCTTAAATACAAACTTCGAGCGCAGAAAAAGAAACGGTGGCGCTCCAGATGTCAAGGCGGCATAGCTCAGTCAGTAGAGCAACGGTTTCGCAATCCGTTCCAAGACATTGAAGAAGAAAGGCTTATTAGTTCTTTAATAAGTTAGCCTTTGATGCGGTGGGGCAAAATGTGCCCAGGTTTGGTACGTTTGATTCAAGTTTGATTCAGGTTAGAGCCTACAGTGGTAGGCTTTAGAGTGGAAAGCAGCCCCGCCCCGTTGCCTGTGTTCCTGAAAACTCATATCACAACTGTTATCAAAATCGTGGTAGATCACGGCCCGGAGTCTGCCAGCCAGGCGTTGGGCAGCCTGCCCTACAGGCTTAAGGAATGAGGCTGCATTTCATCGTGCCGGGAAAGCCCCAGCAGAATGCGCGCGTCGAGAGATCCAACTCGGATTCCGAAGTTGAAGTCCGAAAACTGTGCGGAATAGGGGTTGCGACATAGTAAGACTCCATTCAGGTGATGGTTTTCGGATTCAACTTCGGCACAGTTGGAAAGAAGTAGACTAAAAGACTCAAACCATTAC
>JBJKQK010000027.1:0-6671 GCA_046705285.1 Terriglobia bacterium
TTGTGACGGCGGTGTTCATGCCCTATCGGCCGGACGTGGACTCGGTGATCCGGGCCAACGGGAAGAAGGAAGGGGAAACGGTGCATGGGGAGAATTCCTGGGTCATCAACACTCTTCGGCCCGGAGACGTGATGGTAGTGGACCTGTTCGGGAAGATCAAAGACGGAACGATCATCGGATCGAATCTGGCCACCGCGATTACCACGAGGGAAAAGGATCCGGCACTACCCGTAACTGGACTTGTTGTCAATGGTTCGATACGCGACACGTCGGAAATTCAGGGGATCAAAGGGTTCGAGGTATTTTGCAGGGGGCTGGACCCGTCGGCGTTAAGGAACGTGATGCTGATGGGAATCAACGTGCCGATCCGGATGGGCCAGGCGACGGTGATGCCGGGTGACGTCGTGGTGAGCGGCCCGGAGGGGATCACGTTTATCCCGCCGCAAATGGTGGAAAAAGTGGCGGACCACGCGGAGTTGGATCACATGAGGGACGACTGGGGATTTTTGATGCTGCGGGAGAGGAAATACACTGCCGGGCAGATTGACGGACGGTGGACGCCGGAAATGATCAAGGAGTTCAACAACTGGGCCGCAACGGTGAAGCGTTCCAAGCTGCGGCTAGAGGTACACCATTAAGGAGTTGTTAAAGAAATCTGGATTTTTCTTTCCAAAGGGTGACAGAGGAGAATAGCCTGCCCTTAACCTGCCGAAGGGATCTTGGCACTTACCTGGGTTTCGCATTTAAAGAGAGCGACTCGCGGACTCTATCCTGAGCTGTCTCACAACCTTCACGGTTGTTCGCGAGTCAGGCACTAGTGTGCTCAGAACCGCAGGCAGAGTCTTGCCCCGCGCCAAATCAACGAGGCTCAGTCTGATGTGTCCTGCACTATCTTGAACAAGCCCTTAGGAGGTCGTTGATGAAAAACTATAGGTCCGAATATTCTGTGAGCCGGCGGAACGTGCTGAAGACTTCCGCAGCATTGCTTGGAGGGAGTTTGATGCCGGGAGAAAATGCCGAGGCGGAGATTAAGAAAGTGAACACGTCTTCATCCCCGTCCGACCTGAAGATCACCGATCTGCGCGTGGCGACGATGGTCAAGCCGGGTCCGAGTCCTTGCACGGTTGTGCGCATTGATACGAATCAGGGCGTATATGGTCTGGGGGAAGTTCGTGATGGCTCCAGTCCAACCTACGCGCTGATGCTGAAGAGCCGGATCCTGGGGGAAAACCCGCTGAACATCACTCGGATTTTTAACAAGATCAAGCAGTTTGGCGGGCCATCGCGGCAGGCGGGCGGGGTGGTCTCGATCGAAATCGCATTGTGGGACATTGCGGGCAAGGTCTACAACGTACCGATTTATCAGATGCTGGGAGGAAAGTATCGGGATCAGGTTCGAATCTACGGAGATACAACCGAATCCAGGGACCCGAAGATTTACGCCCAACGGGAGAAGGCGCGTAAGGAGGAGATGGGGCTGACGTGGCTGAAGATGGACCTGGGGGTGCACTTCATCGAGGATAAGCCGGGGACGGTAACTGCTCGTTCGGACCTGGCGCGGTGGGAGAGGATGTTCGTGCCAGGTCCTTTGGCAGTCATGGAAATCACGGACAAAGGGATCGCACTGCTGGAGGAATATGTGGCAGCAGTGCGGGACGCGGTGGGCATGGACATCCCACTGTCGATGGACCACTTGGGACATCTGGGGCCCAAATCCATCATTCGCCTGGGCAAGGCCTATGAGAAGTACAATCTTGCCTGGATGGAAGACGTCGTTCCCTGGATTTACACCGACCTGCTCAAGGAGATCCACGACGCGAGCCCCACGCCCATCCTGACCGGGGAAGACATGTATCTGAAGGAGCCCTTTGAAGTGTTGTGCAAGAACCACGCGGTCAGCAAGATTCATCCCGACCTTGCCACGGCGGGGGGTATTCTGGAGACGCACAAGATAGGGGAAATGGCCTGGGAGTATGGGGTGCCCATGGCCATACACTACGCGGGCTCGCCGGTGGGACACATGGCATGCGTGCACTGCGCAGCGGCGACTGAGAATTTCCTGGCGCTGGAGTGCCATGCGCTCGACGTCCCGTGGTGGGGATCGCTGGTAGAAGGAGTGGAACAGCCGATTGTGAACAAGGGATGGACGGCAGTTCCCAATGGGCCGGGACTTGGAATCACTCTGAACGAAGATGAGTTCCGCCGGCATTTGAAGCCGGGGACGGGGTACTTCGAGCCAACTAAGCAGTGGAACGACGAGCATTCCTGGGACCGCATCTGGAGCTAGTCCGCCATTCCGGCAATGCGTCTTCATGCCGGCGCTGGAATCTTGACGGGCCTGGGCGAACGATTGTCATCCGCACATCGGCTCTTTGTTTGGAACAGGCCCGCCAAAAGGTTTATGCTTGTTGGTGGCTTGATGTCAGATTCCCCCGTGCTGCGCAAGTGACAGCTCCTTACCTGCTTCTGAACGTATTCCCAACCCTGTCCGAACAAGAGACAAGCAGATCGTCAGAGTCCCGCATCCTCGTGAACAGCTTGCCGGCTGAATAATCCAGCGATACAAGATTAGGAACTCGGTCTACCTTCGGGTAGGATGTCAAGTTGTGTTTCCCTGAGAGGGACAGGGGCAGAGCGTGATCACTAGCGGCGGAAGGGAGAACAAACGTGAAAAGACGATCATTCCTGAAGTATATGACTGCACTTACTCCAATGGTTGGCGCCGAAAACCTTGCTGCGCGCCAGCATCGCACTTCCTCGGCTGGAAGGGTGGGGAGACCTGCATCGGAAGGATCGTACAAGCCGACCCGGATCGTGAACGAGTACAGTCTTTTCCTGCCAGGCGAGAAGGAAGCGTTGCAGAGTGTGCCGCGGGTGCTGGCGATTGACCCCGTCAGCGTGATGGCGCAACACGAGGAACAGACAAAGACGCTGAAAGTCAGCGAAGCGATTAATGGATGGCACCTGGTCGCTATCATACCGTGGCTCAATGGTATAGCCACAGCGGTTTTTGAAAAACATGTGACGCATCAGGGAGCGATCTCCTATGCAACGACCGGTGGAGAAATCGCGCACATCCGTAAGCTTGTTGGCGACCTGTCAAAGATTCGACCGCGGCCCGTCAATCCGCCGAAGACGCTTGGCGAATTCACGAGAGTCAAGCAATACATTCCCGGGCCCGATGTGTACGGCAACTACATTCTGGGGTCGAATGAGGACCCCAGCTACGAAAACGTTTCAGCGCTAGGGCCGGAATTCATCGGCTGGACGCTGGTAGCCAACGGCGACACCGGACCGCAAGGTGCCATGTGGCTGGAACCCGATGGCACGTCCCGCGAGTTTGGCAACGATCCGCAATCGCTATGGGCGCCTGACATGACAGGCCGGCTGTTCGAACCTCCCGCTTTTCTATCGTACCTGTACGATCATACCCCCGGCTACAGCAAGCGGACGGCCATCGCAGGTTACCTGCCAGCTGCTGATATTGGCGTCTGGAATCCCACCTTCCACGTGGGTTACGAGGTGATGGCTGCCCTGCCTCAGGGCAAAGATGCCAGGCCGGTTGCTCGTGTTCGGATCATGCAGCCAAAGAGGTCTCGCCAGCCGTTGGGTCGCGGATCGGATCCTCAGCCTGCCGGGCAGGGTCCGGAATTTACCGAGCGTTTCTGGAACGGATCGCGCGAGGATTTTTTTGCGGTTCTTGTAGGTGTGTGGAACCAGTGGCACCACTTTTTTGAAGACAGGATGAGAGTTGAAATTCCCGATCCGTGGGTGCTGGATGGTGCGCGAGCGGGAGTCGCCCTTTCACGAGCCAGTTATCGGGGGCTGAACCCTACGTACCAGATCGGCGAGGGCGCGTACACGAAAATTCCGGAACGAAGCCATGCTCTATTTCCAGTCGCGCACTACGAATTCGTGTGGGCGCACCAACTCTGGAATCTTACTGATGAGGTCGAGCCGTACTTTCAGCATTACCTGAACCATTACATCTTGCCCGACGGCAACTTCCTTTACAACACTCAGGACCAGGTGGAAGCGCCGCTGAACGCCGGTGTGTTTCTGGAGAATTCCACTCGCGCCTACGACTATGACGGTGATTTCGATGCGCTCCAGAAGCGTCTGCCGATTCTGCGGCGCATGATTGAGTTTGTCCTCAAGAGGTATGAATACAGCAAGCAGGTTTTCCCTTCCACCGACCCGCGCCATGGGCTGATCTGGGGTTCGCCCGAAGCTGACAACGGCGATCCCAAGGACGACTATCCGAACTCTCACCCCTACTATTACCAGAACGCAGCGTGGACGTGGCGTGGACTGACGGAGCATGCTCGGTGCCTGGATCGCGCCGGGCGCGAACATCATGACGCGAAGCTGCAGAGTGAGGCGAAGGAGTTCGCCGAAATCGCCAAAGAAATGCGGACCAACATCGAGCGTTCGCTGGCAACCGCCTTAGCCAATCGCAATCCGGCAATGAAGCGGGCGGGTATTACTCCCTTTACCCCTTTCGATACGAAGCGGAAGCCAACCGAACTGAGCAGTTACGAAAATCACCGTTATATGATGGATTGGTGGACGAGCGACTGGGGCGATGCTTCCCTTGATGAGGGCCATTTTCTCCATCGCAAGATTGCCGGCGAGCAGCTCCTGGGCCTGAACACGGATGGCGCTTCGGTCCGCACTTCGAACTTTATGTCTCACGGGACTCTCGCCTTTCTCATCCGCCAGGATGACTACCGGCCCTTTTTGCTGACTTTCTACGCGCTGCTCTGCTACACCATGGATTCCGGCAGCCGTTACTCGCCGGAGGATACATATCTTCCTGGCGGACATCCGGGTGAAGGCAGCCGGTACGGATGGTCGGCGGTCATCAACAGCGAACTGCAGGCAGCGCTGGGTCTGCGCTGGCTGCTCTGCTACGAGGAGCACGACCGTGCGGTTGTCCATCTTCAGAAAGCTGCGCCCAAGCATTGGTTTGCGCGCGGAGAGAAAATCCACGTCGAGAACTGCCCCACTCGATTCGGGCACATCACATGGACAACCGAATCGATTTCGAGTTCTGACAGCTCTGTCCACTGGCGCTGCCACATCAAGTTCCAGCGACCCTTGAATTCCGACCTCTTCATTCACGTCCACACGCCCAACGGCCAGCCGTTGAAATCCGCTTCGCTTGGCAGTGTTCAGCCTGATCGCGTCTTGCTCAGCGCATCGATCCTTTCTGGAAGAACAGAGTTAACAACCATAATTGCTTAGTCTGTTTTTGGGAATGAGCGCAAAGATGGCTTCCCGCGTTTAGCCAAGGACAAGTGAGGGCTACGCCATTTTGATTGCTGACAAGGCCCGTCGCTCCCGAAAGGGTGTTCAAGCTTCGCCCTCTGCGGACTTGGGCCTCTCCGACCTCTTGGGCACAGTGCTATCTCTGATCAAGTTCCGACAGGATGACAATGGCTGGGATACAATGCTCAGAAACGCCGTAAATCGGTGAGGCGTCTGAAAATGGAAAAGGGCACATGGTCCGGACGAGGCGGGTTGGCACGGATTTTCCTGCTCATTATCCTTGCTGTTGCGATTTATCTGGTCCTGCGCATTCTTAATCCCTTTTTCCCCGCGCTGGCCTGGGCAGCGATTCTGGCAACTGTCTTCTACCCGCTCTACCAGCGGATGGAGCGATATCTGCACCGGCGGGAACTTGCAAGTGTTTTGTGTTGTTTCTTGTTGACAGTCGCCATCATTCTCCCTGTTGTGTTGCTCGTTATTATGATGGCAGGGGAGTCCGCGAAGACCTACATGACGCTGGAAAACACGATTTCGCGCGGTCTGCCGGCAAGGATCGCTGCCATCCACAACTCAAGTGCTTACAAAAGGCTCACCGAGAAGCTTGGTGAGATGGGTTTGCCACAGCCGGACATTGGCGCTGCTGCGATGAAGGCGGTTCGTGCGGGAAGCCGTTTCCTGATTGAACACACCGCCCTGCTCATCTCCGGTTTCATGAACTTTGTTCTGCAACTCTTTGTCATGTTGTTGGGTCTCTACTACCTCTTTCTTCATGGACCGGCCATCCTGCACGAACTGCGTAACCTTGTTCCTCTTCGGCCGGAGTACGAAGAACAAATCATCCAGAAATTTAAGGGTGTTGTCCACGCCACCTTCACCGGAAGCATTGCAGTTGCCTTGATTCAGGGGGCACTGGGCGGGCTGGGCTTCCTGATTTTTGGCTTGCCGGCGCCGCTGCTGTGGGGAGCGAGCATGGCGCTGGTCTCGTTGGTGCCGATTGTGGGGACGGCCCTGATCTGGGGGCCGGTGGTGATCTTTTACCTGCTGACGGGCGCGATTCTCAAGGGCCTTCTCATGCTTCTGGTATTTGGTGTGGCGGTCGCGTCCGTTGACAATATCCTTAAACCAATTCTAATCAAGCGCGGAATGGAAATTCACACTCTCTGGGTATTCGTCAGCATCATTGGCGGGCTCAGTGTCTTTGGGTTTCTAGGGCTGGTGCTGGGGCCCTTCCTTTTCGCCGTTCTGGTTGTCTTGCTTGAGATTTACAAAGTCGAATTCGGACATATTACGGCAGAAGGGCCTGCCGCTTGAAGGTTGAAACGCAGGGCAGTCGCGAGCGATTTGTGCCGGGAACTCGTTTGCGGAAACACCGGTTCACCCGGTTGTGGCGCCCACAGCTT
>JBJKQK010000028.1:0-15848 GCA_046705285.1 Terriglobia bacterium
GGAACCAGGGCTGCCCCGCTCAACATCGCGTTCCGGCTCCCCGCTACCGATCCCACCGCCGCCGAACCCGCCAGCATCGGCATCACGCCCATCCCGATCACCGCTGCTATCATCAGCCCTACTTGCACAAACTGCTTCTTTTTAAGCATGCTAGCTCCCTATACGCCTTCTGCTTGAGCTGTGTAAAAGCCCCTAAAACTGCCGCTAAGACAGAGTCACCGAAACATTAAAAATCTATAATTCTTATCGCGATGTGTCAAGACTTTATTGGAGCTTGGCAGGCGCTATGCCCTCGCTTCGTGTCCATGAAATGCCATCGATAGGACATGGCAATCCTGCCGCCAAAATTCACTCGAGGTGTCGCCAAATAAACCCCACATTGCCCAAAGTTGATCTCCTGCTAGATGCAATACCATCGAAGACGAGAAGAAGATTGTGAGACGTTGGCTTGGCAACACCGCGTCACCATGCGATTCCTCGAGAACGCCTGCCGACTGCTTCCAGGTTTTCTTCAAGACCGAGCAAGTCAACCAGGACTGTGCCTTTCTTAAGCCGCGCAAGGGCAGTACGGAATTCCGGATGATTGCCCGCCAGGACGATGACGTCGCTGACCCTGACAAGTTCTTCATACGACTCTGTCAACAGCCGAGGAAGCTCAGGAAGCTCCTTTCGGATGAACGACTGGTTGGCTCCCAGCAACCGGTCCAGTTGCACTCGAGGATCGTACACTTTCACCTGTTTTCCGGCTGTGATCAATTTCTTAACCAGAGCGCAAGCGGGGCTCTCACGGAGGTCGTCTGTATCGGATTTGAAAACCAGGCCGAGTACCCCAATTCTTTTCCTCTTTGCCGAAAGGATCAGGTTTACAGCCCTCTCCAAATGGCGGGAATTGCTGGGGAGGATGTTCTCAATCAAAGGAAAATGCAGACCGCTCTCGCGAGCGAGCCATTCGAGAGCCCGGACGTCCTTTGGCAGACAGGGACCGCCAAAAGCAAATCCCGGTTTCAGGTACAGCGGTGAAATATTGAGCTTTGTATCCTGGACAAATATCCGCATTACTTCCCGCCCATCAACATCAAACTGCTTGCACAACGAGCCCATCTCGTTGGCAAAAGCAACTTTTAGAGCGTGATAACAATTGTCAGCGTATTTCAGGATTTCCGCCGCTTTGAATGAGGTGACAAAAAGGGGCGCCTTGATCGGTTTCCAGAGCATCGTCAACCGGCGGGCAGTACGGGGATCACCAGCGCCGAGGACCGTCAGAGGGGGGTGAAAAAAGTCGTGGATGGAAGAGCCTTCGCGCAGGAATTCGGGATGGAAGCACACGCCGAAGTCACGCCCAACCTTCTCGCGGCTCACTCTTTCAACCGCAGGGATGACCAGTTTCTCGGTGGTCCCAGGCGGTATCGTGCTCCTGACTGCGACGACGTGGAATTTCTTCGTTCTCCTTAAGGAACGGCCGATACATTCGAGAGCTGCACCAACATGATCCAGGTTAACGCTACCGTCCCGACGCGAAGGAGTGCCGACCGTAACGAGCGAGATGTCAGCCCGTTCAAGCGCCTCAGCCGGATCGAGCGTTGCCCGTAGCTTCCCTTCGTCTACCACTTGTGCGACAAGGCCTTCCAGGCCTTTCTCAAGCACGGGAGAGTGGCCGGAGTTCAACATGCGCACTTTCGTGACAGAAATATCAACACCGTGAACGGTGTGGCCCATCCGGGCAAGACACGCTCCAGTGACGCAACCAACATAACCGAGTCCAAACACCGCTATTCTCATGATGGGGTCTTAATTCTCCAGGAAGGGAATTGAAAATTGACACCCGTGACGGCGGAGCCAGTGACTGACTATATTCGGCGCTGGAAGTCAAAGTCAAAAGCAGGGACTCAAGAGCAAAAACAAAAGGGGCTTCACGCATCACCTAAAGACACTGGAAAGCAGCGCCTCGATCGCTGCGGCCACTCCGTCCTTGCAGCCGAAAACAGACGATCCGGCAACCAGAACATTCGCTCCGGCCTCCGCAACCAGCGGTGCGGTTTCATGGTTGATTCCCCCGTCCACCTCCACTTCGCATTCGAGCCCTTTTTGTTCAATTTGCCCGCGGATCTGTCGGATCTTGGGCAAGGTTTCCCGAATGAATTCCTGGCCGCCGAACCCTGGGTTGACGGTCATCACCAGGACCAGATCGAGATTTCCGATGATTTCTGAGAGCAGGCAGGCAGGAGTGGAAGGATTGATGGCCACCCCGGCCTTCTTGCCCAGAGAGTGGATATGCTGAACGGCTCGGTGCAGATGGGGAGTCGCTTCCTGATGGATGATAATGGTGTCAGCGCCCGCCTCTGCAAATGATTCGATGAAGTCCTCTGGCGGGGTAACCATCAGGTGAGTTTCGAGCGTCAGGCGGGTGAGCGGACGAAGACAGGCGACAGCTTGCGTTCCAAAGGTAATGTTTGGAACGAAGCGGCCATCCATCACGTCGATCTGGATGCGGTCCACCCCGGCGGCTTCCACCTCCAGAACCTGTTTGCCCAGGCGGGTGAAATCCGCAGAGAGGATCGAGGGAGCAATCTTGATCAAGAACCTTTCCTGTGACCGTGGCCGGCACGGAGAAGCTGCGCAGCCGACTTATCAAGATACCAGATAACGCTGCCTTCGCCCGAGCCAATTCCTTGAGCCGGGTACTGTTTAGGGTTATGTGGCCCTTCAAGCACCTGACGCAAAATCTCAGCCTTGCCCGTTCCTGAAACCAGGAACACAATCTCACCAGCCGCATTGAGAACCGGATAGGTCAGCGTCAGGCGGTGCGATCGAAGTTTTTCTACATAGTTCGGGCATACCCACTTGCTTCTCTCGGCAAGGGCTTCCGAACCGGGAAACAGCGATGCGGTGTGCCCGTCCGGTCCCAGCCCCAGAAGGATCAGATCGAACCGGGGGAGTTTCCCCTCGGTCGGCGTCAGGGTTTCCTTGATCTCTGCTGCATATTCTGCGCACGCCGCTTCGCGATCTTCCCGCTCGGCTTTCATGCGATGGAAGTTGTCGGCTGCGCCAGGCACCGGCCCAAGCAAAGCGCCGGAGATCATCCGATAATTGCTTTGGATATCATCTGGCGGAACACAACGCTCATCAACCTGGAAAAGGTGAACGTTCTCCCATGAGATCCGCTGAGAAAATCCGGGGCTTGCCAGGATTTCCATAAACGTACGTGGAGTTGTGCCACCAGAGAGAGCAGCGGAGAATGTTTTCCCTTGCTGGGTGCGCTCCTGCGCCAGTTCGGAAAAGCGCAGGGCCAACGCGCGGCTAACTTCTTCCAAATCTCGAAATGCTCGGATACTCATTTCGCCCATTCAGCATACCAGCCGCACCGCGAGCGGCTGCCCCTTTCAAAGCCTACAGCTCAACCATGCGGGCAATCAGATTCAAAGCTTCTTCGTAAATTCTGTCTCGCTCCGGAAACTTGAGTTCCTCGTTCACCAGCCCGACATCGTCCATAGAAAGAAGCCGCGCCGTTCTCTCAAGAGGAGGACGTCCTGGCAATTCGGCCCGCGTTCGCACAATCCCTTCCTCTTTGGATTCTGAAACATAGAATTGTGCGGGGGGTGTCGATCCCGTTTTCAGGCTCACCCGGAAAGGTGTCGACGGCTTGCCGGCCTCCTCCCGAACGGCCCACTCTACCCGAACCGTCTTGTCTCCCCGCCGAAATTCCAGCACACGGTTCGGGTCAACCCTGGGGGTAATATGCGAAGCGGGCTGCCAGCCAAGGCGGCTACCCAGCCAGGTGGTAAACAGAAGCGCCTGAGCAATCCGGTTGTCCTCCACTCCTGCTTCCTGCCGCCACTCCAACTTGACCTCCGCCAGGTCCTGCAAGTAGGAACAGGCCTCTGCCGAATCAAAACTCTGAGCAATCAATTCGCGACAGGGCGTGATACGGGCCCAATTAAGGTCGCTGAACGCGACGTCATCCGCTTTTCGGAACCTCTCGATCTGTCGCGCCAAGGTTGCCAGGTCCGTCTCCGGTTCCTCGAACCGCCGCGAGTCCACCAGCACCCGGTTTGTCACTCGAAGGACTTGATCCAGGAATGAAGGAGGGGCAAACCGGCCTGCTCTCCACCAGAGATAAACGGGAAGCTCAGGAATAATCAGCGGAATAACAACGTTGTCCAACCCTTTCACCGTATCGCCTCGGGCCCGAATATATATCTGTTCGCAGCACACCTGCCTCGCTCCTGAGGGAGGAAGGTGGCATTGGGCGGAAATCCATGCTGAAAGGCCTTCCGGCCTCTCCCTCGGTTCTGCCACCATGAGGATTGCACGGCAGGGGTTCTGGGCAATGACATGGCTGATCAGGTCGAAGGTCTGGCGACCCTCCTCCTCGCTCTCAACAAAGGCAACGAGAGTCAGCACGGAGGCGCGCATAACAGGATGCTCTGTCTCCGGGTCCTCCGCTGCGGCCCGCCAGAGGTCAGACAACTCGTCTTCCAGCGTCGCAACGTTGGCTGGCTGGAGTTCACCTGCCGTAAGAGACTTAAACTTCTTGAATACAGGCAATGATTCCTCCTCATGCTGGGTTTCCAGCTGGCTGAGAGCATACCGGGACAGCAGGCAGCTTCGGAATTACAGGCGGTGCCAGCGCCGTCCATCCTGCTCAATCAGCCTGTCCGCAGCTTCAGGACCCCACGTCCCGGCCTCATACGGCTGCAGCCCTTTCCCTCCATCTTCCCGCCACCGCCCGAGGAGCGGCGTCAAGAGTTGCCAGGCAAGTTCCACGGCATCCTCGCGGTTAAAAAGGGTCTGATCGCCCAGCATGCAATCGAGCAGCAGCGTCTCGTAGGCGCTGGGAGGCTCGCCTCCAAAAGATTCCGCGTACCGGAATTCCATCTTCACCGGGCGGATTTCCATCATTGGTGCAGGGAATTTGGCATTGAAGTTGACCGAGATCCCTTCATTCGGTTGAATTCGCATGGCAAGAACGTTCTGCTCAATCGGATTCTGAGTCTTCCGACCGAAAACCATGTGAGGCACGCGCCGGAACTGCACCACAATTTCCGAAACACGCTTGGCAAGCCGCTTGCCCGAACGCACATAAAAGGGGACGTCAGCCCATCGCCAGTTGTCAATGAACAGTTTTAGAGCTCCAAAGGTTTCGGTGGTCGATTTCGGAGAGACGTTGGGCTCCTCACGGTAGGCAGGAACCTTCTCGCCTCTGATCCAACCCTCGTTGTATTGGCCGCGCACCACAAAATCGTCCAGCCGGCTCAGATCGATGGGGCGGATGGCGCGCATCACCTTGGCCTTCTCGTCGCGAACTTCCACAGCCTCGAATGACGCCGGCGGTTCCATCGCCACAAGGCTCAGCACGGACATCACATGGTTCTGGATCATATCCCGCAGTAATCCGGCTTCTTCATAATAGCGCCCTCGGCCCTCGACTCCCAGATCCTCCGCAACGGTGATTTCAATGTGATCGATGTAACGCCGGTTCCAGATGGGCTCAAAGATGCCGTTAGCAAAACGAAACACCAGGAGATTCTGGACGGTTTCCTTGCCGAGGTAATGATCGATGCGATAGACCTGCTCTTCCCTGAACGTTGAGTTGACGGTCTTGGTCAGCTCGTGCGCGCTTTCCAGATCGTGGCCGAACGGCTTTTCGATCACCACACGCGTCCAGCTTTTTCGCGGGTCATCTGGAGCAGCCAGACCGGCAGACCCAAGGTGGTTGATAATCACTGGGAAAGCGCTCGGCGGCGTCGCCAGATAGTAAAGCCTGTTCTCTCCGGTTCCTCGTTCACGGTCCAATTTGCCGAGCAGGCCACCGAGCTGGCTGTAAGCTTTCCTGTCGCCAAAGTTATCCGTCAGGTAATAAAGAGATTCAGTAAAACTGGCAAGGGAGGCTTCGTTCACCGAAGATGACTTTTCGGAAAACTTCCTGACGGCGTCGGCCATAGCCTCGCGGTATTTTTCGTTGCTGTATGGCGTCTTCGCGCACCCGATCACGGAGAAGCCCTGGGGCAACAACCGCTCGCGATGAAGGTAATACAGGGCGGGAATTAGCTTCCTTTGCGTGAGGTCGCCGGATGCACCGAAGATCACCATCGAGCAGGGACTTGGGGATCTTCGGATCCGCATGCCCTCGCGCAAAGGATTTGCGACGACTGATATGTCCGCCATGAAGATCTCTGTCCTTTCCGGACCCTCGTTCGAGGTCCACCGTGCTCATGATTGATCAGGCGGCCGATGTCGCCTGTGCCCCGTGTACCGCGCCTTCAAACGCTTTCAGTAGTCGATCAAGCCCAGCCTTCGCATCTTTGCCCAGATCGACACGCAGCACGCGACGCCGCTTATTCTGCAATGATTGAAGATCTCCAAGAGCCTGGGCCTGCTTCAGCACCGAAAAAGAGTACGGCTCACCGGGTATGGGCAAGTCCTGCGAATCGGCAGCTGTGATCTGGAGGAACAGGCCGGTATTTGGCCCCCCCTTGTGAAGCTGGCCGGTCGAATGCAGAAATCGCGGACCGAACCCCAGGGTCGTAGCCACACGCAGGGCGTTCCTGTGTCCCAGCCGGATCACCTCCAGCTTCTGTTCGATTTCCTTCGTTCTCTCGGTGTAAGCCATGAGGGCGGCGTAATCTCCCGGACGCGCCAACTGTGCGACGGCAGTGAGTAAAGCCTCCGGCGACTTGGCGCCTTTTGAAGCCTTGGAAAGTGCAGCAAAAGTCTCCGGGTCACAAAAGAATTCCAGGCCGTCAGCTCTGAGAACAGGAGATTCAGCGGGAAGCTTCTTTTCAGACCGGAACTGCTCAAGCAGACGTTTCGTGTTGTCTTTGCTCTCCTGAACATTCGGCTGGTCAAAAGCATTGATCCCGATCAGAGCACCCGCAGTCGCAGTGGCAATCTCCCAGCGAAAGAATTCCTGCGCCAGATCGAGCTTGCTGGCAACCTCAATCCGCACAACCGGATGACCTGCCCTTTCCAGCGCTGCAAGCTTTTGGTTGACTGCCAGATCAGAATCCGCAGCCAGTTGAATTCGAACAAAAAGCCGATCGTCGCCGTAATTCGCGGGATCGCCGAGCGCCTCGCCAGCCACCGGAACCAGCCCTTTCCCTTCTTTGCCGGTGCTCTCGGCAATCAACTGCTCCGCCCAATCCCCAAAAGTCGCGATTTCAGGTGAGATCACAAAGGTAACCTTGTCGCGGCCGGCTCGCGCCGCCTCGGCCATCGTCACACCCAGGCTGACGCCAGGATTGTCCGCAGCAGGAATAGACGCTCCGCAAGCTTGCGCCATGCGGTCAGCCCGGTCGAAAAAGTCGGCGAGATCAATGCCGATCAGAGCAGACGGTACCATTCCAAAATTGGACAACGCGGAATAACGGCCGCCGATATCGGGGGCGCCGGGGAAGGTGCGCCGGAAATTCTTTTCTTTCGCGAGTTTTTCCAGCCCGCTTCCCGGGTCCGTAATGGCGATGAAATTTTCACCCGCGCGGTCGCCTTTCACCTTCTGCATGAGATCGTAGAAGTACTTGTAGAAGCTCAGCGTCTCCGTCGTACCACCCGACTTGCTTGAAACGATAAAAAGTGTCTTCGCAAGGTCGATGTTCTTTTCGACGTGGGTGATGTTGGCCGGCACGGTCGAGTCCAGTACCTGGAGATCGGGAAAACCGGAAGCCGACCCGAAGGTTGCCCGCATCACGTCCGGGCACAGGCTGCTTCCGCCCATGCCGAGCAGAACCGCGTGGCTGAATCCGGCTTTCCTTACATCCTCGACAAAAGTCCCGATTTCGTCTAGATGAGCCCGCATCTCGCGGGTAATGGTCAGCCAGCCCAGGGCGTTCCGAATCACTTTCTGGTGTTCGGGCTCGGATTTCCAGAGCGAAGCGTCGCGATCCCAGACCCTCTGGACGAACTTCTGCTGCTCAAGCTTGCCGAGGGTGTTCTGGACAGCCTTATTGAGGTCACTGGACGCGGTTACAGCGCTACCTGCTTGCTGCCCAGGAATTTTTTTTTTCTTCTCTTCGATGCTCGCCAGCAGTTTCTTGTAGTCGTTCGCGAAGGCTTCCACGCCGTTGTCCTCAAGCTGTTGCGTCACAGCACGCAAATCAATCCCAAGGCTTGGCAGTTGCGAGATGACCCTGCGGGCTTCATCAAGGCCTGCCTCGATGGTGTCCGCTCGCGGCTTCCCGTGGTCGAGATAGGCGTCGATGGTCTGGGTCGGCATGGTGTTCACAGTGTCACGGCCGATGAGGTCCTGCACATAGAGGATATCGCTGTACTTCGGATTCTTGGTGCTCGTTGAGCCCCACAGTGGCCGCTGCACGCGGGCACCTTTCTTCGCAAACTGCTCAAAACGGGCAGGCGCGAAGATTTCCTTGAATTTCTGGTAGATCAGTTTGGTATTGGCGACCGCTATCTTTCCGACCAGCGCCTCAATCTTCTTGCGTTCTTCAGGCGTCGTGGCATTGGCCAGCTTGGCTTCCAACTGCTTGTCAACAAGGGAATCAATCCGGCTGACGAACACACTGGCGACGGAAGCCAATCGATCGACCGGCTTGCCCTCGGCCAGTCTCTTTTCCAGCGCTTTCAGGTAAATTTTGGCGACTTCTTCATAACGCTCGATGCCAAACAAAAGAGTGATGTTGATATTGATCCCTTCGCTCAGCGCCTGCTCGATGGCCGGCAAGCCTTCTTTCGTTCCAGGAATCTTGATCATCACGTTGGGCCGATTGACGGCACGGAACAGCCGTCGTGCCTCTTCGAGGCTTGCTTTCGTATCGTGTGCAAGAAGCGGAGAAACCTCCAGGCTCACATAGCCATCGCGGCCGCCGGTTCGCTCATAAACGCCCCGGAACGCATCCGTGGCATTCTGAATGTCTTCCACGGCCAGCTTCTGGAAAATCTGCGCAGTTTCCAGCCCCTCACCAACGCACTGTCGGATGCTCGCATCGTAATCGTCACTGTCTGCAATGGCTTTTTCAAAGATGCTCGGGTTTGAAGTAACGCCGAGCAGTCCGTCCTGGTCAATTCTCTTCTTCAAAGTGCCGGAGAGGATCTCCTTGCGCCGAATGTAATCATGCCAGACACTCTGTCCGCACTTCGCCAATTCTTTCAACGCATTTTTGTTCACGAATTATACCCTCCTTCTGTAATGCGCCCCGGTGACCAAGACCTATGACTGCTGCGGTACAAAGGCCGCCGTTGTCAACGCTGGCAGATCTGCAGTCAACCTTCCTTCTTCCAGCGAGCGGTTACTGCTGAACCGAACCTCAGGGTGAAGCGCCAGCCTGTAGATGCCCTTAATGCCCCAACAATTCGTGGGCTCGACGGATAACATTGTCCGTTGTAAACCCAAACTTTTCCGCCAGCACCTTGTAAGGCGCCGATGCTCCAAAGCGCGTCATGCCGATCACCGCGCCTTTGGGACCAACGTAACGATCCCACCCCAGGGGAAACGCTGCCTCGATCGCCAGCCGGGCAGTCGTAAGCGGCGGCAAGACTTCATCCTTGTAGGCCTGCTTCTGTTTTTCAAAAAGGTCCCACGATGGCATGCTGACAACCCTCGCAGCAACGCCTTCGTCGCTCAACTTCTGGTACGAGTCCAGCGCCAGTGAGACTTCAGAACCGGAGGCAATCAGGATCAACTCCGGCCGCTTGCCTTTTGAATCGGCAAGGATGTATGCCCCTTCCGCCAGGCCTTCGGCAGAGGCGTATTTCCCCCGATCGATCACAGGAAGCTTCTGTCTGGTCAACGCCAGAGCGACCGGGCCATCTTTCCTCTCAATGGCCACTCGCCAGGCCACGGCCGTTTCGTTCGCGTCTGCAGGACGAATCAGGCACAAATTCGGGATCGCACGGAGCGACGCAAGCTGCTCGATCGGCTGGTGAGTAGGACCATCTTCACCGAGGAAAATGCTGTCGTGCGTGTAAACGAAGATCGACCGGATTTCCATCAGGGCCGCGAGCCTCAGCGTCGGGCGCATATAATCGGAGAAGATCATGAAGGTGGCGCCGTAAGGAATCAGCCCGCTCAGGGCCATCCCGTTGAGCGCGGAACCCATTGCATGCTCCCGCACCCCAAAATGGAAGTTGCGGCCGCCGTAGTTTCCTCTCTCGAAGTCCGTTTCGCCCTTAATCAGCGTGTCAGTCGAGGGAGCAAGATCGGCAGAACCGCCAAGCAGCGTTGGGAGGCTTGGAGAAATCGCGGTCAAGACGGCCCCGGAAGCCTTTCGCGTGGCCATCGGCCCGTCCGAAGGTTTGAATGTGGGAATTTTAGATTCCCAGCCGGCAGGCAATTCTCCGCGCACGTAACGGTCCCACTCGGCGCCAAGATCCGGGAATGCTTTTCGATAGCGGTTCAGGCATTCCTGCCATTCGGCTTCGGCTTTCTCTCCGCGGTCGATAGCCTTGCGAAAGTGCGCGCGGACTTCATCCGGGATAAAAAACGCCGGCTCAAGAGGTATCCCAAGGTTTTCCTTCGACAGCTTCACCTCTTCTTCTCCCAACGGGGAACCGTGTGCGCTTGCTGAATCATGCTTGTTGGGGCTGCCGTAAGCAATATGAGTTCTCACCATGATGATCGACGGCCGCTCTTTTTCCGCCTCCGCAGCCTTCAGTGCCTGATCGATCGCTCCCAAATCGTTGCCGTCCGCAATCTTCTGGACAAACCATCCATAAGCCTCGAAGCGTTTTGCACGATCCTCGGTAAAAGCCAAATCGGTTGAGCCCTCGATGGAGATGTGATTGTCATCGTACAGATAGACCAGATTGCTCAATCCAAGGTGGGCGGCAAGCGATGCCGACTCCGATCCTATGCCTTCCATCAAATCTCCATCGCTCACGATCGCATAGATCTTGTATTTGACCAACTCGTGGTCCGGCCTGTTGAAATGCGCAGCCAGATATCTTTCGGCAATTGCCATCCCAACGCCGTTCCCGAACCCCTGGCCCAGCGGGCCCGTGGTAGTTTCAATTCCGTCGGCCAGTTGGTATTCCGGATGGCCCGGCGTTATGCTTCCCCACTGCCGGAATTGTTTGAGTTGTTCGAGCGGCATATCGTAGCCGGTGAGGTGAAGCAGGCTGTAAAGCAGCATGCAACCGTGGCCCGCTGAAAGGATAAACCGGTCCCGGTTCGGCCACTTCGGTTTGAGCGGATCGAAGCGCAGGTATCGGGTCCAAAGCACGTAGGCCATCGGAGCAGCGCCCATCGGCATACCAGGATGGCCGGAATTCGCCTTCTGGACAGCATCCATCGCCAGACCGCGAATTGTATTGATGCATTTCTGGTCAAGCTCGGGTCCACTCAGGATGTCTTTTGAAGTTTGAGCAGCAGTGTTTCCGTCCAAAGGCGGTACCCTCCGGTGTTGGATTCGCGCACGGGTGATTCAAGGCCCCGGTAAGAGCGGCATACGCAATTTGCTCGCTCGAGCATCTAACTAAACTTAGATGCGCGTGAGCCCGAAATGTGACGCTCAAGGGGTGTATTATATTCCTTTTGCGAGACTAAATCGCGCATCTCAAACTCTGAGCCGGCACCTTGGGTTCGGAGATTTCCCGGAAAACTTACCTGTTATGGGAATTGTAACGTTAGGAGGCAATCATGGGCAAGAGGCATCTCGGAGTTGTGGGAATGGGAGTGATGGGCAAAAATCTGGCCCTCAACGCAGAGAGCAAAGGATTCTCAGCAGCCGGGTTCGATATCGATCCTGAAAGAACCAAGAAGGTTGCGGCTGAGGTCGCCGGCAAACAAATCACCATAACAAATTCACTCCAGGATTTTGTAGAGGCCCTCGAAAGACCGCGACGCATTCTGCTGATGGTACCTGCCGGAAAAGCCGTCGATGCAGTACTCAAGGATCTACAGCCGCATCTTGAGAAAGATGACATTGTCATCGATGGCGGCAATTCTTACTTCAAGGACACCGAGCGCCGCGTGAAAGAGCTGGACGAATCCGGCCTGCGGCTTTTCGGAATGGGTGTGAGCGGAGGCGAGGAAGGCGCGCTCCACGGTCCCTCAATGATGCCGGGCGGTCATGAAGAATCCTACAAGCATCTGGAGCCTTTGCTCACCAAGATGGCCGCACAGACCAGCGACGGTGCCTGCTGCACTTACCTCGGCCCGCGCGGCGCCGGCCACTACGTCAAGATGGTTCACAACGGAATTGAATACGGCATCTTGCAGCTTATCTGCGAGGTTTACGACATCTTTAAAAACGTTCTTGGGCTTTCCACACCGGAGATGCACAAGGTCTTTGCCGAATGGAACGCCTCCGACCTCAACTCCTACCTGCTGGAGATCACTACGCTCGTCCTCGGTAAGAAGGATGGCGAAACCGGCCAGCCGCTGGTGGAAATGATTCTCGACGAGGCTCAGCAGAAAGGCACCGGCAAGTGGACGGCGCAGGACTCCATGGATCTCGGTGTTGCCGTACCCACGCTGGCTTACGCAGTTGAGGCCCGTGTCTTGTCCGGCCAAAGGGATGAGCGCCTGCAGGCCGCTGAAATCCTGCACGGCCCCGGCACAAAATTTTCAGGCGACTCGAAAAAGTTCATCAACCACCTGCGCGAGGCCTACCGAGCAGCCGTGATTGTCTGCTACTCGCAGGGATTTGAACAGCTTCGCGTAGCCTCGGCCGAATACAAGTACAACCTGAACTACCCTGAGATCGCGCGCATCTGGAAAGGCGGTTGCATCATTCGAGCCAAGATGCTCGACCCCATTCGGAAGGCTTTTAAAGATAATCCCAATCTGCCCAACCTCATGTTGTCCCCGGAGTTCAGCGCCATCATCAACAGGACCTCGGCGGACCTGCGCGAAATCGTCCGGGCCGCAATTGAAGTCGGCACGCCCTGCGGCGCCCTGTCCACTTCACTCGGCTATATCGACAGCTACCGACAGAAGCGCCTTCCGGCGAATTTGCTGCAAGCCCTGCGCGATTGCTTCGGCGCCCACACCTATCACCGGATCGACAAAGAAGGCATTTTCCACACCGAGTGGGCAAAATAAGCAGTATCGCAACCTCTCAGCAGCATGTCTGGTGGGCGGAGATATCCTCAGGTTCAGCATCCATGCGCCGACCCGTCGGTTGACGGGCTGGCACCCTTTCGCCTGCACCCCTCTTCCAACTTTCAAACTTTGCTTGTAAACTCTTCTTTCACAACATCCGGTGAAGGACAAACCTATGACCAAAGATGAAATTGTTCGCAAGCACAAAGACTATCTTTTCAACTGCGTGACAACGTACTACAAAGACCCGCTGGTGATTGACCATGGCAAAGGCCAGTACCTGTGCGACCTCGAGGGCAAGCAATACCTCGACTTCCTCGGCGGCATTGTGACCATCAGCGTTGGCCATGCAAACGAAAAGGTGACGTCAAAAATCAAGGCCCAGATTGACCGCGTGCAGCACACTTCAACGCTGTTCCCGTCCGAACCCATCGTCGCGCTGGCCGAAAAGATGGCCAATATCTCGCCGGGCAAACTTCAGAAGTGTTATTTCACCAACAGCGGTTCCGAGGCCAACGAGGTAGCCGTGTTGACGGCCCGCATGCACACGGGCAATTACGAACTCATCGCCCTGCGCCATGGATACAGCGGTCACACGCAACTCACAAAATCACTGACGGGGCTGGGCACCTGGCGCAAGGCCGGCATCGTGCCCTTTGGCATCGTTCACGCTCCCGGTCCATACTGTTACCGCTGCCCATACGGGCTCACCTACCCGACCTGCGAGCTGCACTGCGCCAGGGACATCGAAGAAGTCATCCGGACTTCGACCGGCGGCGCTGTTGCCGGGCTGCTGGCGGAAACCATACAGGGCCTCGGAGGTGTAGTGGTTCCTCCGCCGGGGTACTTCAAGATTGTGGCCAACATCGTGCGGAATTACGGCGGGCTCTTCATTTCCGACGAAGTTCAGGCAGGCTTCGGACGCACTGGCAAGCGGTGGTTTGGCATCGAGCACTGGGAGGTTGAGCCGGACATCATGACTTGCGCCAAGGGCATGGCCAACGGAGTCCCCATCGGCTGCACCATCACTCGGCCGGAAATCGCCGACAGCTACAAGGGCCTCACCATCTCCACTTTTGGCGGAAATCCCGTCACCTGCGTGGCTGCCAAGGCCACCATCGACCTGATTGAAGAGGACCGGCTGATGGATAACGCCGAAACAGCCGGCAAACGCTTCCGGGAAGGACTGGAAAGCCTGAAAGGAAAACATGCGTCGATTGGCGACGTTCGCGGCATGGGACTGATGCAGGGCCTCGAACTGGTCAAAGACAGAAAAACTAAAGAGCCAGCCAGCGATCTGGCCAACAAGGTCCTTGAGCGCACGCGGGCCAACGGCCTGATCATCGGCAAGGGCGGCCTTTATGCCAATGTGCTTCGCATGTCTCCGCCGCTCAACATCCCCGTGGCCGATGTCGATCAGGCGGTCGCCATCCTCGACAAGAGCCTGGCGGAAGCAGCAAAGGCTTAGGAAAACTGCAGTCAACCCAATACCACTTGACGCCGCGGTTGACGTGTCGCGGCACAGACAAATCCATATCTAAAGGGAGCAAGCATGAAGTATCGCGAACTGGGCAGGACCGGATGGAAAGTTTCAGAGATCAGTTTTGGAGCGTGGGCCATCGGAGCCATGTGGGGAAAAGTGGATGACAAGGAGTCCGTTGCAGCGCTGCACAAAGCGCTGGACCTCGGCATCAACTTTTTTGACACCGCCGATGTTTATGGCAGTGGCCGCAGCGAGCGCCTGCTTGGGCAGCTCCGCAAAGAGCGGAAGGAGACGTTTTACATCGCCACCAAAGCGGGCCGCCGTTTGAACCCCCATACCTCCGAAGGCTACAACCAGGAAAACCTCACCAGCTTCGTCGAAGACAGCCTTCGCAACCTGCAAACGGACTGCCTGGACATTGTTCAGCTCCACTGCCCGCCAACCGAAGTCTATTACCGTCCGGAAGTCTTCGAGGCCCTGGATGGGCTGGTCAGGGCCGGAAAAATCCGGCATTACGGCGTCAGTGTTCAGAAGGTCGAGGAAGGGCTCAAGGCGCTTGAATATCCCGGCATCCAAACTGTCCAGATCATCTTCAACATGTTCCGCCACAGGCCGGCGGAACTCTTTTTCCCTGAAGCCAAACGCCGCCGCGTGGGCATCCTGGCGCGCGTTCCTCTCGCAAGCGGGATGCTGACAGGACGCATGACCCGCAAGACGACGTTTTCAAGCGACGACCATCGCAACTTCAATCGCGAGGGCGCACTCTTTGACAAGGGCGAGACGTTTTCAGGCATAGATTACGATCTCGGTCTGGAGATTGTGGACCAGTTGCGCGGCCTGCTGCCGCAGGGGACCACCATGCCACAGTTTGCATTGCGCTGGATTCTGATGTTCGATGCCGTCACCTGCGCCATTCCGGGCGGCAAGCGACCGTCCCAGGTGGAGGACAACGCCCGCGCTTCCGATCTGCCGCCGCTCAGCGATGCCACCATGGAACAAGTGCGCCGGATCTACGATTCGCAGCTTCGACAGCGAGTTCACCACCTCTGGTAAGGCCGGCGGCCAGCGGTGAGCAGACCGGCTTTTTATACGAGGTTTAAGCTGAGTTTTCGACGACTAGACGTATACTGTACCGTTTACGGTGTGTGGGGAGAGGTGGCCATACGGCTCGCCTCTAAGTCCGATGGGGCGCATTTCCACGAGGAGAGTGGACAGACGGAGGTGTCCCATGAGCGTATCACGCAGGCGTTTTTTCCAACTGGCCGGAACCGGCTTTCTGGTTCAATCACAATTGCCGCAGTTTTTGAAGGCGCAGGGTGTACCCGGATTAAGTATGCCTCCGGATCATACTGTCCCTGGCCGTTCAAAAGTCTC
>JBJKQK010000029.1:0-11871 GCA_046705285.1 Terriglobia bacterium
TAAGGTTTACGGAAAAGGGAACCTGTCGTTCACGCTTTATGAGGACAACGACCTCACCTTGGACGCACTGCATGGCCATTCCAATCAGGTCATCCTGACCTGGAAAAGTGCAAGTAAAAAAGGCCACGTTGAGCGCGTTGTCCGCGGTAATTACCTGCAATATGAGATCACGGGCTGGGAGCAGGTCTGAACCAAAACTGATGAAAATCCTGACGGTGCTGATCGCCGACTGTTGGGTCGGGCCTTCACTAAATCCGCTTTAATCTGGGTTCTGACACCTGCCTGCGCGAGACCCCACACAGTTGGCCGCGCAGTGTTGTGATAGGCAGTCCAGGCGCCGCGTTACATTCCTGATGACTTCTCATCTCTTTTGCGGTTACATATTAGGCGCACATGTTCGCAAGCGATCGTTTTAACAGAATGTCACTTTCATCCTGAGCCGCCGAAGGGGGAAAAATCCGGTGAACAGTAACGGATATTTTAGCCGAAGAGAATTCATCGGGCTTACTACCTTGGCTGCCGCAGGAGCCATACTTCCACGCAGGCTTCGTGCCGATCCGCCTCAGAAAGCTGCCCTGAACACTGTTCTTGATAAAGGGAGATACGACATCGGCCACGAGGTGGTGCCGTGGAAGGTCCTGCCATTCCCAAACGAGCAGGTTCGACTTCTCGATGGAGTCTTCAAGCAGCAGATGGAAATCAACGCTGGCTACCTGCACATGCTTCCAAACGACCGCCTGGCCCACATGTTCCGGCTGGCGGCAGGTTTGTCTTCTTCCGCCGAGCCACTGGGCGGATGGGAACGGCCCAGTTGTGAACTGCGAGGGCACTTTTCCGGCGGACACTATCTTTCAGCCTCGGCGCTGATGTATGCCTCGACTGGCGACAAGGACGTCAAACGGAAGGCCGACGAACTCGTGGCGACTCTTGCCCAATGCCAGAAAGCTCACGGCAACGGCTATCTGAGCGCATTCCCCGAGGAATTCTTTGACCGGCTGCGCGATGGTAAGCCGGTCTGGGCGCCCTTCTATACAATCCACAAGATTATGGCCGGCCATCTGGATATGTACACCCACACCGGCAACGAGCAGGCGCTTGAGACGCTGAAAGGCATGGCCGACTGGGTTGGCCGCTGGGTTGCGCCGCTCAGCGATGAGCACATGCAACGAGTGCTGGAAGTAGAGCAGGGCGGAATGCTAGAGGTGCTCTGCAACCTCTACGCAGTGACGGGCAGGGAGCAATACCTCCGGACGGCGCGCCACTTCGATCACCACGCGGTCTTCGATCCGCTGGCCAAGTATCAGGACCAATTGACCGGCCTGCACGCCAATACGAATATTCCCAAGATGATTGGTGCAGCCCGCCAGTATGAAGTGACGGGCGAGGACCGCTATCACAACATCGCTGATTTCTTCTGGCAGGAAGTTGCCGGCCGGCGTACATTCTGCAGCGGCGGGACCAGCTACAAGGAACACTGGCTTGGGCATCCGGGGAATCTGGTTAACGACGTCGGGCAGGACATGGAGGAGTGCTGCTGCGGCTACAACATGCTGAAGCTGACACGCCACATCTACGGCTGGACCGCCGATCCGCGGGCGATGGATTACTATGAGCGGACCCTGTTCAACAGCCGTCTGGGAACTCAGAACCCGCACGGTTTGAAGGGCTATTTCTACCCTCTCGGTCGTGGCTGGTGGAAGTATTACAACACACCTTTCCATTCCTTCTGGTGCTGCACCGGGACGGGCGCGGAGGAATTCTCCAAGTTCAACAACAGCATCTACTTCCACGACGACAACGGTATCTATGTGAATCTCTTCATTGCCTCCGAAGTGAACTGGCCCGAGAAGGGAATCCGATTGCGCCAGGAAACCAACTTCCCGGAGCAGGAGGGAGCAGCTTATGTGGTCGCCGCCGAGCAGCCCGTTGAATTTTCTCTGAGCGTTCGCATCCCTTACTGGGCCACGCGAGGTGGAGCAGTCAAACTGAATGGCAGGGAGTTTCCCGTTTTTGCCGGACCCAGCGGCTATCTCGTTCTTCACCGCACATGGAGAAATGGCGACCGGGTCGAGGTGAGCCTGCCAATGAGCCTGCATATCGATCCGCTTCCGGGCGACGATACGCAGCAGGCGGTGATGTACGGCCCGCTCGTTCTTGCCGGGCAACTCGGCAACCACGGTTTGAACCAGTCCAACACCTACAGCGGCTACAAGACCAGCCCCGGCGGCAAGCCTGTTCCGGCTCCTACGATTCAGGCGGAGAAGAAGAATTCGCCAAGCTGGGTCGAGCCCGTTCCCGGCCAGACTTTAACGTTCCAAACCGTTGACCAGGGCAGGAACACCCGCCTGATTCCTCTTTACCGTTTGGACGGTGAACGCTATGCCGTCTATTGGAGGGTGAACCCCGCTTCCGGCCAGCAGGAACAGGCCACATAGCTTCGCTCTCTGAGTCTGGATGAGATTCTGCTGCCAGCAACCTTGGGGCGTCGTCACCCGGACTGCGCTTTTAATCCAACGTTGCCAGGCTGAGTTGCCGCAATAGAGGTCGAAGGAAAGCGCTCCTTCTCCGACATACGCCGAGGTATCGTAGGTCACCGAAAATCTCATATCCAGCAACCAGCGTTCGCATGTAGTAGCCGCCGATGAAGATAACAGGGAAATTGCTCTTCTTCTTAACAATGTAATCGCACAACTGGCTGAGAAACTGGCGTGTCTGCCGACAACCTGAGTCCGCACTGAAGCGATTTCCATTCTGCTTAACACCCTGGTCACGATTTTGGCCATGTGGGCCGGTAGCGTTTGGCTGCCTTCCAGTTCAGGGGAGCGTGAGCGGATCGAGGTTTTCTTTCGCAACTTGGGCCGGCCGATCACTCGCGAGGACTTTCCGGAAAAGCGGACGATTTCTCCCGGTCCTGCGATCGCTTGGTCCACCTTTGGTGTAGCCGTGCCCCTGATCGCCGCTGGCATCTGGTCGGACCTGGTCGTTGCACGTTCGATTGATCTGGCTGTCGGGACCATCCTGGGCGCAATTGGCATTGTCATGCAGAGAAGA
Organism: Terriglobia bacterium; assembly: GCA_046705285.1. Classification (GTDB taxonomy): domain Bacteria; phylum Acidobacteriota; class Terriglobia; order UBA7540; family UBA7540; genus SCRD01. Next base: position 3,052 of record JBJKQK010000029.1, read on the forward strand.
TACAAAGCAAGGGGAGGCTCCTGAGCGTATGCGGCAGAAATGCTGGGAAACAAATAAACTTTCGGCCTCATTCATCCGCGAACAGACTATTGGACATCAACACGAATGAATGCTTTCTGCAGACGTCTTACCATCCATTGCTTTCGTTCTGACCTAAAATCCACAATAAGCTCCGGTGCCGCCCTTTCGGGTATGAGTTGGGGATGTCGGCAAGACATGATATGAATATAGAATTATTGCAGGCTGTTTTCGCGAGGGGAGGATTGATCGAGCCGTGTCTGAATCTCCGGCCCACATCTGGAGTGAATTCCGTCTTCGGTTCCAGCGCGCCAATGAACATCTGGTCTCCGAAATGGCTGCGGCTGGAGAAGAGGTTCGCTCGCTGATTGACCGAATGCGGGCCGAGCTCTCTTTGAGTGCTGCCGACCAGCTCAAACCGGGTCAGAACAGCTCATTGGAACGGCTGTTCGGCGAGTTGGAGAATCGCCTGTTCTCGGGGCCGCTGGGAGCTTTTCAAAAATTCCAGCCAATGGGAAGAACCCTATCGGCAATCGAGCGCCATCGGATCGAAATGGGTGATTTGGCGCGCTGGCTGCCACCGATGATTACGGTTTCGGGGCCGGAACTGGTTGAAATGCTTGCGCCAGATGTGAGCCGAGGGTGGCGAAGGGCATGGCTGAAACGGCGGAACTCTCTCCGGCCCGTAAAACTCCGTGAAATCGTTGCCAGTGCGGTGCAGAGGCAATTGGCCCGCCGCGCACACATTGACAGCACCTATGAAATCGTGCTTGCACAGGCCGGGCTGCATCTCCTGGCCGCTTGGCAGGTGTACCGCCGTCGCCAGCTTGCGGCGCTGGTCAGTGCCGGCCGCGGCAAAACGGCACCCGAGGCAAACCGAAAATGGTGGCCTGAAACCGCCGCCTCCCTGAGCAAGCGCACAGAGCGGTTTGTCCTTGCCTACCGGGATTGGGCAGAGGAGTTTCCAGTGTTGCTGGGCGGCGCGGTATTGCGCCGGATGCCGGAATTGTCCAAGTCACGGGAAGAAAAGTTTAAGGAGCGATGGCAAACTGATTTCAGCCTCTGGCACCGCCAGCAGCGCGGAGTGCGCGCGGTAATCGAGCTTGAGCGCCAGCTCTCGGCCGTGGCGCGCGAGGCCATCCAGGCTGCGCGCCAGGAGTTGGAATCGCTGCGCCATGAGCACGACGACGTCACTGGGGAGATGGACCGCGCCGTAGCGTGGCTCGAAGACGCGCGAGAGCATGGCGCCAGGGGAGTGTTCCCGCCGTCAAAAGCCGCGTTGTTCTCCGCCGAGCAACGCACCCGCGATTGGTCTGTCCGGGTTTCCTCCTCCGTCAAGGCCGGCGTCCCCACTTTTGTCGAGACTCTGGGACCTGTCCGGCTCTTTTCCCGCTGGCGGGAACCCTGGCGGGAACTGCATCCCCAAGTGGTCCTCCTGCATGCGCTCGAACAGGCCGGACAGGAGGCCGCCCGGGGTGGCTTTCAGGAGGCGGAGCGGGAGCACACTTCAGTCGTCCGGGATATCGAGCAAGCCCGCCAAGTCATCAAATTCGCCCATGAAGCTCAGCAGGCAGAAGGAGAATCCGCTGGGGAGCTTCCCCGCGAAGCCGCCGCGAACGCCCTTTCTTTGCTGCAACACCGCCGAGAGATCCTGGTTGACCCGCAGGTGGCGGCGGAAGCAGGCCTCTGCCGCGCTCAGGCCCTCGTCCTGCTTCAGACTCATACATCACTTGAAATCGGCAGGCTCGGGTTGCTCGCCTTGCTCACACGCCAAGGCGCTCCGCTGGTGGCGCAGCATCTTCGGCGCCTCGTGCTGGGTTCAATCCAAGCTGCAGCGCGCACCATTCGGAAGTTGGCCGGAGAAGCGTTTGATTGGACCGCCTGGAAGCTGGGGTGGAAAGCGCCGGTCGCCACTCGCGTAGAACCGCTGGTCGAACGAGCGCGCTTGAGCGCTACCCTTGCAGTTCAACTTCGAGCACGGGAACTGCCGGCGCTCTACCAGCGCATGTTTAGCTTGGACCCCGTGGAAGATGAGCGGTTTCTGGTGGGTCGCGAAACCGAAATGACCGGTTTGAACCGGGCGTTTTCGCTTTGGCAATCCGGGCGAAGTGTGAGCGTCCTCCTTGTAGGGGCGCGCGGCAGCGGCAAGACCAGCCTGTTGAACTGCGCCGCAAGCGCCGCCTTCACAGGCGTCCCGGTCATGCGCGGAAAATTCTGCCAGAGGATCAGAAGTTCCGAACAGATGTGCGAGTTTCTGAGAGAGTTTTTCCAGTTCCCGGCGGGAACCGACCTGGTGACTGCCCTGAATCGGGAGCGACGTGTCGCCATTATCGAGGAGCTTGAGCGGACTTTTCTGCGCTGTATAAGCGGGTTCGACTCCTTGCGCGGTTTCCTGGATCTGGTGGCAACCACATCAGGGTCGGTCCTGTGGATTCTGAGCATGAATCAGGCCTCTTTCCGTTATCTTGACGCGGTACTGGGGCTGGGGCGGAATTTCTCGCACTGTGTGAACGCGATGTCAGTAAGCCAGGAACAGGTGGTCGACGCAATTATGCAACGCCACACCTTGTCAGGTTTGCGCCTGCAATTTGCGCCAACACCCTCAGGAGATCCCCGACTCAATCGCCTGCAGCGCTTCTTCGGCCTCGAAAGGACTTCCCAACAACTGTTCTTCGACGCGCTTTACCGCCACTCGGAGGGCCTGTTCCGCGCCGCGTTTGAACTCTGGACGGGGAGTATTGAACGGATAGAGGGCGGAGTGGTTCACATGCTCCACCCCCTCGAGCCCAGATACAGCCGCCTTGAGGCGGAACTGAGACCCGACGACCTGTTCACTCTGCAAGCGATCCTTCAACATGCCAGCCTGACTGAGGGAGAATTGGCGGAAGTGTTCTGGATTGGCGTCGAAGAGGCCCGTTCCCAGCTCGAACGCCTGCTGGCGCTTGAAATTCTGGAGCCCGAACCGGCCTGCGCTGGACTGCGCGTCCGCCCCCAAGCTGGGCGTTTTGTGCGCGATGCTCTGAGCCGGCAGAATCTTCTATAAGGAGGCGGGAAAATGCAATTCGCGGGGTCGGCGGAGGCACGTGACATTTTTCAGTACTTCACCCCGGGCCGGATTATTTCCGTTGTCGTCATCCTCTTCCTCACTTGGGTATTCATCCGCTACGCTACCCGTCTCCTGGATTCGTTGAGCCAACGCGGTCCTCGCATCCGCTTCCTCGCCAAAGGCGCGGAGCCCGTTCTTCGCATCACTCTATGGTTTGCCGCCATGCTCGTTTCATTCCACCTGTTAGCGCCCACGCGTCAAACTTTTTTGGCGGCTGTTGGCTCGGCGGCAATTGCTATCGGCTTGGGCGCGCAGGACCTTGTTAGGAATCTGATTGGAGGACTGGTTATCCTTGGTGACAGGCCCTACCAACTGGGCGATCTGGTGCAGATGGGTAGCGCGTACGGGGAAATTGACCACATCGGTCTGCGCAGCACCAAACTCACAACCTTTGGCGACACGCGCGTGACGATTCCGAACGCCGAAATCCTGACCAGCCAGGTATTCGATTCAAATTCAGGCGTTCCGCACTGTCAGGCGGAAATTTTCCTCTATCTGCCGACCGATGCCGATCCTGACGAAGCAATGCGTATCGCCTCCGAGGCCGCCTACACCTCCCCGTATCTCTACTCGGCCAAGCCTGTTCAGGTGCTGATCGAGGACAAATTTGACCGGAGACCTTACCAGCAGCTCCACATCAAGGCTTACGTCTGCGACCACCGGCTCCTGCCACGGATGCAGAGCGATATCACCGCGCGCGCGAAGCGCGAATTTCTCCGCCGGGGTATCCTCAAGGGCTGGTCGCTGCCCGTTTGACGCCTTGGCCTGCGGCAAGGCGGGCATTCCGCGGCCTTGCTCAATACCCCCCGCTTTTCTCTTATCCTCAAGACGGTAGCTTTCTCTTCTGATGTTGATCGTGGCCGAGTGGCGCAGGAATATTTGGCCGGGCAGCGACGCGTCGAACAGGAGTGGCTGCCCGCATACGCTCCCGAGCTCAACCCGGTCGAATACCTGCGTGGACGGTTGAAGGGGGCCCCAGTTAGGCGAATTGAAGCGCGCGACCAGATGCTCCCTGCGGCGCTTGCGCAGGCGGCGCCGTATAGTGGCCTGTTGCTGGAAGTAAGCCAAGTTGCCGTTCCGAGGAATCATTGACTGTCACTATATTATGTAGAACTCAATAAGTGGCCGCGAGAAGCGGTGATTGCACAGACCGATCTCCGGTTTCCGCCTCTGGAACCGTGCTGATGAACTGCGTCCCGCTGTGGATAAGCTTGACGGCCTGTCCACTCCCCTCCCTCTACGATAGTCGCGCGCCGGTTTACAAATCTATGCAGCGGCATAGACACAAAAACGGCAGTTGTCCCTGTATCCCAAACATATGTGTATATGGTTAAGCAGCAAATTACTTTTCCGATGAAATTGATTTAGTATATTGCGAGAGGATGTCCGAGAGGGATTTTGGGAAAGGCGAAAGACCGTTTTGGCTGTTGGCAAGACCGCAGCTTACAACATCGGGGCTATGCATCCGATCGCCAAGACCCGAGGTGCCTATGATCCTAAAAGACCTCAAGTTCGAGTCATGGCTTAGCCGCCGCGGTGCTCCTTCGGGGCTGATAGCCGGTTTGGTGCCACGTAGTCGATAACGCTAAGTCACATGAATCGGGTTGTGGGGAGCAATATGACCCCGACATGGAAACAATGGGAAGGGCAAGTTCTCAACGGGGAATTCCCCTTGCAGCAGTACTTGGGTGGTTCAGAACACAGCGCCGTGTTTCTTACGGAGAACTCCGAAAGCGGACTTCGAAAGGCCGCGGTCAAACTCATCCTGGCGGATCCTGAGAACGCGGAACTCCAATTTTCACAGTGGAAAGAGGCCGCGAGACTGTCTCATCCTCACCTGATCCGGCTCTTTCAGATGGGGCGTTCCCAGCTTGAAGACAGGGACCTGCTCTACCTCCTGATGGACTATGCCGAAGTGGACCTGTCGCAAATTCTTTCACACAGGCCCCTTCCACCAGAGGAAACGCTAGAAACGCTCAAGCTGATTCTGGACGTATTGGCCTACCTTCATGGCAAGGGTTTCGTTCATGGTCACCTGAAACCTTCCAACATCATGAGTGTCGACGGACAGCTAAAGCTCTCCAGCGACGGGATCTGCCGGATAGGCAGGCCGATCGGCGGTTGGGGGACACCGGGGATCTACGACCCTCCGGAGGCAGCGAGCGGAACGATTTCGCCGGCTGGGGATGTCTGGTCGCTCGGCATGACACTCGTTGAGGCTCTGCCGCAGGGTCCGCCCTTATGGGTGAGGACGGAAGAAGGGGATCCGGTACTCCCCCGGACACTACCTGATCCGTTCTTTGATATCGCACGTAACTGTTTGCGTTGGGACCCCCAGCGCCGTTGGAGCGTTGCCGAGATCATGGCGTGGCTGGAGTCGACCGCTCCGGTGTCAACCTTACCGGTGCCCCCCTCGCCCGTGCCAAAGCCGCAGACCAGTTCCAGACCGCAAAAGGTGTTCGCGAAGTGGCGATACATTGTTCCAACGCTAGTAGCCGGACTTGTGCTGGCATTGGTGCTGGCGGGCCCGAGACTGCTGAACCATCGCCGCGTCCAGCCAAAACCGGCGCAGACTCCTGTGACACGTTCAACGCGGCCGCTTACGCAGAGGGCTACCAAGAAAAAGCATGGTTCCAGTGGCACCCATCCATCAACTTCCTCCCCTGGGTCTGGCGCTGAGGCGAAAACACCCACCGGTCGTGTAGTTCAGGGTGGAGTCCGTCAGAAAGTTTTGCCCGACGTGCCTCAAAGCGCGAGCAACACTATTCGAGGCACAGTGAGAGTCACCGTGAAAGTCGCGATTGATCCTTCGGGCAGCGTGGTGGACGCAACGCTTGTTTCTCCAGGACCGAGCCGGTATTTTGCCAGGCTGGCTCTGCAAGCCGCTCGAAAGTGGAAATTCTGGCCTGTGGAGGTTGATGGCCGGCGCGTCTCAAATGAACGCATCCTGCAATTTGACTTTAAGAAGACCGCAACTGAGGCCTTTGCAGTCAAGACGGCACATTAGCTGCGTGCTGTCGTTGGCCGGCGCAACTACCTGCTGCAGAGCATCTGGCCCGCTGTGGCTGAGGGTCCTTCACTTTCAAAATGTGGGAACACATTGGCCCATGAAGCCAGTTTGACAACTGCAGTGTCATACCCGGCTGGTGTTGCAAATCCACGCCTCCTGGACAAGTCAATTTACGAAATCCGCTCTGGAGAATTACGGCATCGAGCCGGACGTCGGTCCAGCGCACCGCGAGGCTAACAGTGTCGTGGTGAAGGCGATGCTCGGAAAGCGTAGCAAGTGGCTTGTACTTACCTTCCACTGGCTGGTTTGGGTTGTGTGTAATCTATTGAAAAGATTGGCTTCCCGGGCAGGACTCGAAGCTGTGACCCTTTGGCGAACAGGCCACGTAAAGTAGGGTATCGCATTAATTTTGCGGCACGGCTGGCCACCGAAAAGCACGCAAAAAACACGCTCGTAACGGTCAAGTGGTACTCAATTGGTACTCGTTACGGCACCCCTTCAGCAGAAGCCTGCAGGCTGACCGTTGACTTCGCGGCTGAAAGACCGCTGGTGTACTTGCCTATAGAGGACTCAAAAGTGGACACAGCTTGCGACAGCAGGACCGCAGTCCTACTGCTTCTCGATGTCCGGCGCCTTCCTGCGTTCGACGACCTTGTCGCAGCTCACCGCGAGTTCATCCCCAAACGAAGATCGGTTCCAAACAGTAGTGCGCTGTCGAGTTTCCTCAACAAGACGCCCGCCTCGTCGCAGGACGGGCCACGCGAACGGTGCTAACTCTCGATTGAAGAGTATTGCTCTGGGTGTAATAATGTCTCAGAAGGCGCGTTTCAGAACTTCTACGGGTGGAGAGGAACGGTGGAGACTCTACCCACGGTGGGGACTTTACTTCAAGCTCTGCAACAGGACCGGTCCATCCCCGACCACCCATAAGGAAAGCGCTCTTGGGCCGAATCTACCACTGCGCATCCACGATAAACTGTGCGCCGGCATTGTCGGTGCAGGCACCTCCCAATCCTCAGTTTGGCCCCTGCGTGGAATCAGGCAAGGAACATTGTGTCTAGTCTGACTCCCAGTCCATTCAGTATTTCAGGATTGCGAGATGATAACGAATTTCTTAGGCCACAAATCCAGTAAGCAAAGTCCTGCGATGCAGCAGGCTGATGAGCACGAAGTCAAGATACCGGTCTGCTACCACGTATCGACGAGCGTTGACGGATTAATTGCAGATGCGGCCGGCAGTGTTGAATGGCTCAAGCCTTTCTTGGATACGGATTACGGTTTCCACGACTTTCTGGACTCGATTGACACGGTCGTGGTGGGCAGGCGCACCTATGACCGACTGTTGAGCGACTCGAAAACCAACCCGTACAAGGGGAAACGCCTTATCGTTCTCTCCCATACGCGGTCCAGTGGTCCTCATGCCGACCTGTTCTGGCGGGGACACCTTCGGGGCCTGATGTTACACCTTGATACGATGGGATCAAAATCGATATGGATTGTAGGGGGAGGGTCGGCGGCAGGCGCGTTTCTGGAAGCCGGGCTGCTCAATGAAGTCCAGCAGTTTGTGATGCCTCTGGCGCTGGGGTCGGGGACGCCGCTGTTTGGCCCGCTGCGGCAACCCGCTCCCCTTTACTCTAAGGACTGCCGGAGATTTGAGAACGGCGTTCTGCTGCTGCGATACGTCCTCTAAAGCCGGGCCGGAAGTAATTTATAGTGAAAACATGCCCGGCGCAAAACGGCGGGGGAGACGACCCGGCAGAAGGTAGTGCCGGGGAACTCCGTTCCCGTCGAACCGCAAGGTGATCCAGTCCAGTATTATCCCATGAAGAAGGGTGGCATCTTTTCAGCCTTCCTTCGCATATCAACTACAATGTTATAAGGCGGCGATAATTTCCTCCGTGCTGCGGACCCGGCCGATTCGTACGAAGATCGTTTTCACCGTATGCTCGTGTTCATCCTTCGTCCTGGCAGCGGTTGCGTCCTCTGCGAAGATCTGATCGTAGCCGTACTCGTAGGCGAACCGCGCGGTGCTTTCCACGCCGATATTGGTGGAAATGCCGCAGAGTACGATCGTATCGATGCCGCGCCGGCGGAGCTGAAGGTCAATCTCCGTCCCATAAAAGGCGCCCCATTGACGCTTGGTAATAACAAAATCATTCTTCTGCGGTCCGAGTTCAGGAATGATCTCCGCCCAGTCGGCATCGGCGGGGAGCTTGAATTGCATCCTGCTGTCCACGATCGGATGGAGGCTGTCCTTTCCATCCGAGGACGGCGTCACACGCACGAGAAATACCGGCGCGCTTTTCTTGCGAAATGCCTCGGCGAGCTTTATAGCGTTTTCGATGACGGCGGCAGCCGGGTGCGGCTCAGTGGGCATCGCGGCGATGCCCTTCTGCAGATCGATCACGATCAAAGCGGTTTTTGTTGCGTCTATTCGAAGTTTGTCCATAGGCGCATGTTACCGCGATTTACTGATCTTGTGCGTAGCTCAGCGGCGGCATTCAGGGAGTTCTTCGTCTTTCCTTTTGGGCCGATCATCGCCGCGAAGTATGCGAGACCCGGAGGGCGAGGCGCGATTTGAACTTTTCCATCGCGTACTTTGGATGGCAAACCGGAATACTTCCTTCGCACCAAGCGACCAGTCGCCGCAAGATCAGGCGAGCAGCCCAGACGGGGGCCGGTTTTT
>JBJKQK010000030.1:0-10365 GCA_046705285.1 Terriglobia bacterium
TCCGAAGGCCATCCGCATGGGTCTGCAAGGCGTGAAATCCCTGCACCTGAACCGGGCGGGAGACCTGGTGGTGGAAGTAAGCGGAGGAGCGGTTTATCTGCGTCGGCCCAGGGCCTATCAGGGACAAGGGGCGGGGCGGCGCGAAGTTGCGGTTCACTACCAGATCGGAACAGGAAACCAGGTAGGGTTTAAAGTGGGCCGGTACGATCGGCGGCAGGAGTTGGTGATTGACCCAGTACTGTCTTATTCGACCTATTTGGGAGGCAATGGCGGTGATGTCGGCTACGGGATCGCCGTCGATTCCTCCGGAGACGCCTATGTCACCGGAACCACCGGGTCCACAAACTTTCCCACAACAACGGCAGGCCAGACCATCAACGGAGGCGGCAACGATATCTTCGTCACGAAGTACAATCCTGCGGGAACCGCATTCATCTATTCCGTCTACATGGGTGGGTCTGGTTCCGACACGGCAACCGGCATTGCGGTTGACTCGTCGGGGGATGCCTACATTGTCGGGTACACCTCTTCCACCAGCTTTCCGACGACAGCGGGAGCCTTTCAGGGAAGCAATGCCGGAAACATCGACGCGTTTCTGACCAAGCTGGACCCCGCGGGCACGGCTTTGGTTTATTCCACCTATCTCGGCGGGAGCGCAATTGATTACGGGCGTGCCGTCGCAGTGGACGGCTCGGGCGACGCCTTTGTGACAGGATCCACGCAGTCGACGGACTTCCCGACCGCGAATGCTCTGCAGGTTGGTCTCGATGGCGGCTCCGATGCCTTCGTAACGGAATTCAATCCAACCGGCACGGCCTTACTTTACTCAACTTACCTGGGGGGAAGTGGCGCGGATGAAGCTCTAGCCATTGCCTTGGACAGCGTCGGCGACGCGTATGTCGCCGGATATACTTTCTCCTCCAATTTTCCAACTCAAAGTCCCTACCAGGCGTCACTTTCGGGGACATCGGACGCTTTCGTGACGGAAATCAATCCCGAGACTTCCTCACTGGTGTTTTCGACCTATCTGGGCGGGAACGGATCAACTAGCGCTCAATCCATTGCTCTTGACTCGGCCGGAAGCATCTATCTGGCTGGCAACACCACCTCGACCGACTTTCCGGTAACCAGCGGAGCCTTTCAGTCCACTAATAACGGCGGGGGAGATGCTTTTATTACGAAGCTGACAGCTGGTGCAACTAACCTGGTCTATTCTACCCTTTTAGGTGGCAGCAGCACGGATCAGGCGAATGCCATAGCTCTCGATTCGTCAGGCGACGCTTTCGTGACCGGTTACACCCAGTCTAGTGACTTTCCATTGGTGGATGCTCTGCAAAGGGTCCTTGGCATTTCCGGGGCGAACTCTTGCGGCTCGACTGTTTGTGCCGATGCCTTCGTCAGTGAGCTTGGTCCTTCCGGAAATTTGGTGTATTCCACTTACCTGGGGGGAAGCGCCCAGGATTTAGGCCAGGCTATCGCCGTCGACTCTTCAAGCGCAGCATATGTAACAGGTAGCACAACCTCAACGAACTTCCCGGTTATTGCCGGAGCGATTCAGCCCACTTATGCAGGAACGAATTCGAGCACTAATGCATTTGTCGCCAAGATCTCTCCACAAGACGCACCTGCGGCTGCACTCAGCCCCCAGGCGCTCAATTTCGGGAGCCAGGCTCTAAACACAACGAGTCAATCGCAGACTGTCACGCTGCTCAACGCGGGCAGTGCACCTCTCGGAATCACCAGCATTACTGCGAGCGGGCAGTTCAGTCAAACCAACAACTGTGGGACAATCGTCCCGTCGGGAGGGGGTACGTGCGCCATTCAAGTAACTTTCACACCAACCCAGACGGGCCCCGTGACAGATCAGGTCACTATCGCGGACGACGCTCAAGGAAGTCCCCAGACAATCACGGTTACCGGGACCGGTGTTACGACGGGAGGGTCACTGACAGTTACTCCCACCAGCCTTTCCTTCCCTGCGACCACGGTAGGAAATACGAGCTCTGCCCAGACGATTCAGATCACCAACACCGGCAGCACGGCCGTCACGATTACCAGTATCAGCGCGTCGGGAGACTTCGCGGAAACAAACACTTGCGGAAATCTCTCCACGGGTTCTTTCGTGTTGAACGTGGGTGCAAACTGCAGTGCCAGTGTTACTTTTACGCCAACGGCAACCGGAAATCGCACGGGTTCGTTGGTCGTCCTGAATAACTCAACCTCTGGTTCTCAGGCCGTTCCCCTCAGTGGAACGGGAAGTGCGGTCTTTTCGCTTTCGACGAGTGCACGATCGACTCTACTTCTCATTGGGACTAGTTCAACAACGTTCACAATTGGGGCTTCAGCGCCCAATTCGTTTCTAGGCACCATCAACCTTTCATGCAGTAGCGGAGCAACATGCAGTTTTAACCCTACTTCTATCACGGCAGGCCAGACGAGCGAACTCACAGTCAGCGGTCTTTCGTCAAACGTTTCCAAGCCCGGTCCTGCATCTCCTGTAGACTTCACAGTGACAGGAACCAGCGGCAACCAGACGACAACTGTATCCCTGGCAATCTTTTTTTCAGACTTCTCGCTTTCGCAGACTCCGCCGTCGCCGCCCCTTGCTTCCGTTACGGCCGGTCTGTCGGCCACCTATATCGTCACCCTGACCCCATCGAACGGATTCAACCAAGTTGTCCTGTTGAGTTGCTCGAATCTGCCGCAAGGGACGGACGCTACACCGCAAAAGCCTGACACAACTTGCGCCTTCTCGCCGCCAGGACTCACGTTGAACGGTACATCTGCGGCGACGGCTACGCTCACGATCAGCACTACTGCTCAGAAGTCCTCTTTTTTGCTGCCGCTCCCGCGAGGGGTACCACCGCCGGGAACAAATTCAAGTTTCGGGTGGTGGGTTTTTCTGGTGGCGCTCAGCATGATTTTTGTGGCTGCCGCAGCGTTCAGCGCGCGGCGCCATCATGGCAGGGCCCCGTTACGTCTTCGCGCGAGCTTTGCAGTCCTGATCCTGGCGGGCTTGCTGACTGCCTTTGTGGCGGCGTGCAACAACACCTATGTCGGCCCGACGACCACTCCGGCAGTAACGGGTACCCCCACGGGCACGCATACCATCACGATAACCGGGACCATGGGAAGCAACAGCAGCGTTCAGCGAGCCACCACGGTTAATTTGGCGGTTTCACCTTGATGTTTGTGGGGGGTAGCGCAGTCTGTCTTGACGCGAGATTGGCGACCGAATTTAAAGATTTTGGAGAATGCTGGAGAATTTCCCGGCATATTCAAGGAGAAAGAGTGTGAATAAGAAAAGTTGCGCTACGGTGCAAAAGGAACCCCGACGGGGTCGAGGACAGCCGCTATGGATGCGCTGCCTGGTCGGATTATGCCTTATTGGGTCCGCGCTGGTAGCCACCAGTATGATCTCGAACGGAGTTCAAGCATCTCCCGTTCGCGGCACGCCTGACTTGCAACTCTGGGCAGGCCGCTACGCTCAAATGCCGGTCAGCTTCGAGGTCAATCAGGGACAAACCAGCCCTCGGGTCAAGTATCTGGCCCGAGGCCAGGGTTACACGTTGTTCCTCACTTCCCGCGAAGCCGTCCTCGCTCTTCGTCCTGAGAAGCACAGACGCACCCCGGGAAAGCAATCTTCTTCTCTGGTCGCATTGAGGCTCCGGCTGCTGCGGGCCGCTTCATCAGCGCAAGTTACCGGTGAGAATCAATTGGCAGGGTATAGCAATTATTTTCTTGGGAACAATCCTCGGGATTGGCACACGCATATTCCCAATTACGCCCAAGTTCGCTACCACCATAACTATCCCGGCATTGACCTGGTTTATTTCGGCCGCCAGGGGCAACTGGAAAACGATTTCATGATCTCGCCGGGAGCCAATCCGAAGGCCATCCGCATGGGTCTGCAAGGCGTGAAATCCCTGCACCTGAACCGGGCGGGAGACCTGGTGGTGGAAGTAAGCGGAGGAGCGGTTTATCTGCGTCGGCCCAGGGCCTATCAAGGGCGAGGGGCAGGGCGGCGCGAAGTTGCGGTTCACTACCAGATCGGAGCAGGAAACCAGGTAGGGTTTAAAGTGGGCCGGTACGATCGGCGGCAGGAGCTGGTGATTGACCCAGTACTGTCTTATTCGACCTATTTGGGAGGCAATGGCGGTGATATCGGCTACGGGATCGCCGTCGATTCCTCCGGAGACGCCTACGTAGTTGGAACCACCAATTCATCTAATTTCCCAACCACTACGGGCGTCCAAAGCGCTAGTTATTCCGGCAATGGCGACGTTTTTGTGGCCAAGATAAATCCCTCAGGTAACCCGTCAAGCACCTCGTCTACTCCACAACTTGTGTATTCCACCTACATTGGTGGCAGTGGAGCAGATTCGGGAGCTGCAATCGCAGTTAATGCGGGTGGGGACGCGTTCATCACAGGCAGCACGTCCTCATCAGACTTTCCAACGACCTCCAGTGCATTTCAGTCCACATACGGGGGCTCGGGCGACGCCTTTGTCGCGCAACTGGCCAGCACGGGTGCAAGTCTTGTTTACTCTTCCTACCTTGGAGGGAGTGGAGCAGACGCGGGATACGGCATCGCGATCGATTCCTCAAGCGATGCTTACGTCACTGGGTCTACACAATCTCCGGATCTTAAGACCACTCTCAATGCCCTGCAACCAAACAACGCAGGCGCCTCGGACGCTTTCGTTGCTGAGGTCAACTTTTCCGGTTCGCAACTCCTTTATCTGAGTTATTTGGGCGGATCGCAAGCTGACGTTGGGCAAAGCATTCAGGTCGATAGCTCCGGCAATATTTATGTGGCGGGATACACGTTTTCATCAAACTTTCCCCTCCAGAACCCACTTCAGGGAGCAAACGGCGGTACGGTCAATGCTTTTGTCAGCGAGATCACGGTCACTTCCTCAAGTTCATCACTCGTATTTTCGACATACTTTGGGGGCAGCGCCGACGATCGAGCCTATGGTCTTGCACTAGATAAGAGCGGGGACATCTATATCACGGGCGCCAGCACATCAACCAATTTTCCGACTTCTGTTGGCGCTTTCCAATTGACCAATCATGGACTTACTGACGCCTTCGTTTCCAAGCTGAACCCCTCGGGGCCGACGCTGGTGTATTCAACTCTTCTTGGGGGTGGCGGGACAGACCAGGCCAATGGAATTGCCGTGGATTCTTCAGGCGACGCCTTTGTAACGGGCTTCACAAACTCTAGTGATTTCCCCACTCAAAATCCTATCCAAGCTGTTCTGGGGATCAGTGGCGGCAGCGCCTGCGGTACTGCCGCGTGCGCTGACGCTTTCGTTTCCGAGGTGAACCCCACTGGAACGGCACTTGTCCAATCGACCTACCTCGGGGGAAGCGGGGCCGATTTCGGCCAAGCTATCGCCCTCGATTCTTCGCTCAACGTCTATGTCACTGGCAGCACTTCCTCCACGAATTTCCCGGCGATTGCGGGCACCTATCAGGCATATCAATCCAGCCTGGCGGGGGTGGCTGGGAATGCATTCATCGCTGAAATCCAACCGGCCAACTCCCCCGGCATGTCGATCGTGCCTCAAAATATCGCCTTCGGAAATCAGACTCAGAACGTCCGTAGCGCTGTACAAACGGTGATGGTTACCAATGAAGGAACAGCGCCCCTGACCATATCGGGGATCACTTTCACCGAAACGGACACGACTGGATATACCAGCGACTTTGCCGAAACGGACAACTGCGTCGGCACGGTAGCTGCGAGCGGTGGTTCCTGCACGATTAATATCACTTTTACGCCTTCGACCCATCAACCCGAATCAGGAGAATTTACCATCACAGACAATGCGGCCGGGAGCCCGCAGACCATCAAGGTGACTGGAACAGGTGTGACGACCGCAACGGCGGTCACGGTATCGCCTTCCAGCCTTACCTTCGGGAACGAGACTATCGGGCAAGTCAGCAAATCCCAACCGGTGACAATTACCAACACCGGCACGCAAACCCTGACGATCACCAACATCAGCGCCACTGGTGATTTCTCGGAGTCAAACAATTGTGGTTCAACACTGAACAATGTGCTTAATGTGGGCCAAAGTTGCAGTGTGGACGTAACCTTTGCTCCCACTGTCAGCGGCGCGCGGAACGGTACCTTGTCGATTAGTGATAACGCCATCGGAAGTCCGCAGACGGTTGCCCTTTCGGGTACAGGGGTCGCACAGTTTACGCTTTCTTCTCCAAGTCCCAATGTCAGCACATTGATTGGAAACACGACGGCAACATTTAAGATTGCGGCGTCGGCGCCCAGCAATTTCACCGGGAGCATCACACTTGCCTGCCCATCAACCTTAACATCCAATGGCGGGACGTGTTCATTCAGTCCCGCAAACATCCTCGCGGGGCAAACCAGCACTCTGACGATCACCAATCTCACCGACGCCTTGCCCATCGACACGGTAAATAGCAAATACAGCGACGTATTCCCGTTTGAAGTTACGGGAACCAGCGGTTCACAGAATACAACGGTCAACTTGAATCTTCTTTTTACGGATTACAGTTTGTCCACTGCTGCTCCGGCGCTGGCGACGATCGTTCCGGGAGCGCCCGCCAACTACACGATTCTCCTGACGCCGATCAACGGATTCAGCAACCAGGTCCAGCTCGCATGTGGAGACGGAATGCCGCCCGGGGCCACATGCAGCTTCTCGCATTCCTCGGTCACTCCAAGCGGATCGAGCGCTTCCAATATTACCCTGACGGTCCACACGACAAAGACCAGCGCATCTCCACCACCTCCCTTCATTCCGCCTGATGTAACATCCCCCTTGATTTTTTCTCTGTTAGCTCTTGTCTTGGTGGGTTCGCTTGTGCTCTGGCGTAAGCGGGATCAGATCCCGAATCTGGCAGGCCACCGGTGGCTCCGCGTTCAAGTCTGTGCGCTTTGCCTGCTGATTCTATGTGCGGTGCTCCTGGGTTCTTGCCGGAGCGCCCCATCCACCACCGGTTCGACGACGGGAAATTACACGATCACGATCAATGGCACGCTCGGTTCCAATTCCTCTGTCGTCAGGAGTACGCTCGTTAATTTGGCTATCACATGCCCGCCGGGGCAGACCTGCCCCTGAGCGGCCAAGCCGTTGGCGCTGGTCAGTCAATCTGATTGTTACATTGGGACGGGGTGGGCTTGTCTCTGGTGGGTTGGCACCCAGGCCCGCCAGTTCCCGGCCCATGGATAGGCTACCGGCATGCGATGGAGCAGGTGCTGAAAAGGCACTCACCGAACTAGAACTAACCCGAATTAAATCTGAATCCTGCCGGGCCTTGCGCATGCACTGTGGGGACGTGAATCTCACGCCCTCTCTGTAACTCTCGTCCCTTAAGCCTTGTTCCATTCACAATGGCGAATCCAAAAGCTGAACTGAGGTCTCAGATCCACGCTATCCTAAGGAGGGGATCTTCTAGATCGAGTGGGGATGCTCTGCCGCAATAAGTAAGGCAACGCTTTCAGGCGCAGACCTGCCGCCCTCCGGCATGGTTTTACGCAGATTTAACCGACGGGGCGCAACTCGCGGGAAAGCAGTGGCGTCTATTTTTCTATAGAGAAGGTAAGTGTGTGAAAGTACGGTGTGGACGCCCCGTAAGGAGGGATAGATGATGACCGAGGAAACAAGAAGGGCCTTCGGACTGGACAACTCTCAGATTCTAAAATGGCGACAGGGCGGAAGGTCTCAGAAGGCAAAGACCATTTTGTTGGTGGCGGGTGTCGCCATCATGATTCTGCTGGGAATCAAAATGCTATCCGGCGCGCCACTACCCCAGTACCGCGGGCAGCGAATGCGTGGGCCGATGACTCCCGAGCAGCAATTGGCACGTATGACCAAGCAATTGCATCTAACAAATGAGCAGCAGGCCAAGATTAAACCGATCCTGGAAGAACAGCACCAGCAGATGATGGCCTTGCGGCAGGACACTTCAATGTCCAGAGAAGAACGGTTCGCCAAGTTCCGCGAAATCCACCGACAGACGTATAAAAAGATCCATCCGATTCTGACCGCAGACCAGCAGAAAAAGATGGATGAGATGCAGCAAATGCGGCGGCAACGTGGATGGCACGGGCGACCCGATTGAGGTCTGCACCGGGGACAATCTCTGGACTTCACTCACGTGCTCGACCGGGACCGCCAGGTCCCCTGAATAAAACAAATCAAGGGAGGATTATGAAGATCTTTCTGTCTGTTTTTGTAGTCTTGCTTCTGGCAAGCTCTTCCGGCTGGGCGGTTCTCGGGGAGTATGAGAATTCTGTAGCCACTGACCAGCAGCGAATGCATGCGCAGCTTCGCCAGGTATCAGGCCAGGGCTATTCCATCAAACAGCTCAGCTCGGTAAACGGCAAGGTTGTCAGGGAATATGTCTCGCCGAAGGGCATGGTTTTTGGGATTTCGTGGCAGAGTCCGATCATGCCTGACCTGCGCCAGTTGCTGGGTTCCTACTTTACACAGTTCCAGCAGGCGGCGCAATCCCGGCGGCAGCGGGGCGGGCCGCTGGTGATCAGGACAAAAGACTTTGTACTGGTCAGCGGCGGGCACATGCGGGCGTTCCATGGGGTCGCATATGTACCAAGCCTTGTGCCGGCTAACGTATCAGCGGAGGTGGTGCGATGAAACTGCTTAAAGGATGGTGGCACACGCGGTTTGTTCTCTTTCCCCTGCTTGCGGCAGTTTCTCTGGCCCTGGCCGGTTGCGGCGGAGGGGGTGGGTCCAGTTCAAGTTCCACAAGCCCGTCACCCAGTACCGCACAAAACACGCAAGCCATTGAAGTCAACAGCGGCCCGGCCCAGAACTATACCAACGGGGTCTTCACCAGCGTGACCATCTGCGTGCCCGGAACTTCGACCTGCCAGACCATCAACGATGTCCTGGTAGACACGGGATCAGAGGGGCTGCGGTTGCTTTCCTCGGCGGTGACGCTGTCCCTACCGGCAATCACCGACAACAGCGGCAGCACCAGCACCACCAGCAACTCGTTGAACGAGTGCGCTGCCTTTGCTGACGGATCGTACGTCTGGGGGCCGGTTGTGTCCGCGGATATCAAGATGGCGGGGGAAACGGGCTCATCAGTCCCCATCCAATTGATCAGCGCCTCGCCGCAGTATCCGGTACCCAACTCATGCATCAGCAGCAGCTCAGTGAACGAAAACACTGTGCAGTCGCTCGGGGCCAATGGGATCCTGGGAGTCGGGGTCTTCGAACAGGACTGTGGCTCCGCGTGTGCCTCCACGACAAGTGTGCCGGCTCTGTATTATCTATGTCCTCCCACCGCGGGCTCAGTCTGCACAAGCGCCTCCGTTCCGGTGCAATCTCAGCTTCAGAACCCGGTTTGGACATTTCCTCAGGACAACAACGGCTTGCTCATTTCACTGCCGTCCATATCCGACAGCGGAGCGCCGAGCGTCTCGGGATCGATGATTTTTGGCATTGGAACCCAGTCTGACAACGCTCTGGGCAATGCCCAGGTCTATACCGTTGATCCCAGCACAGGGAATTTCGATGCCATTTACAACAACATCGACTATCAAAACAGTTTCGTCGACAGTGGATCAAACGCCCTCTATTTTCTCGATGCCACTACGCTTGGCATCCAAGAGTGCCTGGATTCGCAGGGGAATCCGACAGGATTTTACTGTCCCCCATCAACCTTGAGTTACACAGTGACCACCGCTGGCCTGAACGGAACTTCGAACCCGGTCAGCTTCAACATCGCGAATGCTTTTGCTCTGTTTGCGGCAAATAATGGTCTGAATTACGCCTTCAATAACCTGGGCGGCGACAGCGGGACCGGCACGAGTTCGGACTACGTTGATTTCGGCCTGCCGTTTTTCTTCGGCCGCAACGTCTTCGTGGGAATCGAAAACCAGACAGGGCCAAACGGAGTCATCGGCCCCTATTTGGCATATTAGGAGTGAAAGCTCCGCACAGGTCTTCTCACAGCTCTCCAAACCCGACCAACAAGCCCACTCTCCCATTCGTGGGGGGGTGGGCTTCCCTTCCGCAGGACCCTTGCCTGCTTAAAGAAGGCCCCCTCATCTGTGGCAGGATTCCGGGACCTTCGAGAGCCGAAAGCATAGGGAAATCCCGCCGCATGTTCCGCAAATTCTCCTATCCCTCATTGGTGCGTTCTTGGAAAGGAAAATCATTCAGGCAGGCGTTGGCAGAAACTTGTAACCCAAGCCGCGAACGGTGAGAAAGTGCCGGGGATTCTGCGGATCTTCCTCCAGTTTCTGCCGCAACATCCAGACGTGGGCATCAACAGTGCGGGTGAGCGTCGCTCCGTCATAACCCCACACCTCACGAAGGAGTTCCTCGCGTGAAAGCGTTG
>JBJKQK010000031.1:0-3457 GCA_046705285.1 Terriglobia bacterium
CTGCGGCAGCGCAGCCACCAACGGCGATCCAGGCCAGCCGGCAGAGAAGGCGCTGGCTCGCCCTCATGACAGTCGCTGCGGTTGCTGCCATTGGTCTGTTCGGGACGCTCTTTGCCTTCAACGTCGGTGGTCTGCGCGGTCGCTTGCTGCCGAGTGTTGGAGCCAGCCATGGCGTGCCCTTTCCGCAGATTGAATCCATCGCCGTGCTGCCGCTTGAAAACCTCTCGGGCGACCCTGCACAGGAATACTTTGCGGACGGCATGACAGAGGAATTGATTACGGATCTCGGCAAGATCAGCGCTCTGCGCGTCATCTCGCGCACGTCCGTGATGCGTTACAAAGGAACGAAGAAGCCGCTGCCGCAGATCGCGCGCGAACTCAACGTGGACGCCATCGTGGAAGGCACCGTGCGGCATTCCGGTGACCGGGTACGCATCACGGCGAATCTGCTCTATGCGCCCACCGACCGGCATCTTTGGGCACAAACCTACGAACGCAACCTGGATAACGTGCTGGCATTGCAGGATGAGGTGGCACGCGCCATCGCCAGTCAAATCAAGGTCAAGCTGACACCGCAGGAGCATGCTCGGCTTGCCGACTCACGCCCCGTCAACCCGGAAGCTCACCGGCTTTACCTTTTGGGACGATTCTATTGGAATAAGCGAACCGAAGAGGGTTTTAAGAAGGCCATTGCCTTTTTCCAGCGAGCTATAGAGATTGACCCTGCGTACGCATCCGCTTACGCAGGAGTGGCTGATTCCTTCAACCTGCTCGGTGACTGGGGCTATTTGCGCCCCAGGGACGCTTATCCAAAAGCGAAAGCAGCGGCGAGGAAAGCGCTACAAATTGACGAAGCCTCGGCCGAAGCCCATACCTCGATGGCGTACGCTCACTTCGAATACGACTGGGACTGGGTGGCGTGTGAGCGAGACTTCAAGCGCGCCATCCAGCTCAATCCAAACTATGCTACAGCACACCACTGGTACTCCGAATACCTTTCGGCCACGCGGAGGCATGCCGAAGCCGTGGCTGAGGGCCGAAAATCGTACGAACTGGACCCCCTGTCGCCGATCATCGGTGATTGCCTGGCTTGTCGATACTTGTTCTTGCGCCAATATGACCGGGCAATCCACGGGTTACGGGAAACGGTTTCACTGTTTCCCGAATTCGCTGTTGCTTACGGTAACCTTGGTGACGCTTACTTATCCAAAGGCATGTATCAAGAAGCGATCGCCGCTTTTCAGAAAGCGAGATCACTTTCTGGAGCAAGCCCGGCGGAAGTGGCAGCGCTCGGGCAAGCCTACGCAAAGGGCGGCATACGAGGTTACTACCTTTGGGATCTCCGGAGATTGAGGAAAGAATCGAAGCACCGGTATGTCAGGGCGGTTGACTTCGCTTACCTTTTTGCGCGTCTGGGCGAGAAGGATCAGGCCTTTAAATATCTGGAAAAAGCCTACGAGGATCGCGACTGGCATTTGGCATTGCTGCAAATCAATCCCGTGTGGGAACCCGTTCGTACCGACCCGCGCTTCCAGGCCATCCTGCGCCGCATGAACTTCCCACCCACTTAGGTGGCATGGCGGGTGGCGCAGACCGCTGGTCTTTGCGGTCTGCGGTCTCGCGACGCGAGCGGCCGGCAACGGATAAATCCCGTCTTGCCTTTAACGAGTGTTCTTCTCTGTATCCTCCGTAGCTCCCCCATTCCCACACAGAGCGCACGGGCCACTCAGTGGCCTCTGTGCTGAGCCTTTCCAGCGAGTCGTGCCTACGTGCCGCTTGGCGGCGTCGCAGTGATTCCATCAGCGGCGTTCCCGGTTCTTCGTGCAACGGCAAATCGAGTTGCACCGCCCGCCGCCCTGATTGCTGAGATCAGACCGCGCACCCTCACAGAAAAACTTTGCGCCCTGAACTCGGGTAAATACCTGATCCACATTCGGGTGTTTGGAAATCTGTTTTCATGCACCCACCTAATTGAGTTCTGCGGGATAGCGCATAACATTGAATACATGAAAAGGAGGAGTTCGTTCCGCCAGTTGGATTCGCCGCACGCTTGCCGAGCGCGTAGAGGCATTCAGTTCTTCCGTTCCCTGGAAGGGCTGCATGGGCAGGCTGATGGCTTCGGTTGTTGCAGCGCCTTCGCACCGGGCGGAGCGGGCGGAAGAATTCCCGAACATCGGCTCGTACCGGCAGGGGGTCCACTCCTCAATGAGAATGTTCATGCAGGGTAGTGTGCAACCAGGAATGGAGGGGGAGGGGGAAAATGGCGATTCGATTGGAAAGGTCGGGCGACTTGATTTTTATTAAGGGTGCTCCCGATCCGCCGAAACCGGGAAAACGGGGCCGCAGGGTTTTCGAGAGTGTGGGCCTGGGTCTGCTGGCGCTGGCTCTATTGTTGATTGCGTCGGGGCTTGCTAGCGCCCAGCCACCGCACTGGGCAGCACTCAGCCACACAGTTAAGGCTTTTCTGGCTGCGATCCGATAGGGCACGAGTTACAGAGCCTTAGGTTGCTGAAAAAGATTGTAGCGACGGCTTTGGGCCGCCGGCCGATCTTCATCAAAGGCAGTCTGATCAAGCGGCACGCGACCCGCCAATTCCAATACTGAGGTGCAGGAGGGTATTGCAAGCCGCCGCGTTATTCGTGATCGAATATTATCGACTTGCATAATGGCAAGCACGTTGATGGGATTCGAGGCAATTGGATGTTGGAGTTAATGATTCCTGTTCGGAGCTGGTTTGGAATGTCTCCTGCAGTCACACAATGTTCGATCGCAGCTATGTGTCACAAACGCGGCTTGCCCGTCACTATTCCCTGACACAAAGCGGGCTTTGCAAGACAACTTTTGTGTACACGGATTTGCAGGGGAGCTTCGGGAGGTGCCAATTGAATCGCGGAGGGGGATTAAAGTTGCAGACCTTTAGTACACCAGATCGAAACCGGCTCCGGCGGCCCATCCAACAGCCTGGGGATTCCGCCAGTTCATGGGGGGCGCGTACCCGTGCCCTGCTTCATGCGGATTCGGGCGCCGAACTGCTCGAATTTGCGTTCATCGTTCCTGTCTTGTTGATGTTGCTCGTCGGCATTTTTTGGATAGGCCGCGCCTTCAACATTTATGAGACCGTAACCCGTGCAGCCCGCGAGGGCGCACGCTATGCCGTATTGCCAAGCTCTGTTGCAAATGGAAACGCTTTTCCTGACCCGCTCAGCGGTTCGTGCGCGTCAAACACCAACACCTTCAATAATTATGTGACGCCGGTGTTGAAGGCGGACAGCCTCGATCCGGGCGCAGTCGTCAACTACTGCCAGAAGACCGCCTGGCTGGAAAACACCTACCCGCAACAGTGCGGAGTCGACATCAGCTTCAGCTATCCACTCCAGGTGGAGATTCCATTCACAACCATTAACGCCACAACCATTTATATTCCCGCTCAGGCCCAGATGCGCCTTGAGAACCAGAC